>NZ_JALQDQ010000040.1:0-333914 GCF_023631105.1 Caballeronia sp. AZ10_KS36 | reverse complement strand
GTCCCGTGGCGGCCGCCTCGGGACGCCGGACGCAGCGCGGCGGCGGCGCGTGCCCGCATTGCGGCGGCGCACGCCGCCTGCGTCTGCGCGGCCCGGTGACGATCGTCATCCGCGGGTCCCGCTAGCGGCGCGATCTGGCAAACGCAGCGGACGGAGCCCGCCATGAGCAATGTGGAGCGTTTTCTCCAAGCGAAAATCACCGGCCTGACGGCGCGGTTGTCGCGGCTCGCGCGCATCGACAATGCATTCGTCGGGTTGCGGCCGCAGGACATGCCTTATGCGCCGTCGGCGGATCATATTCGCGCGGCGAATGCACGGCTCGCGAGCGTCGAGCAGAGAATCCGCGCGCGTTCCGCCGAATTGCGCAAGGGCTGGCGGCAACGCCCGCCGCAGCGCGTGCTGATCGACATCGCACTCGTCGAACGTGAGCTCGACCGCGCGCGCCGTCTCTTCGGCATGTTCTACGAAGTCTTCGCGCAACGCGGCACGAGCTTCGGGCCGGCGCTCGCGGCGCACGATGTCATCGCGCAGGACTGCTACCGGGCCATCCGCCAGGCCGCGCCGCGCATCTTCGACGGTCCGCTGCTCAAGCCGGTGTGCTATCTGGAGCACGGCTATTCGCCCGCGACGATGCGGCGCGGCGTGCAGTTGTCGCGCCTTCTGGGCGAGCCGAACCCGTTTCCGCTGATTCGCATTCCCTGGGACCGCGACCAGCCGTGGCAGTCCGTTTTTCTGCATGAAGTGGCGCACAATCTGCAGGCCGATCTCGGCATCTGGCAAGAGAACCGTCAGGCCGTGCTGCGGCGCATTCTCGGGTCGTCGCGCGATCCGCTGGTCGCGACCGTCTACGGACGCTGGCACAAGGAAATTTTCGCGGATCTCGCCGCGCTGCTGCTGGGCGGCCCGGCCGCCGCGTGGGGCATGGCGGACTTTCTCGCGAATCCGGGGCCGCGCAGCATGACGTACCGGCCGGGCAGCGCGCATCCGACGGCCTATCTGCGCGTCTACCTGCTCGCGGAGATGCTGCGGCGCATGGGCTTCGGAAAAGACGGGACGCGTCTCTTGCGCGTCTGGCAGGCGCTGTACAAGCCGTCGCAGGGGCACCGCATACCGGCTGCGCTCATGTCGAGCGCGCCGCGCGTGATCCCCGACGTCGTCGATGAAATTGCGTTTCAGACGCGCCGCAATCTCGCCCAGCGCGCGCTTGCCGACATCATTCCGTTTCGCCGCGAGGACGAGGACGCGATCCGGGCGGGCGCGCGCTGCCTCGCCGAGGAACGTCCGGCCGAGTTGCCGCCGCGTCATCTCGTGAGCGCGGCGCACTATGCGCTCGAAGCCGGCCGTATTGCGCCGCGCCGGCTGGCCGAGAACGTCATCGGACAACTGACGGATCACCTGCGCGAGAAGGCCACCGAGCCTTCGCACTACAAGACGGCAGCGTGACCAGCAACGAATTCTCCGACGCCAGGACTTGCCAAAGGTAGGTAGCCGCCATGAACGAAACCCCGAACGCCCTTTCGCCGATGCCGGATCGTCAGACCCTCGCCATCGACAATCTCATCCGGCGCGAACTGAAGGTGGGCGATCCGCGCGATCCTCAGGCGATCGCGCAGGCGCTGGCAGACCGCTATCAATCCGACGTTCGCGCGCAGGCGATCGAAGGCGAGGCGCAGGGCATGCCGTTTCTGCGCACTGCGGTGGTCCGGCCTTCTGCGCCGCCGCCGCTCGCCGCGACCAACATCGATCTGAACCAGGCCCGCCACGACGTCGACACCGATATCGCGCGTCTGCTCGACGACAACCAGAGCAAGGACATCCGGCCGGAACTGGAAGGCTGGCAGCAGGTGATCGTGCGCTCCATCGACGAGGGCGTGGCGGCCGCGCGCATGTCGATGGACACGCGCCAGCGCGACAAGGCTTTCGCGATGCGACGCCAGCTCGGCGACTATGCGCGGCTCGCGCGCATGATCGGCGTGCTGACGCCGGACCTGAACCGCAGTTTTCGCGATCTCGGCCAGAGTCTCGACGAAGTGTCCGCCGTGATCCTCGTGCTGATGGGCGAAGCACTGGCGAACCTCGGGTTCGCGGGCGGTCACTTCCTGCTGCAGGCGCCCTTCACCGAGCTTCAGGCGCGTCGCGATGCCGTGCTGAATGCGTTGCGCCAGGTCGACGGCGTCGCGGCGATGGTCGGACAGGGAAGCACGTGGCCGCGCGGACTGCAATCGTACCGGCAGCTCGCCGCGATGCTCGAAGCGCGCGGACAGGGTGATCTGCGCTCGCTGCTCGGTGAAGGCGAACTCGCGCGCACCATGGACGAAGTCGTGCAGCTCGCGAGCGGCGGCGGGTCGAGCGGATCGCGGGCGATCGGAGCCACCGCGTGGGGACCGCTCGCGCGGCTCAACCGCTTCGTGCAATCGACGCTCGGACAGATTCCGAACGTGTCGCCGGAACTGGCGACGCTTTTGGAGGCGCTGCAATTGTTCATCGACGGATTCATGCCGGCTGGCGGTTTCCGGCTGCTGCGCGTCGCGCGGCCCTCGGTGCTCAACTACGGGCTGTACGGACCGTCGCCGATCACGCCGGCGGAAAACCGGCTGATGAATGTCGTCAATCATCGTGGCACGCTCGCCCGTCAACTGGATTGCCTGACCGACTGCGCGTGCGATCACGACACCGTGCTCGCCCAGATCGTGCTCGACAAGCTGCTGTACGACATCGACCGCTCGATCGACTTCTACTGCGTAGGCGACGCCGATCTCGGTCTGCCGGAAGCGCGCGCCGCCGCATATAGCTTCCTGATCGACGTGATCGTCGCGTCGAACCCGATCAACGCGAGCGCGCAGGCAAGAGAGCCGTTCTTCGGCCCAATGTGGCCGTTCCGCGGCAACCTTCAGCGGCCGCGCGCGTTCTGCAGCACCGGAACCGTGGTGGCCGGCGTGGCGGGCGTGATTCCCGACGCGGTCATCAACGAACTCGACGCGATCCGCCGCCTCTTGCGCCCGCTCGACGCGAACTACTGGTCGGTCACGACGACCGTGGCGAGCTTTGAGAGCATCGTGAAGAACAATCTGAGCTTCATGGGCGGCGCGCCGTCCGCGCTGCGCTTCGTCGACGTGATGCACGAGGAACTCTGCCTGCAGCGGGACAGCGATCTGCAATGGCGTCCGCTCGTCGAGCAGATGACGATTGGCTGCGTGTCCGTCGAAGAGATTTTCGACAGTTCGACCACCGGGCCGGAAGGCATCTTGCCGCTCTTCATCGACCGTGCGCTCGACCTGTTCCGCGAGGCGACGGGCGGCGGCGTCCCCGCTTCGTGCACGCCGCTCGATCCGAGAATTCCGCCGCACTTCGAACAGACGCTCTTCGATCGCCTGTAAGCATTCACGCGTCGCCGGCCGCTTTTGCGGGAGGACATCATGACGATAGACAAATATGGCGGATGGGGAAGCCTTCCTCCGGCCGCCGCGCCGAGCCCGACCATCGCGCAGACGCTCTGCATGGCGCGCATCGAGCAGGACGACAACTTCGACGCGCTGACGCGGGCCGTCAACGATGCAGGCGACAACATCCGCGTGGCGCTCGCGAATCTGAATCCGAATGTGAACGTGGCGCTTGCCGCGCCGGTGGGCACGCTGCTGAACGACCTGAAGACGCTGCTCGACACGACCAACCGGAATATCGACTGCGTCGCGAAGGCGATTACCAGTCAGCCGAGTCTCAGCGAGATCGCTACGCAGACGGCGGCGTTGCGCCAGTGCGTCTGCGAAGCGGGGGAGCGGGTGCGCCTGCTCGCCGGCATCATGAACCGGCAGGCGGACTGGCCGACGCATCTTTCTTCCGTCGCTATCCGCGTGCTGCGGCATTTGTCGCGCTTGAAGGAGGTATTGCTCGCGGCAATGCACGAGGAGCCCTCGGAGGGTCTGACAGAAAAACTCAATGAGCTTGGCGAATCGTTCGGCAATGAGATCGGCGAGCGCAACGACATTCCCTCAGGGATAGTGGATGAAATCGGCAATCTGTATGGCCCTATCCCGCCGGACGAATACGAGAAGGAAATCAACGAGCGTCTGATCGCATTAGCGCGGGTCGAGCAAACTGTGATCGTCGAGCTGGCTTGATCGACGTGCCCGAGGAGCGGGACCATGAACTTCAATACCACGGAAACCATTCAGCGGCTGTGGGAGTCGTTCCTTCAGGAACAGCTCGCGAGCCTGCCGCCCGAACAGCGCGACGCCGCGGCGTCGCAGTTCGAGCAGCGCTTCGCCGAACTGCTCGGCAAGCCCAATGGCGACAGCGGCGAGTCGGCGTTTTTCGATCTGATTGGCCTCGGGCAGCAAGGCGTCGTCGGTTTCGACAAGGTCGGCTATGCGTACATCAAGCCGGACTTCGACGATTCCATCGTGCCGAGCCAGTTGCACGCGGCGGCCGAGCTGTACTACATCTATCAGCACGAGCGCATGAAGATCTTCGAGGTCGCCGAGACACTGCTCAAGCTCTTCCGCCTCGGCAAGATGCGCATTCAGCGCGGACCCGGCGCGCGCGGTTTGTATCTGCTCGAAAAGTGGCGTCCGCTGCGTTATACGCGGCAGGACCGCATGGTCGCGTACCGGCGGGCGTTCAATTACGGCACCGCCCCGGCGCCCGCGGGCGCGATCGTCAATCGAAACTTCCACCGCCAGTTGCTGGGATTCATGGTCGCCGTGAGCCAGTACTTCCGCGACCTGATGATCGGCGAAGTGATCCGCGGCGGCCCCATGCTCGAACAGCGGCCCTTCGGCAGCGTCGCGACGGTGCAGCGCATCGGGCTGGATCTGCGCTATGCGCTCGACCGCTCGACCTACGGCAACATCTTCGCGCTGACGATGGAGACCGGCCATTACCTGATCCAGGTGCTGAAGCTCCTCGATGCGCCCGACATCAAGAAGTCCTTCGATGCGAACACGAAGTGGGACGTGGTCGAGATCGTGTCCAACCGCTACCTCGGCGGCGTCGCGGAGCCGTCGCAGCGCGCGAAGATGGCGGAAAGCGGGCGGCGCATCCTTCAGTTCATCGCGGACAACGACTTCAAGACCGCCGTCGATCCGATACTGTTCCAGAGCGTCGTCCGGCCGATGGGCGCGCACGCGGAAGCATGGGTCGCCGCGTATCGCATGACGCCGGAAGGACGCGGCTTCCCCGGCGTGACGCCGGCGCTGCGAGGCGTGCTCGGCGTGCCGCAGCCGGTGGCCGTTTGAGCACGAGTGGCCGACCGGTGAACCATGAGCCATCGGCCGCGTAAGACGTGAGGCAGGAAAGCCATGCACGCATCCGACATGCTGGTCCACGTCCACACGAGGAAGCTCTCGTGTGTGCTCGATCCGGCGCTGATCCTCGCGACGCCAGGCGGCATCAAGCTGGCGCTGCGTCTGACGCACGTCGTCGAGCCGTGGCTCACCCGCACGTTCTGGCAGTTGATCGATTCGAGCGACTGGCTCCGGGCCGTCCTGCCGAACGAGGACGCGGACGCGTCCGTGGCACCGCGCAGCGACGTGCTCGGCGCGTGGATCGAGATGCGCGAGCAGACGGATGCCGCGTCCTGGCCGTTTCGCTGGATCGGCGACCGTCTCGCCGAATCGCAGTTGCTCGATCACGCGGATGCCTGTCTCATCGAACACTACGAAGCGCTCGCCGACAGTCTCGCCGCCCGCGCCGAGCGCGGTCGCGGCAGGCGCGCCATGGACTGGCACATGGACTGGCCCGCGCACTGGGACCCGGGCACGGCGAGCATCGACACGCTGCCGCTGTCGGCGGCGCTCGATGCCGCGATGATCCTGACCGCGCGAGGCGCGCTGAACGGCGACGAGTGCGAGCCCACGCTGGTGTCCAGGCTGCGCGAGCTGGACATTCTCGTGGAGGAAGCCGACAGCGCGTCGCCCGACTCGCTTTTCGCGGCGGAACGCGCGCTCTTGCGCGAGGCGCTGGCGCAGGCGGGTCTCACGGGCCTGTGCCAGCGCCTGCCGCGGCTCGCCGTCGTGCATGTGACGGCTGAAAGGTGGAACGCCTCATCCGCGGATGAGAACCGTTCGGACGATGCCCGCTCGTCCGACGCGTGGTCCGAAGCGCGGGCGTGGTGGTATCCGGTCTGACTCGGCGGCGGCTCGCGGCAGTCCGCGCGGCGCATCCGTCGGGCCGTAGAAGGGAGCGTGAATCATGCCGAGCGAACTGGCGACAACGCGTGCCGGCGCGCCGCGAATCAACACCGACGAACTGGTCGCCGCGGCCGTGACCGGACAGATCGCGCATCCGGTCGGGCGCACGTCGGCGTATCGCATCGGTTACGACGGCGTGCCGCGCGTGCTGCACGGCACGGGCGGCATCGCGCTGAACAAACGTATCGGCGATGCATGCGTCGGGCTTGCCAGCGATCACACCGAACCGGGCGTCGCGCTGCATCACAACGGACGCGAAATCGTCGGTCCGCGCGACGGGCCGAACAACGCGCTGCTCACGTATGCCTGCGTGGGCAATGCGGTGCATGTGATCAGCGGCCCATGCGAGGGACGCATCGGTCTCGTCACGGGCAAGCACGGCGGCGTGAATCACGTGCTCGTCGACTTTCCCACCGAAGTGCTGCGGCGTCTGCGCATCGGCGACCGGATGCAGGTTCACTCCGTCGGTCCCGGCATGCGGCTCACGGATCATCCGGATATCGACGTCTTCAATGCGTCGCCCGCTCTCATCCGGCGCTGGGGCCTCGTCGAGCGCGACGGCAAGCTGCATGTTCCGGTCACCCATCTCGTGCCGGCGCGCGTGATGGGATCGGGACTCGGCAAAAACACCGCATGGCGTGGCGATTACGACATTCAGCTCGCCGACCGGCAGACGCGCGAGCGTTACCGGCTGGGCAGCCTGCGCTTCGGCGACATGGTGGCGATCATGCATGCCGATGCCCGGCGCGGCCCGCTTTTTCGCAGCGGGTTCGTGACCATCGGCGTCGTCGTGCATGGAGATAGCACGGTGAGCGGACACGGACCGGGCGTCACGCCGCTCATGAGCGGGTCATTGAATGTGATCCGGCCGATACACGCGCCGCAGGCCAATCTCGCGGAGATCTTCGGCGTGCGCCGCGCGGTGCCGCCGCGCGCGCGGCCCACGCTGATCGAGGCGACATCGCGGCGGCCGCGGCGTGGCGATCCTGCGGCCATCGCTCACGCAAAGCCAGATCGGGACCGGCATGAACCGTTACGTCGATGAAGGCGCATCGAGGTCGGCTGATGCGCTCCACCGCGCGCGCTTTACTTCGCCACCTGCTCGCGCCACTTGTAAGCCTGCTGCCAGCCGAGCAAGCGCTTGAGCTTTTCGTTGCTGAGCAGGGTTTCGGATTCCGCCAACTGCTTCTTGACCGGCACGTTCGGATAGAAGCGCTTCAGCAATTCGGCGGTGGGCAGATCCGACGAGACGTCGTCGGCGGCGACGTTCATCACCTGGAATCCGAGACCGTCGTTCTCGATGGCGAGGCGCGCCGCCGTCGCGAGATCGCGTCCGTCGATGTAGCTCCACGCGATGCGCTTTCTCAACGCGGGGTTTTCGAGCCACGCCGGGAATTTCTGGTAGTCGGCGGGATCGAGCACGTTGCCGATGCGAAAGCAGTAGATGTCCGCGCCCGTGCGGGCGTGAAACGCCTTGGCCGTGACTTCGTTGATGACCTTCGACGTGGCATAGCTGTCCATCGGGTCCACCGGATACTCTTCGTCCAGCGGGAAGTACACCGGGTCGCGATGCCGATGCGCGAACACCACGCCGTATGTCGTCTCGCTCGATGCGACGATCACCTTCTTGATGCCGAGCTTCGACGCCGCATCGAGGATGTTGTAGGTGCCCATCACGTTGATGCGAAAGACTTCGTTGTCGGTCGTGACCAGAATGCGCGGAATGGCCGCGAAATGCACGATGGCGTCGATCGGCTTGGGCTCGATGTCATCGTCGAACTCCTTCGGCGTCGTCGTGGATGCCAGCGCGTTGAAGACCTGTCCCGCGTCGGTGATGTCGGTAATGAGCGTGCGAGCGGTGCCCTTCGCCATGGGCACGCGGTCCACGTTCAGCACTTCATAACCGTGCGCGACCAGATCCTCCACCACCCACTTGCCGGCCAGCCCGCTACCGCCGGTCACAATCACTCGCTTCGTCATGCTGCGCTCCTTTTGAATTCGACAGTGTGTGCGCGCATCGTAGCCGTTCTTGGCCTTCCATTTCTGTGACGCGCGTCATAGCGGCGCGCGAGTTGTTCTACGGGTCATCCCCGATGCGCGACTATGACGCGCGTCACAGATTTGCCGTTTCCATCGCGCCTATGATCGGCCTCAGCCTGAACGGAGGAGCGATCGGTGAGCGCACTATCGTCGAATAAAGCGTCGAACAAAGGTTCGAACAAGCCGCAGCCGCAATCATCGCGCGGCGTGGCTCTGCTGCGTGCCTGCCTGCGCATCCGCGAGCTGAACGTACTATCCGTGGTGTTGCTGGTCGGACTCCTGATCAGCGCGTTCTCGCCGTACTTTCTCACCACCAACAATCTGATGGGCGTGTTCCGCTCGTTCTCGCTCGTGGCGCTCATGTCCATCGGCATGATGCTCGTCATCATCACGGGCGGCATCGATCTCTCGGTCGGCTCGGTCATGGGGCTGTCGTCGCTCGTGACGGCGCTCGCCTTTCAGCACGGCATGACGGCATTCGCCGCGGTTCTGTCGGGGCTCGCGGTCGGCGTGATCGTAGGGGCCTTCAACGGCCTGATGATCACGTGGATACAGTTGCCGCCCTTCATCGCGACGCTCGGCACCTTGTCGATCGGGCGCGGGCTCATGTACATCATCACCAAGGGCGTGCCGGTTACGCCGGACGTGCCGGATGCGTTCACATACATCGGGCAGGGCTATATCGGCTTCGTGCCGTTTCCGGTTGTCATCCTGCTCGCGATGACCGGCGTGTTCTCCGTCGTCATGCGTCAGACGCGCTTCGGCCGTCACGTCTACGCGACGGGCGGCAACGAAGTGGCCGCGCGATTGTCCGGCGTGCGCACCGCCCGCGTGAAATTCGCGGTGTATGTGCTGTCCGGACTGATCGCATCGATGGCGGGCGTCATCGCGTTCTCGCGCTTCGTATCGGCGGAACCGGCGTCGGGATTCGGCGCGGAACTGGACGTGATCGCGGCGGCGGCCATCGGCGGCGCGAGTCTTTCGGGCGGCGCGGGCAGCGTCGAAGGCGCGATCATCGGCGCGGCGCTCGCCGGCATCATCACCAACGGCGTGGTGCTTCTCAACATCGATACCTATGCGCAGCAGGCCATTACCGGCTGCGTGATCCTGATTGCGGTGAGCATCGACATATGGCGCGTGCGCCGCAAAGGGCCCTGATCCGAGCCGAATCGACAGAAACCATAACGGGAGACGAAGCATGAAGACCACGCCGAGAATTATCGCGGGCTTGACGCTCGCGCTTTGCGCGACGCTCGGCAGCGCTGCGCACGCGAAGGAGGGGAAGGACATATCGGTCGCCGTGATTCCCAAGGTCGCGGTGCCGTTCTTCGACGACTGCAACAAGGGCGCGCAGTCCGCCGCGGACAAGGCCGGCGTCAAGTATCAATGGGTCGTGCCGCAGAACACGCAGGGCTCGACGCAAGTGCAGATCATCGAAGACCTCATCTCGCGTCAGGTGGATGGCATCGCCATTTCCGTGAACGAGCCGAAGTCAGTCGAAGGCGTCATTAAGCGGGCCGCGCAAAGCGGCGTGAAAGTCCTGACCTACGATTCGGATTCGCCGAAGAGCGGCCGCTCGATGTACATCGGCACGAACAACGTGCAGGCAGGCGAGACGATGGCCGACACGATGGGCCGTGCGTTGAACGGCAAGGGCGAAGTCGCGATCGTGACGGGGCAGCTCGGCGCGGTGAATCTCAACGAGCGCATCACCGGCATCAAGAAGGGTCTCGCGAAGTACCCGGGTATCAAGATCGTCGAGACGCAGGGCACGGACGACGACCTCGCGCGTGGCGTGTCCGTTGTCGAGACGACGCTGCGCGCGCATCCGAACCTGAACGGCATCTTCGGCGTGAGTCAGGTCGGTGGCCCGGCGGTCGCGAAGGTGCTCAATACGAAGGAATTCGGCGCGATGAAAGGCAAGCTCGAAGTGCTCGCCTTCGACGACCTCCCGGATACGCTCAAGGGCCTGAGAGAGGGCTACATTCAGGGCATCATGGTGCAGCGTCCGGTGACGATGGGCTCGCTCGCGGTTCAGCATCTCGTCGCGCAGATCCAGGGTAAGGAGACGCAGGAGAAGGACATCGACACGGGCGTCACGGTGGTGACGAAGGACAACATCGGCAGCTACACCAAATGACGCCCGCCGGCGACCGTACGAAGCCCTTTCTGGAGATGCGCGGCATCTCCAGAACGTTTCCCGGCGTGAAGGCGCTCGACCACGTCGATCTGGCCATCTACAGGGGCGAAGTGCTCGCGCTCGCCGGCGAAAACGGTGCAGGCAAGAGCACGCTCATGAAGGTGCTGACAGGCGTGTATGCGCCCGATCCCGGCGGCGTCATCCTCGTGGAAGGTCGCGAAGTGACGATCGCGAACAGCAATCATGCGCGCGCGCTCGGCATCAACATCATCTATCAGGAGCTGGCGGTCGTCGAAAATCTGACGGTCGGCGAGAACATCTTTCTGGCGAAGGAGCCGCTCACGCGCTTCGGCCTCATCGATCGCGCGCGCATGCATCGCGAAGCGCGCGAGGTGCTGCAGATGATCGACATGGACGTCGATCCGGCGACGCGCGTCAGCGAACTGAGCGTCGGCCAGCGGCAGATGATCGAGATCGCGAAGGCGCTGTCCGCGCAGTCGAAGGTCATCGTCATGGACGAGCCGACCGCATCGCTCAGTCATCACGAAACGAGCGTGCTGCTGGGACTCGTCAAGCGCTTGCGGGAGCGGGGCATTGCCGTGGTCTACATCTCGCATCGGCTCGAAGAGGTCTTCGAGCTCGCGGATCGCGTGACCGTGCTGCGTGACGGCCGCACGGTCAGCACCATGCCGATCGACCGCGTGACCCGTGAAACGCTCGTGCGTCAGATGGTCGACCGCGAGTTGAGCGAGCTTTATGGCGAGCCGCAATCGCACGCGACCGGCCGCCCGGTGCTCGAAGTGCGCGATCTGTCGCTCAGGCAGAGCAAGTCCGCCGATGCACGCATACGCGATATCAGTTTCACGCTGCATCGCGGCGAAGTGCTCGGCATCGCGGGGCTCGTCGGCTCGGGACGCACCGAGATCATGGAGATGATCTTCGGCATGCGCCCCTCGACCGGCTCGATCCTGATGGAGGGCAAGCCGGTCGCGATCCGCAATCCGCATGATGCGATTCGCGCGGGCATCGGCTTCGTCACCGAGGACCGTAAGGCGCAAGGGCTCGTGCTGGGCATGAGCGTGCGCGAGAACTTCAGCCTGACCCATCTCTCGCGCTACTCGCCGTTCCAGTTTGTGCAGCAGGCGCGCGAGCGGTCCAGTTGCGCGGAGTACGTGCGCATGCTCGGCATCAAGACGCCGGGCGTCGAGCAGAAAGTGGTGAATCTGAGCGGCGGCAATCAGCAGAAGATCGTCATTGCGAAGTGGGTCGCGCGGCAACCGAAGGTGCTGATCGTCGATGAGCCTACGCGCGGCATCGATATCGGCGCCAAGGCGGAAGTGCATGCGCTCATTGCGCGGCTCGCGTCGCAGGGCATCGGCGTGATCGTGATTTCGTCGGACCTGCTCGAAGTACTCGCCGTGAGCGATCGCATTCTGACCGTGCGCGAAGGGCGCATTAGCGGCGAGTTGCGCCGCGAGGAAGCAAACCAGGAGAAGGTGATGGCGCTCGCCACTGCCTGACATCAACTCATTTAAACGTTAGAGCGAAGCATGGCAAAGATCGTCGTAGTGCATACCGGACCCGTTACCGTCGAGCCGCTCAAGGCGCAATTCGCAGAGCAGTTGCCGGGCGATCGCGTCATCAACATCGTGGACGACAGCCTGCTTGCCGATGTGCGCGCAGCAGGACGCCTGACGCCCGAAGTGACCGCGCGTCTTTACGCGTACATGTCGAGCGCGCAGGGCATGGGCGCGGACATCATTCTGAACGCATGCTCATCGGTCGGCGAAGCGACGGATCTGCTGCGCGGCCTCATTCGCACGCCCATTGTCAAAGTGGACGAGTCGATGGCCGAAGAAGCGAGCGCGATCGGTTCGCGTGTCGGTGTGGTCGCGACGGTGTCGACCACGCTGGAGCCGACCGTCCGTCTCATTCGCAGCAAGGCGGCCGAGCACGGACGGCAGGTCGACGTGACCGAATGCATCGCGCAAGGCGCATTCGAGGCGCTGCTCGCGGGGGACGCGGGCCGGCACGACGACATCGTGAAACGGGCGATCGTCGAACTGGCCGATCAGGTCGACGTGATCGTGCTGGCGCAGGTTTCGATGGCGCGTCTCGTGCCCGCGCTCGGCTCTCTGGCCGTGCCGGTGCTGTCGAGCCCGCAAAGCGGCGTGGCCGCCGTCAAGCGGGCACTCGCGAATATCGCCTAAGCCGTGGCGAGCGCGTGCGTTCTGCCGATGAAGCGCGAGACGAACGCGGGCGTCAGCACGATCTTGCGTTCGCGCATGTCGACGAGACCTTCGGCCTTGAGATCGCTGATATGCCGGTTCACCGATTCGCGCGACGTGCCGATGAATTCCGCGAGCTTGTCCTGCGCTATCGGCAAGTCGATGAGAATCGCATCGCCGTGATCGACGTAATCGCAAGCGATGCCCACTTGTCCCGAGAACATCACGAGAATGTTGGTGAGCCGCTTGCGCACGTCGTGCAGCGAAAGGTTCTCGATCAACTGCTGCGCTTCCTGCCAGCGCAGGTAGTGATTGCGCAGCACGAACTGGTTGATGACGTCATAGCGTGCGAGCAGGTCCTTGAAATCCTGCTTGCGGATGAAGCAGACCATGCTCGGCGCGAGCGTCTGTGCGTGATGCGAATAGTTCGCCTGATTCAGCACGTCGCCGTCGCCGAAAATCATGCCGGCCTTCACGAACGCGAGTGTGATTTCCTGACCGTCCTCGGTCAGCCGGTACAGCCTCACGCTGCCGCTCTTGAGCAGATAGACGTGCTCGCTCGATTCATCGGGGCGATAAACGATGGTGTTCTTGCGGAGCGTTCGGTGATCGCTGAACGCGGGCATTACCTCGTCGAGGCAATTGCGCTGGATGAGTGAAAGCAGTTCGCTCTTGCCGACAAACCACATTGCCGTCTCCTTGGGGTTGCCTTTCGATCGGCTCTCTTTCCGGGCGCTCGTTCATCGGCGCATGCGGAGCCGTACTTCAGGACGGCTCATTCTACACACGCAAGCATTCGCCGGTCTCTCATGCCGCGTGCGTTGCACCGCACTTTTTCCCGCGAGGCGATGCGCGTTATTGCAATGCGACGAGCGCATGCGCCAGCGTGGGCCGGATTGCGTGGCGAAAATTGCTGCAACTGCGGGAGTTTGGTCATGTAGATGAGCGCACGCAGCTAAGGGAAAATCCCAACAGGAACATCAGACGTCTGATGTATATTTGACCTCATGCCACCTGCGGGAGTCCCATGCGTCTAAGCGTCGAGCGTTCGATGAGCGACAAGATCCAGGAGTCGCTTCTCACGATGATTCGTGAGCGCAAGCTCAAGCCCGGCGACCAGATTCCAACGGAAATCGAGCTATGCGAGCTGCTGGGCGTGGGGCGTTCGAGTCTGCGCGAAGCGGTCGCGCAAATGATCTCGCATGGACTGCTCGAACGCGTGCAAGGCAGAGGAACCTTCATCAGACAAATTTCGCTCAAGCTGCAAGGCGGGCTGGATGATCTGATGTCCGTGACCGACATGATCAAGAGCGTCGGCGCGGTGCCGTCGACGAGCCGCATCCGCATGGACATCGTCGGGGCATCGGAGAGTCTTGCGGACAAGCTGGGTATCGAGGCAGGCGACGAATGCGTGCGCATCGAGCGCGTGCGCCGCGCGGACGACGCCATTGCCGCGTACTGCATCGACACCATTCCGAAGACGCTGTTCGATGCCGCGGACGGAGAACTGGGTGAGTCGCTGTTCGGCATGTTCGCGCGTACCGGGCGCCGTTTGTCCCACACGCATACGTCGATACAGCCGACCATCCTCACGCCGCGCGACTTGCCGGAACTGGGCGACGGCTTCGGTCTGTTTCTGCTGCTGGACGAAGTAGATTTCGATCAGAGCGGCGAGCCGCTTTGCTATAGCAACGACTACTACAACACGAGCATCTTCAAGTTCGACCTGGTGCGCAAACGTCGCTGAAGCGTTCCGCTGACCTGCGCGCTCAACACATCGGAGGAGACACCGATGGAGTTCGAAGCATTTACCGCAGCCGCACTTGCCGATTACCTCGGCGGCATTCCCGAAGTGCGCGCGCGGCTGGGCGATCCCGATGATCTGGAGATCGTCGAAGTGGGGGACGGCAATCTCAACTTCGTGTACTTCGTGACCAATGCGAAGGCGCGCGAGCGCAGCGTCGTCGTGAAGCAGGCGCCGCCGTTTCTGCGGCTCGTCGGCAAGAACTGGCCGCTGTCCTGCCAGCGCATGGAGCATGAAGTCGCGGCGTTGCGACGCTTCGGCGCGTTGTGTCCGCAGCATGTGCCGCAGGTCTTTCACGCGGACAGCAAGCGCTTCCTGATGGTCATGCAGCATCTCTCGTCGCATCGCATCTTGCGGCACGGGCTCATGGACGGCGTCAGGTATCCGCTCATGGCCGAGCATCTGTCGACGTATCTCGCGCAGACGCTTTTCTTCGGCTCCGATCTTTATCTTTCACCCGACATCAAGAAGCAGGCCGTGGGCGGGGCCGTGAACGCGGAGTTGTGCAAGATCACCGAAGACCTCGTCTTCACGTTTCCGTTCGAAGACCATCCGTCCAACGTCTACAGCGCCGCCTTGCCGAAGTCCGCGCTCGACCGCCTGCGCACCGACGATGCGTTGCGCCTCGCCGCCGCCGACATGAAATGGGCGTTCATGAATCATGCGGAAACGCTGCTGCATGGCGACCTGCACACCGGCTCGATCATGGTCAACGAGCGCGAGACCTATGTCATCGATCCTGAGTTCGCCTTCTATGGGCCGATGGGCTTCGACATCGGCGCGCTGATCGCCAACCTGCTGCTCGCGTATTTCTCGCGCGACTATCACGGCCGCCTCGATGGCGGCGATCCCGGCGCGTATCAGGAATGGCTGCTCGATCAGACGGCGCGCATCTGGAACGGCTTCAGCGCGAAGTTCCTTGCGCTCTGGCGCGATCACGAAAGCCGAAGCGGCCGGCCCTTCATCGGCGGATCGGCGGATAGCCGCGCGGCCGAGGCATACCGCGCGCACTTCATGCGGCGGCTTCTGGCGGACACGCTGGGCTTCGCGGGCTGCAAGATTATCCGGCGCATCGTCGGCATGGCGAAGGTCGCGGAAATCACGCGCATTCCCGACGCCGACGTGCGCGCGCAAATCGAAGTGCGCTGCCTGCGCTGTGCCGAAGCGCTGCTCGTGCAGCGCGCCGCTCTGACCGGCATCGAAGATGTCACCCTGCTCGCGCGCGACATGCAGCGCGAGGCCGTCGAACAACGCTGACTGGAGCATGAATGAATTCGCAGCCCTTGTTTCCTGCGCTCGCGCCCACCATCGAGTGGCGTGACGGCAAACTGCTGCTGCTGAACCAGACGCGCCTGCCGCACGAGATCGTGGTAGAGCATGCCGCCGATGCCGCCGCCGTGTGGTGGGCCATTCATGAACTGCGCGTGCGCGGTGCGCCTGCCATCGGCGTGGCGGCGGCCTATGGGCTATGCGTCGCGATGCAGGATGCGCGCGCGTTGCCCGTGGCGCGGTTTCGAGCGGAACTGGAACGGCGCGCCGCGTGGCTCGACAGCGCGCGTCCCACGGCGGTCAATTTGAGCTGGAGCCTGCGGCGCATGGTGCGGCGCGCGCGCGAATGCGACGCGCAGGATGGCGCGGCGCTCTACGACGTGCTCGTCGATGAAGCGAAGCGCATCCACGAGGAAGACATCGCGCTATGCGAAGGCATCGGCCTGCATGGCATGTCCCTCATCCGGCCGGGGAGCGGCGTGCTCACGCACTGCAATGCAGGCGCGCTCGCGACCACCGGTCTCGGAACGGCGACGGCGCCCATTTACGCGGCGCATCGCGCGGGCGTCGCATTCAACGTCTTTGCCGATGAAACCCGGCCCCTGCTGCAAGGCGCGCGTCTCACGGCGTTCGAGTTGCAGCAGGCGGGCGTCGACGTGACGCTCATCATGGATGGCGCGGCGGCTTCGATCATGTCGCAGGGTCTCGTGAATCTCGTGATCGTCGGGACGGACCGCGTGGCCGCGAACGGCGACTTTGCGAACAAGATCGGCACGCTGGGCCTCGCGATCGCCGCGCGCCATTACGGCATACCGTTCTATGTCGCGTGTCCTTCTTCGACGCTGGACTTCTCGACCGCGACGGGCGAGCGCATCGAGATCGAGGAGCGCTCGGCGACCGAAGTCACGCATCTCGCCGGGCAACGTATCGCGCCGGAGAACATCAAGGCGCGCAATCCCGCATTCGATGTGACGCCGCACGCCCTCGTGACCGGCTTCATCACGGAACGAGGCATCGTCGAAGCGCCGTTCGAGCGTTCGCTCAGAAACCTCTTCGCCGCCGAAGGCAACGCGGCATGAACGCGACGGATGAGGACACGCTGCGCCGGGGCATCGTGGAGACGGCGCTCGAAATGCAACGCCTCGGCATCAATCAGGGCACGTCGGGCAATGTCAGCGCGCGTCTGGGCGACGGCCTGTTGATTACGCCGAGCGGCGTTCCGGCACGCGAGCTGGACGCCGCGAGCATCGTGTATCTGCCGCTTAACGTGCGCGACGACGACGATGTCTTTCGCGTCGAACGGCCTTCGTCGGAATGGCGTATTCATCGCGACCTGCTGCGTGCGCGCCCGGACATGCATGCGGTCGTGCACACGCACTCGACGGCGGCAACGGCGCTCGCCATTCACGGCCGCGATATACCGGCCGTTCACTACATGGTCGCGGCCGCAGGCGGCGCGTCGATACGCTGCGCGCCGTATGCGCTCTTCGGCACGCAAGCGCTGTCGGACCACGCGCTCGCCGCGCTGGAAGGAAGACGCGCGTGTCTGCTCGCGCATCACGGTGTTGTCGCGCTCGGCGCGGATCTCCCGCGCGCCGTGTGGCTCGCGCATGAAGTGGAAGTGCTCGCGAGGCAATACCTGCTCGCGTTGCAGCTTGGCACGCCGCCTATCTTGAGCCACGAGCAGATGGACGAGGTGCTGGAACGATTCAAGACGTACGGAAAGCGCAGCAAGAACGATTGAAACCCCGCGACACGACCTGAAGCTAACTGCAATGAACAACTCATACAAAGGAGACAGTGATGGCCTGGAGTTCTGCACGATTCGATAGTTGGGGAACGTTCGGCAAATCCACCGGGGCGCTGCTGCTTTGCGCCGCCGCGCTCGCGGGATGCAACAAGAGCGAAAACACATCGTCGGGCAGCGGTTCTGCCAAGAGCGCGAGCGAAAGCGCGAGCGCGCCGGCGAGTGCACCGGCAAGCGCACCGGCGGCCGCCGCGAGCGGCGCGAAGCCCAAGATCGGCTTCTCCATCGCGACGTTGAACAACGCGTTCTTCGTGGGCCTCAAGGCCGGCGTCGAGCGCGGGGCGAAGGATCAGAACTTCGACCTCGTGCAGACCAACGCGAACGGCGATGCGCAGCAGCAAGTGAACGATGCGCTCAATCTGCTGAGTCAGGGCGTGACGGCGCTCGTGCTCAATCCGATCGATTCGAAGGCGATCATCCCGGCCGTCGAGAAAGCGAACCAGATGAACATTCCCGTCTTCACGCTCGATCGCGGATCGGACGGCGGCAAGGTGACGTCCTTCGTCGCGTCGGACAACGTCGCGCTCGGCCAGACGGCGGCGAAGTGGATCGCGGAGCAGCTCAAGAAGCGATACGGCTCGGAGAAGGGCAACGTCGTCGACCTGATCGGTCTCGTCGGCACCACGGCGGCGACCGATCGCGAGAAGGGCTTCAGCGACGAGATCGCGAAGTATCCGGACATCAAGGTGGTGGCTCGCCAGGAGGGCGCATTCGACCAGGAGAAGTCGCTCAACGCGATGACCAACATCCTGCAGAAGTATCCGCAAATCGACGCGGTATTCGGCGCCAACGACGACAACACCGTGGGCGCGGAAAAAGCCATCGACAACGCGGGGCGCTACAAGCCGCTCGACGACAAGGCGCACATCATGGTGATCGGCGCGGACGGAACCGCACAGGCCCTCTCCGCGATTCGCGCGGGCAAGCAGGACGCGACCATCTCGCAGAACCCCATCAAGATGGCGGCAAAGTCGCTGCAGTTCATCGCGGACTTCAACGCGAAGAAGGACGTCCCCGCGAATTATGCGTGGCCGACCATGCTCATCGACAAGTCGAACATCGACTCGGACGCGGTCAAACAGTACGGCCTGTGGTCCGAAGAAGTGAAGCAGTAAGGCCAACCGGCGGCCGCGCGTTTTGAGGCGCGCGGCCGCGAGCGGAATGCGAACATGAAAGTCGAAACCGAACCGCGCACGCGCGCGCCTTCGAGCACGAAGGCGCCGCTTTTGCGCATGCAGGGCATCGTCAAGAGCTTTCCCGGCGTGAAGGCGCTGCGCGGCGTGAGCCTGGAATTGCAGGCCGGACATGTGATGGCGATCGTCGGCGAAAACGGCGCGGGGAAGTCGTCGCTCGTGAAGACGCTTTCGGGCGCTTACGAGCCGGACGAAGGCGACATCGAAATCGACGGCAAGCCGCTTGCGCGCGGCACGAACGCCGCCATCGACGCCGGTGTTGCCGTCATCTATCAGGAGCTTTCGCTCATCAACGACATGACGGTCGCGGAGAATCTGTTTCTCGGCCGCATGCCCGCGAGCAAGGGCTTCGTGAGGCAACGCGAGGCGCATGCGATGGCGCGCGAGGCGCTCTCGCGCGTGGGCCTCGACGACGTAGCGCCGTGGATGCGCCTCGGCGATCTGCCGCTCAACAAGCGGCAACTCGTGGAAGTCGCCAAGGCCATCGCACGCGACGCGCGCATCCTCGTGATGGACGAGCCGACCGCCGCGCTGCAAAGCCACGACATCGAGAACCTGTATGCGGTCGTGCGGCGCTTGCGCGAAGAAGGACTCGGCATCATCTTCATCTCGCACCATCTGGAAGAAGTGTTCGAGCTGGCGGATTCCGCAGTCGTGATGCGCGACGGCGCGACCGTGGGCGCGCGTCCCATGTCGCAATGGACCGAAGCCGAGCTCGTGCAGGCGATGGTCGCGCGCAATCTCGAATCGTTCTATCCGTGGGAGCCGCGCGACTACGGCGAGGTCGTGCTCGAAGTGCGCAACCTCGCAAGCGCGCCTCTGCTGCGCAACGCGAGCTTCACGGTGCGCGCCGGCGAGATCGTCGGCATTGCGGGCATCGCGGGCGCGGGGCGTACGGAACTGCTGAAGACAATCTTCGGCGCGCTGCCCGCCACGCATGGCGAGATCTTCGTGAAAGGCAGGAAGGTCTCGAATCATTCGCCGAACGAAGGCGTGCGTCACGGGCTCGTCTATACGTCGGAAGATCGCAAGCTCGAAGGGCTCGTGCTGGATGCCAGCATCGAAGAGAACATTGCGCTGTCGAGTCTCCGGGCGCTCGCGAGCGGCGGCTTCGTGCGCGGCGCGAGAAAGCGCAAGCTCGCGCAGGACGCGAGCACGCGCTTCGGCGTGCGCGCTTCGTCCGTGCTGCAAATCACGGGCACGCTCTCGGGCGGCAACCAGCAGAAGGTCATTCTCGGACGCGCCACCGCGACGAATCCCGCCGTCATCATGCTCGACGAACCGACGCGCGGCATCGACGTGGGCGCGAAGACCGAGATCTACGCGCACATGGTGGCGATGGCCCGCGCGGGCGCGGCGGTCGTCATGGTCAGCTCGGAACTGCCGGAACTGCTCGGCATGTCGGATCGCGTGCTGGTGATGTATCGCGGCAGCATCGTGACTGAAATACCGCGCGACAAGGCGGACTCCGAAACGGTGATTCAATGGGCAACGACAGGAGCAGGGGCATGACATCCACGGCAGCCAACCGGGCGGACACCGAAGCGCTGTCGCGCCGCGTGATCCGTCAACTGAGAAGCGGCATCGGGCCATTGTTCGCGGCGCTCGTCATCATCTGCGTCGCGTTGTCGATTGCATCGCCGGAATTCCTCACGACGAGCACGCTCACCAACATCATGGTGCAGGTCTCCGTCGTTGGCATCGCGGCGGTCGGCGGCACCTTCGTCATCATCACGTCGGGCATCGATCTTTCGGTGGGATCGCTCGTCGCGCTGAGCGGCATGGTCGCCGCGACCTTCATGGCGGGATCGAGCCCGGATGCGGTCGGTCTCGGCATAGGCGGGCTCTTCATTGCGCTGGCGACCGGCGCGGCGGTCGGGGCGATCAACGGCTTCGCCATCTCCTGGCTGCGACTCGTGCCGTTCATCGTGACGCTCGCCGCGATGGCAATGGCACGCGGCCTCACGCTTGCCATCTCGGACGGCCGCACGAAGTTCGACTTCCCGAACGCGTTCACCGTGTTCGGCGCGAAGGCCATCGCGGGCCTGCCGATGCCGATGATCGTGATGCTGGTCGTCTTCGTGATCGGCCACGTATTGCTGCGCAAGACCACGTTCGGTCATCAGGTGTTCGCGGTCGGCGGCAATCAGGAGGCCGCGCGCCTCGCGGGCATTCCGGTGCGGCGCGTCGTGTTTCTCACGTACATGCTCGCCGGCGTCACGGCGGCGATCGCGGGCATCGTGCTCGCGGGACGGCTGAATTCGGCGCTGCCGTCGGCGGCGAACGGTCTCGAACTTCAGGTCATCGCGGCCATCGTGATCGGCGGCACGTCGCTCGCGGGAGGGCGCGGCTCGATCGTCGGCACGTTCATCGGCGTCGTGCTGATCGGGGTGATCAACGTCGGCCTGTCGCTGCTGGGCGTGAATCCGTTCTGGACGCAGTTCATTCAGGGTGGGGTGATCTTCGCCGCAGTCCTGCTGGATGCGCTGAGCCAGCGACGCAAGCTGTGACACGCGCGACGTCAACCAATAACGCAGGACATCGAGAGACAAACCAAGGAGACACGCGAAGATGAAGAAGATCATCAACAACCCGGAAACCTTCGTCGATGAGATCATCGACGCGCTCTTGCTTGCGCATCCGAAATGGATCAAGGCGGCGAACGCGGACAAGCGCGCGCTCGTTCGCGCCGATGCGCCCCGCGAAGGCCGCGTAGGCATTGTGACGGGCGGCGGATCGGGCCATATGCCGGGATTTCTCGGCTACGTGGGCGAAGGCTTGTGCGGCGGCGTGGCGGTGGGCAACGTGTTCTCGTCGCCATCGTCGGAACAGATTCTGGAGGCCACCAAAGGCGTGAATGGCGGCGCGGGCGTGCTCTACGTGTACGGCAATTATGGCGGCGACGTGCTCAACTTCGATCTCGCGTCGGACCTCGCGGATGCCGAAGGGATCGAAGTGAAGACCGTCGTGCTGACCGATGACGTCGCATCGGCGCCGAAGGAGCGCGCGTCCGACCGGCGCGGCGTCGCGGGCATGGTGTTCGCGTTCAAGTGCGCGGGCGCGGCGGCCGAACGCGGCGGTTCGCTAGAAGAAGTGGCCCGCATCTGCGCGAAGGCCAATGCGAACTGCCGCACCATGGGCGTCGGCCTTTCGCCGACCATCCTGCCCGCGGCCGGCAAGCCCACCTTCACGCTGCCGGATGGCGAGATGGAGATCGGCATCGGCATCCACGGTGAACCCGGAACGCATCGCGGCGCGCTGCAGTCGGCCGATGCCATCGCCGAGAATCTGATGCGCCAGATTCTCGACGATCTCGCAGCACCGAAGGGTTCGCGGCTCGCGCTGCTCGTCAACGGCTTGGGCGCGACGCCGCTCGAAGAGCTTTATCTGCTGTATCGGCGCGCGGCGAAGATCGCCGAGGGCGATGGCCTGTCGATCGCGTGGTCGTATGTCGGCGAATACGTGACGAGTCTGGAAATGGCGGGGGCATCCATCACCGTCATGCTGCTCGACGATGAACTCGAAGCGCTGCTCGCCGAACCGGCGCATTCGCCCTTCTTTCGCGAAGGCACGCGTGCGTGATTAGGATGACGAAATGATTTCTACGAGACAAATGCGGGACTTGCTGTCGCACGCATTGAGTGAGCTTCCGTCTCATGCCGACGAGCTACGCGACCTCGATGCCGCACTCGGCGACGGCGATCTCGGCATCACCGTGCGCGCGGGATCGGAAGCGGTCGTCAAGGCAATCGGCGCGCTGCCCGACGAGGCCACGCTCGGCGACCTGCTGCTCGCCGCAGGGAAGGCTTTTTCGACGGCCAATCCATCGACGTTCGCAGCACTGGTGGGCGGCGGCCTGCTCGCCGCCGCGAAGACGGTGCAGGGCAAGGATGCGTTGGGACGCGACGAGGCGCTCGCCGTCGGGCGGGCGGTGGCGTCACGCATTACCGAGCGCGGCAAGAGCAAGATCGGCGACAAGACCGTGCTCGATGCGCTGGCGCCGAGCCTGGACGTGCTGGAGGCATCGCAGGGAAGCGCGGCCGATACACTCGACGCGATGATCGCCACGGCGAGCGAACGCGTCGTGGAAACGGCGAAAATGCAGTCGCAGAAGGGCCGCGCGGCGTGGGTGCAGGAGCGGAGCATCGGCCATCCGGACCCCGGCGCGACGGCCTATGTGCGTTTTCTGGAAGCGTTGCGCAAGGCGGTCGATCAGGGCGCGTCGGCGTGAATGCGCGGGCATGCGCGCGCGCGCCCCTGAACTCTATCGGTGAGAGAGCGCGCGCGCCGATTGCAGGAGGTCGTCGAGCATGGCCTGCCGGCGGTCCGGGGTCGTGTCGCGGCCTGTCATGAAGCAGAGGGCCGCGACCGGCGTTCCGGCCCGATCGCGAACGGGCGCGGCCATGCATAGGCGAAACGCGTTCGAGAGTCCCTCGGTGCAGCAGTAGCCGAGGTCGCGCGCGAGCTCGACATCGCGCATGAATGCCTGGAAGTCGATACGAACGCCGTTGTCCAGAACGAAGTCCTCCTGCGGAATCAACGCGCGGATCTCGTCGGCGTTCATGTGGCCGAGCAAGAGGCGTCCGGTCGCGGTCCACGGAATCGGCACTCTCACGCCGATGTCCGAACTGATGTTGAAAGGGCGCGCGCTGTTCTCCGATAGAACGACGGTGTACTTGTTGCCCTCCAGCATGCACAACTGCGCGGTTTCCTCGTGCTTGCGCACCAGCGCGAGAATCGATTGATGCGCGCGGCTGATCAGGTCGTTGTGCGTTGCATAGTCGGAGCCGTAGTAATGCATCTCCCGTCCGAAGAAGACGCTGCCGTCGGCGGTGCTTTCCAGCCAGCCGACTTCGGCGAGGATAGCGACGAGTTCATAGATGCTCGATCGAGGCGCGCCGGTCGCTTCGATCAGCTCGCGAATCGACATGGGGCGCTGCGCAATATGCAGTTGCCTGAACATCGCAATCACGCGATCCACGCCCCGGGCGCGCGACGATTCCATCACAGCCATTCATCCGCTCCATCGTGCGTCAATGATCGAGCACCCGATGCAGAAACTGCCGGGTGCGCTCGTTCGACGGATTGACGAAAATCTGCTCGGGATCGCCTTGCTCGGCGATGACGCCCTTGTCCATGAACACCACGCGATCGGCGGTCTTGCGCGCGAATCCCATCTCGTGCGTGACGACCACCATCGTCATGCCGTCGCGCGCGAGACCGCGCATCACGTCGGTGACTTCGCCGACGAGTTCGGGATCGAGCGCAGATGTGGCTTCATCGAAGAACATGATGCCGGGCTCGACGGCAAGCGCCCGGGCAATGGCGACGCGCTGCTGCTGTCCGCCGGACAACTGGCTCGGATAATGATCCGCGCGCTCGGCGAGCCCTACGCGATCGAGCACGTCCATCGCGCGCTTCCGTGCATCGGCAGGACTCATCTTGCGCGCCTTGATCAGCGCGAGCGTGACATTGCCGAGCGCGGTCTTGTGCGGAAACAGATTGAACTGCTGGAACACCATGCCGACGTGACCGCGTATGTCGCGCGCGCGTTTCGGGTCGTGCAGCGGTACGTCGTTGACCCAGACTTCGCCGGAATCCGCCGTTTCGAGGCCCGCCATGATGCGCAGCACCGTGCTCTTGCCCGATCCCGACGCGCCGATGAGTACGAGGACTTCGCCCGCACGCACGTCGATATTGATTTCGTCGAGCACACGCGTTGCACCGAATGCCTTGCTGACGCCCGTGAGCGCAATGACGGGCTTGTTCTGGCTTTGCTCGCTCACGAGAGCCTCCTGCGGTCATGGTGGCGCACCCACTGCGAAAGCGGGAAGCACACGACGAAGTAAATGAGTGCGACGAGCCCGTAGATTTCGACCGGCTTGCCGATCCGGTCGACAATGGCTTGTCCGCCGTGCATGAGTTCCGACATGCCGATCATGCTGACGATGGACGTGTCCTTGATGAGCGACAGATACTGTCCGACGAGCGGCGGCAGCACGATCCTTCCGGTCTGCGGCAGTACGACGGCGCTGAAGGTCTGCATGCGCGACAGCCCGAGGATCTGCGAGACTTCCCACTGGCCCCTCGGCACCGCCTCGATTCCCGAGCGGAACACTTCGGCGATATAGGCGCCCTGATAAACGCTCAGACCGACGACGCCGGCAGCGAACACGTCGATGGCATAGCCGAAGTAAGAGACGCCGAAGTAGATGAACATCAGCGTGATGAGAACCGGCGTGCCGCGAAAGAGTTCGACGTAGAGCCTGGCGATACGGTCCGTGCCCCACGGCCCGAACGTTCGCAGCACGGCGGCGAGAAGTCCGATCAGCGTGCTGCCGACGATGGCCGCGACCGACAGCAGCAGTGTCGTCACGAGACCCTGCAACAGGATCGACAGACTGGTTCGCAACAATTCGAGTGACATGATCCGGCTCCGGTTCGCGGCTCAGGCGCGGTTGGCACGGCGCAACGCGAAAGCGCCGAACCGCGCGCGCGGGGGCACGACGAGCGGCGGATGAAACAGCTTCGCGCCGAGCCGGCTCGCAACCCATGACAGCACGTTGCTCAGCACCAGATAGGCAACGAGCACGACCGCGAACGTCTGGACGTAGAGCAGCGTGCGCGAGTTGATGACCGTCGCGGTTCCGGTCAGCTCAGGCAGCGCGATAGCGGACAAGAGCGACGTGCCGAGCAGCAACTGGATCAGGTAGTTGACGATCGCCGGATAGACGGCGCGGGCAGCCTGGGGCAAGACGATCTCGGACATGATCTGTGCGCGCTCCAGACCGAGAATTGCCGCCGCTTCCAGTTGCCCGCGCGGCACCGACTGAATGCCCGCGCGAAACACTTCCGACAGATAGGCGCCGACATTCAGTCCGAGCGCGATCACGCCTGCCCAGTAGGCATCGAGCGCAATGCCCGCCGACGGCAAGCCGAAGAACACGATGAAGATCTGGAGAAGCACCGGCGTGTTGCGGATAACTTCGACGTACGCCCGCGCGAGAAAACGAACCACGCCGAGCGGGGACATGCTCGCCAGCGCGGCCACGAGGCCCAGAAAAATCGCCAGCACGAACGCGAGCAGCGTGACCTGCAGAGTCAGCCAGCCGGCTTTCAGGAACTCTGGAACATAGCCCCACAGGGTCAACCACTCATAGCTCATGTCCTTCTCCCTTTCGGATCTATCGGTCCTATCGGTCCGTCGTCGGCCGGCGATTCAGTCATGGGCTGCTCAGAATTGCGGATTGAGCGGAAAGCGCGGATCGACGCCGAACCACTTCTTGTAAAGCTGCGCGTTCACCTTCGACGCATTGATGTTGAAGAGGAACAGATTCAGGTAGTTGAGCCACGCCTGATCGCCGGCTTTCACGCCGAACGCGTTGTACTCCAGCGGCACCAACGCTTCGTTGGTCACGGTCAGTTCGGGGTCGAGTTTCGCCTGATAGGCGAGGAAGTTGTTGTCCTCGATCATCGCGTCGGCTTGCCCTTGCTTGACGGCGAGAATCGCGGCCTGCGAACTGTCGTATTCCTGAATCTTGACCTGCATGTTCAGCGAGCGGACTTCATCGCCGTTGGTCGAACCTTTCACGGTCGCGATCGTGCGGTTAGTCATGTCCTTTACCGACTGAATACCGCTGCTCTTCTTGACCAGCAGCGCTTCGCTCGCGACGACGTACGGCGACGTGAATTCGATGACCTTCGCGCGTTCGAGATTGCGGGTGAAGTTGCAGAAGACGACATCCACCTTGCTCGTCTGCAGATTCGGAATGCGGTTGGCGCTGGTCGTGTTCACGACTTCGAGCTTGACGCCCATCTGCCGGGCCAGCTCTTTCGCGAGATCGACGTCATAGCCGTCCGGCTGGCCGTCCTTGTCGTAGAAGCCGAACGGCGCGAAGGTCAGACAGTCGCCCACGCGCAAGGTCCCGCGTTGCAGGACCGCCTGCAGCGTCGAGGAAGTCGTTGCCGCAGGGCTTTCGGCTGGGGTGGAGACCTTCGTGCATGCCGACAAGGCCACCGTTCCGACGACGAGGAGAGCGGCCGCTTTGCCGCGTAGAGCAACGAATTTCATATGCAGGTCCTGATTCCAGGGTGGACGAGGGACCGGTTCCAGAACTGCATCCGAAAGGCACCGGAGTTTGTGGGTGGTGTCCGATATACCGGACGGGCATCTGACTGTTTGGATTCGGGATCAGTGTTGACCGAGAGAATTTCGGCGGCAAGCAGCCTAATTACGGATTGTCTTGAGCTTTTTGGTGAGATACGGGCTCGATCGTTGCGATGTGTCGAACTGAATCGTTGCGGTCCTGCCTGCTCTCGAATATTCCGTGATAGAGATGAGCGTATCGAGATCCGACATCGAAGATTGCGTGCTGCGCCTGCTTCGGCAGCGCGCCGCGACTTCCTCTATCTGTCCGTCAGACGTCGCGCGCGCCCTGGCCGCCGATGAAGCCGCGTGGCGCGCGCTGATGCCTGCCGTCAGGCAGGTCGCCTCGGCACTGGCGCGTGAAGGGCGCATCATCGTCACGCAAGGAAGCGCAACCGTGCATCCGGACGCGATCAGTCACGGGCCTATCCGCTTGCGACGCGGGCCGACGTTCGAGCAAGCAGAGTGATGCGCAGCGTGGGTTCGGATTGCGTCATCTAAGACGCAGCCGATGACGTACGTGCAACCGCGGTCATCGCAGCGAATGCGCGGCAAGCGTTCTACGGACGCCTTGACGGCGTTCCCGCAAACTGGCCTCATTTCAATGCAGAACGCCTTGCGCGATTCCCGCCAGCGCGCAACCGATCACCACGATAAGCGGCGGAATCTTCCAGCGCACCAACAGGAAAAAGCCGATGACCGCGATCGCGAAGTCGGACGCGGTATGCACGGCGCTGGTCCAGACCGGCGAGTAGAGTGCTGTCGCCAGTAACCCGACGACGGCCGCATTGACGCCGGACAACATGGCAGCCATCGACGGCCGGGCTCGCAGCGCTTGCCAGTACGGCAAGGCCGCCAGCACGAGCAAGAGACCGGGGAGGAAGATGCCGGCGGTCGCGAGCATCGCTCCCCAGGCGTGACTGCTTGTCCCGCTCATCGTCCAGCCGAGAAAGGCAGCAAAAGTGAAAAGCGGGCCCGGAACCGCCTGTGCTGCGCCGTATCCCGCGAGAAAGTCGTTCGACGATACCCAGCCCGTCGCCACGGTTTCCTGCTGAAGAAGCGGAAGGACGACGTGACCGCCGCCGAACACGAGTGCGCCCGAACGGTAGAACGCATCGAACAGGCGGATTGCGTGCGTGGGATCGGTCGCGATCAAGACCGGAAGTCCGAAAAGGAGAACGCAAAACATGATCAGCGCGATCGCGCCGGCTGCGCGCGGCACATGAAACGCCTCAGCGTGTTCATGAGTCACAGCGCGGCTTTTCGCCGTGGCTTCGCGGCACAGCGCAATGCCGAGCAGCGCGCCCGTCACGATGACGACAAGCTGCGCGTAGACGGTCGTCAGCGCTGCGAGGATCGCGATGCTAGCGAGCGCGATGCCCGCCCGGCGATGATCGGGACACAGGCGCCGCGCCATGTCCCATACGGCTTGCGCAACGACGGCAACGGCGACGAGTTTGAGCCCATGAATCAGGCCGCTGCCCACCGGGCCGCCAAGCGAAGGCGCGAGGATCGCAAAGCCGATCAACAGTGCGACAGACGGCAGCGTGAATCCGCACCACGCGGCGATCCCGCCGAGCCAGCCCGCGCGCAGCAAGCCGATGGAGAAGCCCGCCTGGCTGCTGGCCGGTCCGGGCAGGAATTGGCAGAGACCGACGAGATCGGTGAAGGTCTCGTCGCTAAGCCAGCGGCGCCGCTCGACGAACTCGCGGCGGAAATAGCCGATGTGCGCGACAGGCCCGCCGAACGACGTCAGGCCGAGCTTCAGGAAGACCAGAAGCACCTCGAGCGCAGAGCCTGGCCAACGCCGGCTGGATGTGAGACTGTTTGTTTCCATCAAGGGCATGCAATCATCGAGTCCAACAAGCGCGACGGGAGGCACTGCGCGGCATCAGTCGCCGTCGCGAACATCATGGCGATCGTCTCGAATGGGGTGTGCATTGTTATCGGCGCGTTCAAGATCGGCGTCGTCACAGAGTTGCTCTGCGAGCCGGTACCGGACGGTTATCTTAGCGGCATTCCGCTGGCGCTGGTCACAGGCAGTTGCCTCGCGTGCTGGTGACACCAATTCAGTAATTGATCGCGCGGGCGATGCCACGTCGGCCATTTTCGTACCACGAGGTCGGCCCAGCCGGAGTCAATTGCACAATAGACCTGCTGGAAATAGCCCGCCTGAGCCGCGACGTCCCGCAGCGATCGCAGGAATGCGCGCGTGAAGGCCGCACTGGCTTCAGCAGACCCAGCGGGTCGCGGTCTTGTCGACCACGATGACGGCATATCCGCAGGGGCTGACGCGGTCGAAAGTGTCGAGGTGAACAGCATGCGCATAAAACGCTCGCTGGTGCTTCCAGCGCCCGGA
Organism: Caballeronia sp. AZ10_KS36; assembly: GCF_023631105.1. Lineage (NCBI taxonomy): Bacteria > Pseudomonadati > Pseudomonadota > Betaproteobacteria > Burkholderiales > Burkholderiaceae > Caballeronia > Caballeronia sp. AZ10_KS36. The sequence goes on along the minus strand of NZ_JALQDQ010000040.1, from coordinate 304,740 downwards.
ACGACGAACAGTTGCAAGCATGCGCTTGCCTCGCGGTCATGGTCGTGCCCGGGCGAGCGGTCGAAGCGTCGATCCCCGCATCGTCATTCAGCGGTCGTCACCGAAGCCGACGTCGGCGGCCGGAGCAAAGCAGCAATATCGTGGCGACGCAAAACCCGGCACCGACATAGAACGTCGCTGCGGGACTGACTCGATCCCATATCGCGCCGGCAACGGTGCTGGATAGCAACGTAACGCTCCCGCTGAACAAGTTGAAGAAGCCGAACGCCGTTCCGCGCGAGTGAGCCGGCGCAGCGTGCGCGACCATGGCCGAGAGCAGGCCCTGCGTCATGCCCATATGCATGCCCCAAAGCGCGACACCCGCGACGACCACGCCCCAGTGCGTCCCCTGCGCGAGCACGATGTCGGCGGCGATGAGAACGCCGAGGCCGCCGATCAGCAACCGGGTATGACTGACTCTGTCCGCGAGCTTGCCGAATGGGTAGGCACAGAGAGCGTAGACCGCATTCATGGCGACCAGGACGAGAGGAACGAGCGCCGTGGGCACGCCGCTTTGCATCGCGCGGAGAACGAGAAACGCTTCGCTGAAGCGCGCCAGCGAGAATACCGCGCCCACGGCGACGACCCACCAATAGCCGCTGCCCATTTCGACGAGCGTGCGCCAACGGATCGATTTCGCGCCTTTCGCGTCTTTCGCGTCCTGCGCATAGTGCGTGTGCGCGGGTTCCTTGATGCCCGTGACGAGCAGCGCAACGGCGAGCAATCCCGGTATGACCGCGATCCAGAATGCAAGGCGATAGTTGTCGGACGAGACGAGCATGATGCCGACCGCGAGCAGCGGGCCGAGGAATGCTCCGACAGTGTCGAGAGACTGACGCAATCCGTATGCAGCGCCGCGCAGATGAGGCGGCGTGACGTCTGCAACGAGCGCATCGCGCGGCGCGCCCCGGATGCCTTTGCCGACACGATCGATGACACGGGCGCCGATGACGACGCCGATCGTCGGCGCGATGGCGAAGAGCGGCTTGCTCAATGCCCCGAGGGCGTAGCCGGCGACGGCGAGCCACTTGCGATTCCGAAGGTAATCGCTCAGCGCACCGGAGAACACCTTGACGATGGGCGCGGTGGCTTCCGCGAGGCCTTCGATCAGGCCGATCGTCGTCGCGCTGGCGCCGAGTCCGACGAGCAGGAACATCGGAAGCAGGCTATGGATGATTTCCGACGACACGTCCATGAGCAGGCTGACCCATCCGAGCACCCAGACGCTCGGCGGTATCTGGCGAAGAATACGTTCTTTCGGTCGAATTTCCATTTTGTCGCGCCAGGTCGTTTCGTCCAGGCACTGCTTCAGCACCTGGTCATATTCGACGATGATCGCGAATGTTAGTTCGACCGCGTCAGCGCGGTTCGCAAGGACGGCTGGAAGTTCGTCACGCCATGATGTTCACGCCGCCATCGATATACAAGGTCTCGCCCGACAGGCGGCGCGCATAAGGCGTCGCGAGAAACGCGCAGGTGAAGCCCACATCCATGATGTCGACGAGTTCGCCGAGCGGCGCGCGCTGGGCCGCCTCGGTCAGCAGCACGTCGAAGTCCTTCAGACCTGAGGCGGCTCTCGTCTTGAGCGGACCCGGCGAGATGGCGTGCACCCGTATGCCCTTCGGCCCCAGTTCATAGGCGAGATAGCGGGCGCAGGCTTCCAGCGCCGCCTTGACCGGCCCCATGACGTTGTAGGTGGGCACCACCTTGTTCGCGCCGTGATAGCTCATGGTGAGCATGGTGCCGCCGTTTTTCATCAGGGGTGCGGCCAGTCGCGCCATCCGTACGAACGAGTGGCAGGAAATGTCCATCGCACGGGCGAAGCCTTCGCTGGAACTGTCGAGCAACTGGCCCTGTAAGTCCTCCTTGGGCGCCCATGCAATGGAATGGACGAGGATATCGAGTCCGCCCCATTCCTTGTCGATCCGTTCGAACACGTCTTCGAGTTCGGTCTGCCGCGATGCATCGAGCGGCATGAAGAGAGAGGCGTCGAGGTCTTTCGCAAGCGGCTCGACATAGGGTCTTGCCTTGTCGTTCGCATAGGTGATCGCGAGCGTCGCGCCGAGTTCGCGAAACGCTTTCGCGCATCCGTATGCAATCGAATGTTCATTCGCGATGCCGGTGATGAGCGCCTTTGCGTCGCGGAGAATGGGCTGCGGCGAGGTCGGTGTCATGAGAGCATCCTTCAGGCAGGCAGAGGCATGGTGTCGCCGGACGACGCCGTTGCGTTGATCGCCGCGAGCGTATGCTGGCCGATCATGAGTTCTTCATTGGTCGGTATGACCCAGACGGTCGCCTTGCTCGACGCCGCGCTGATGCAAGGGCCGCCCGAAGCGTTCGCGGCATGGTCCAGTTCGATTCCGAGCCAAGCGGCATCGCGCACCACGCGCTCGCGAATGATGCTGGCGTTCTCGCCCACGCCGGCCGTGAAAACGAGCGCGTCGATGCCCTGCATCGCGGCTACGAGCGAGCCGAGTTCGCGGGCGATCCGGTACGTGTACATGTCGATGGCAAAGCGCGCGCGCGGCGCGTCGCTCGCGAGCAGCGCGCGCATGTCGCTCGACATGCCCGACACGCCGAGCAGGCCCGACTGCCGGTAGATCAGGTCTTCGATCTGCCGCGTGTCCATCTTCAGTTCGGACATCAGGTAAAGGATCACGCCAGGGTCGAGGTTGCCGCAGCGCGTGCCCATCAGCAGGCCGTCGACAGCGGTGAAACCCATCGTGCTCGCGACGCTCTTGCCGCCTGCCATCGCGCACATGCTCGCGCCGTTGCCGAGATGCGCGACGACCGTGCGGCCGCTCGCGGCGGCCGGCGCCAGGCGCGGCAGCACGCTCGCAATGTACTCGTACGAAAGGCCGTGGAAGCCGTAACGGCGCACGCCCTTTTCGGTGATCGAGGCGGGCAGCGCATAAGCCTGCGCGACTTCGGACGCCGAGCGGTGAAACGCCGTATCGAAGCAGGCGACTTGCGGCAACTCCGGGCGAGTACGCGCGATGATGCGGATCGGACTCAGGTTATGCGGTTGATGCAGCGGTGCGAGCGGCACCAGTTTGTCGAGTTCGTCCAGCACCGCTGGCGTCACTCGCACGGGGCCCGCATACTTCTGGCCGCCATGCACCACGCGATGACCGACGGCAATAAGACGATGCCCTTCGCCGTGGCTGCGCAGGAACGCGCCGATATGCTCGATCGCGCCCTCGTGATCGATGCCGGCGTGCGCGCCCATGTCCTGCGTCGTCGCGTGACCGGCGTGGTCCGTCGCGCTGAAACGCGGCGCTGTGCCCAGTCCGTCGACCTGTCCGCGCAACACGAGATGCATCGTCGTGCCGTCCACGCCGAAAGCGCGGAACTTGATGCTGGACGACCCCGCGTTCAGTACCAGAATGACGTCGGCCATGACGCTACCTCAACACGTTGTTGGGCTCGCGCCTCGCCTGCGCCACGAGCGTGGCGACCGCGCACGAGGCGAGGCGCGTGAGCAGGGCGTCGGCGCGGCTCGTCAGAATGATCGGCACGCGCGCACCGAGCACGATGCCGGCCGCGTCCGCGCCCGCCAGGAACGAGAGGCTCTTGGCGAGCATGTTGCCCGCTTCGAGATCGGGGACCATCAGCACGTTGGCGCGTCCGGCGACCTGCGAATCGATCTGCTTGATTCGCGCGGCTTCGAGATTGATCGCGTTGTCGAGCGCGAGCGGACCGTCCACCAACGCGCCCGTCACCTGGTGTCTGTCCACCATCTTGCACAGCGCGGCGGCTTCTATCGTGGACGGCACCTTCGGATTCACGGTTTCCATCGCCGAGAGAATGGCGACGCGCACTTGCTCGAAGTGCAGCGCGTGGCCGAGGTCGATAGCGTTCTGCAGAATGTCCATCTTCACGTCGAGCGACGGCGCGATGTTGATCGCAGCGTCGGTCACGATCAGCGCATGCTCGGTCTGCGGCACATCCATGACGAAGCAGTGGCTGATGCGCCGCTCCGTGCGCAATCCCGATTCGCGGTTGACGACCGCACTCATCAGCTCGTCGGTATGCAGGCTGCCTTTCATCAACGCTTCGGCCTTGCCCTCGCGCACGAGTTGCACGGCGGCCGAAGCCGCGGCGTGACTGTGCGGGGCATCGACGAGCGGGTATTCCGCAATGGAGATGCCGGCTTGCGCGGCCGCTGCTTCGATGCGCTCTTTGGGTCCGACCAGTTTCGGCGCGATCAGCCCCATGCGCGCCGCTTCCACCGCGCCTTGAATGGAAGTCGGATCGCACGGATGCACGACCGCCGTCTGCAACGGGGCCAGGCTTTTGCAGAACTCGATCAGCCGTTGATACTTCGCGTGGTTGTTTTCCATCGTGCCTCCATCGAGAAGATGACTGCATGCGATACCGCGGGCAAGCTACGGCCGTGCGAGTGCAGCGGCGGTTCGGCCGCGCGCGGGCTTCGCCGTGAGAATCTCGCGGATGCGGTCGAGCATGGCCCGCTGCGCGTCGGTCGGACTCGTGCTTTGAACCCGTTCGTCGGTCATCAGCGCGTCGAGCAGCGTGACGAAGCGCGCGCGATCGTTCTTGTCGGCGATGAGCGTCGGCAACGTTGCGAGCGCCTGTTCAGGTTCGAAGCTGACGATGATTTCCTGCTCGCCCCGAATGCGCCGCCATTGATCGGGCGGCACTTCCGGAAGGTAGTCCGCATACGCCTGCGCCAGCTCCTTGCGCGTGATGAGCCGCGAAAGCGGCAGGGGTTCGCCCTTGCGTGCAAGAAGCGCCGCTGCGCGCGCAATGGCTTCCGTATAGCCGCCTTCGCTGATCGCCGCTAGCGCGTCCTTCACGAAGGGCAGCTCGCGCGGCGGCGCGCCGGTCTTCGCCGGGCTCTCGGCCGGCGCCTTGTGATCGGCCAGATACAACGAGAAGAGGTTTGCGTAGATCGTGAAGAAAGCCGCTTCCATGCCGGCGTCGCGCATGGCCCGGTAATAGTCGAGCGAAGCGCTGATCATCTCGGAGCCGGTCGTCTCCACTGCGCACCACGGGTTATCCGGCTTCGCGGGCTGGCGGTTGGCTTTCACGGCGCTGGCCGCCGACGGCAGCCACGCGAGCCACGGATTCAGGTCCGAAAACGCCCAACGCTGAAAGCGCAGCGGATGGAAGGCGCGCAGCATGCGGGCTGTCGTATCGTTCGACATCGACTGCACGAACGGACGCCCGAACAGTTCATAGGCACGCTGGTTGAATTCGGAGATCTGGGCCACGGCCTCGAAGGGCTTCTCGTCTTCGCGCTCGAAGCGGTTGAAGTGAGCCGCCACTTCTTCGAGCCGATACTCGCGAAACTCGACCTCGTATTCGGGTTGGCCGTCGGTGCCTTCGCGTTCGGTTATGGACATTCCGTACAGACCCGGCGCGAACGATTCGATGGCTTCGAGCACGGAGACGATCTGCGTGTGCTCCTTCTTCGCCACTTTGCCCGACACGAAGATGCCGAGATGGCCGATATGCTGATGCATCAGACCGACGATGACCTGGCCGCGCGCCTTGATTTCCTCGGTGCTGCCGTACAGGTCCGCGACCCAGTTGAAGGCCTGTTGCGGCGGCGTGATGTTATCGCCCAGCGACGCGAACAGAATGATCGGCGAGCGGATCTCGCGCAGATCGAATGCCTTGCCGCTTGCGCCTTTGACATCGCCCGACCAGAGCTTGTTGCCCACGAAGAGGTTGCGCGTGATCCACTCGATCTCCTCGCTATTCATCAGATAGTAGTCGCCCCACCAACGTTCGAAGTCGAGAAAGCGCGCCGGTTCCGTATCGATGTTGTGATACAGGTGGTAGTACTTGTCCCACAGCGTGTTGGCCGGATTGAGGTTCTCGAAGTTCTGCACCAGATGCGCGCCGTCGAACTTGCCGGCGCCGAGGTCCGCGGCGAACGACGCGAGCCACGAGCCGCCGAGCAATCCGCCCGCGTAGCGCATCGGGTTGTCGCCTTCGCCTTCGCTCCACGCGCCGCTCCAGTAAGACATCGGCGCGCCGTTGATCACGATGGGACCGGTGTCGCCAGGGTCGGAAGCAGCGAGCATCATCGCGGCCCAGCCGCCCTGGCAGTTGCCGATGAGCGCGGGCTTGTCACTGTCCGGATGCAGCTCGCGCACCCGCTTCACGAACTGTTGCTCGGCCACGCAGACGTCGAGCAGTGTCTGACCCGGTTCGGGGTCGGGAAAGAAAACGACGAAATACACGGGATGTCCCGCTCGCAGCGCGACACCGGCTTGCGAATCGTCCTTGAAGCCGCCGATGCCCGGGCCATGTCCCGCACGCGGGTCGATGATGAGGTACGGGCGCTTGCGTGCGTCCACGGTCACGCCGTCTGGCGGTGTGATCTTGAGAAGCGCGTAATTGACGGGTCTCTCGAACTCGCGGCCGTCGACGACGACCTCGTAGTCGAAGTGAAGCACCGGTTTCGGCTCCTGCCGGCTTCGTTCGTAGAATGCGGTGCCGCGCTCGCGCAACGTATCCCAGAACATGACGGAACGCTGAATCAAGTCGAGCCCGTAGGTCCAGGTGTCCCAGGGAGTAGGAACACGCGCATTCGTGCCGGGCGCCGTGCCGCCTTGGCCGAGGGCGGCGTGCAACCGATCGGTGAAGTCCTTCTGCGCGTTTTCGGTGCGTGCCTTGAGGATGCGCGCAATCTTCGTGTTGATCTCCCGACTGCGTGACAAATGGTTTGCTGCGTCCATGACGTAGACCTCTCGATCGAAGAGCGGGGACAGCAGTGTGCGACCTGAGTTTTGCGCCAAGTCGCGGCATGAATTCTGAAGTTAGCAGCGGCCGATGACGATTAGACTAAAGCCGCATACGCGGACCGCCAACCGCCGAGTGCAACGACCTTGAGATACATCAAGCTCGCGCGCATTGCAATGCGACGCTGGCCGTGTGTAGCAATGCCTTACTTATGCCGGAAAATGAAGCTGCAATTGAGCTATTGCAACAGGCCTCGTGCGAGTAACGCAAGTCTGTTTAGTCCCGACGTCCGGGTATATTTGTCTTCAACGCGCCGATCGGAAGAGTACTTGGATATGTAGTTAGCCTTATGGCTCTGTCGTAGGGAGTCACTACTTAAGTAGAAGGCGGTGCCGAGCGCAGATGCAGATTGCCTCGCCACTGTAAGGCGTCCTACGATATCCCTGTGCACCGAAAGCAGGATAGGAGTCGTTTTCTCAGCCTCTGCGTGCATCGAGAAGAATGCCGACGCCACGCCGGCGGCCACCACGGCGAATGCCATTTGCGCCTGCTTCACGTCTCGACGAAGAGCGGACGCAGCTACGAAGGAGTCGCAGCGGACTAACGCTCGTTGCGCGCGGCGAGAGTCTGTGAAGCACGAACACCATTTCGGCTCCGCCACGTCTTGGCATAGCGGCTGCTATGCAACGCTGGTTTCACGTCGTGATGACCAGACAATGAGCGAAAAGAATAACAATTCGCGTGCCGATAGGGACATGTATCTTGGTCTCTCGGACTACATCCGCGCCGAGGTAAACGGAATCGTCGATGAGTTCGCTGAATTCGCGCGAGACCATTTGCCGAGCGCGAAGCGGCTCACGCCCACTGAGTTGCGCGATACGGCCGCCGATTTGCTGAGGCACGTAGCCGATGACATGGAGTCGCGTCAAAGCGAGGCAGAGCGGTCCGGCAAGAGCCGTGGCGACTCGCCGCAGAACTCCCCTCCGCTTACCGACGACGCCCGGAGTCACGCACGCGACCGCCTCGCCGCCAGCTTTTCGATGACCGAGCTGATGTCCGAATTCCGCGCTCTACGCGCCAACGTTCTCAGGCGATGGCGCGACGCCAATGTCGGCGATCCTGCGACTGCTGTCGAAGAAGTCGTGCGCTTCGACGAAGCAATCGATCAGGCGTTGACGGAGTCCATCGCCTGGTATGCGTCGCAGACCGATCGCTCGCGCGAACTCATGTCCGGCATGATCGCGCATGATTTGCGCAACCCGCTCGGCGCCATTGTGATGTCGGCGCACTATCTGTTGCGCAGCGACTCGATATCCGGTCCAGAGATGAAAGCAGCGGGCCGTATTCTCAGCAGCGCAACGACGATGGAAAAACTCGTAGGGGACTTGCTCGACTTTACGCAGGTGCGCATGGGCGGAAATCTTGGCATGACGCCCGTGAACACGTCCTTGCGTGAGATCTGCACGAACGCCGTGGAGGAACTGCGAGCGTTTCACCCTGATCGCACCATCGACGTCGATGTACGAGACTCCATCGACGGCTATTGGGACCGGAACCGGCTGCACCAGGTGATCTCGAACCTGATCGCCAACGCACTCGGTCACGGCGCGGCAGATTCCCCGGTGACTGTCAGCGCGGCCACAGAAGGCGCATGCATGAGGCTCGATGTTCACAATCTCGGCGATCCGATACCGGCCGAGAGCCTCTCCGATATCTTCGATCCGCTCAAGCGCCTGCCGCGCACTGGCCCGCATCCGCGCCCGTCGACGGGCGGCGTCGGGCTCGGCCTTTTTATCGTGAAAGAAGTCGCGCAGGCGCACGGTGGATCGGTGACGGTGGCATCTTCTCGCGAGGCCGGGACCACCTTCACCGTCAGGTTGCCGAGGACGCCGTCGGCAGGCGGGGCAGCCGCCGAACTGATAAGCCATGAACGGATTGCCGCAGCCTGCATGTGTGTTTACGGCACCCGTCGCCCGGGGCGCGAGCGTCGCTCCGGGCGGTCATGACGCTCGTGGCGCTCGGAGTGGTGAGGGCGACCCTGATCCTCGCTGATCGTCGAAATCGCTCGCTTGAAGATCGCCTGCGGGCCGGTCGCGGCATTCAGATAGACCATGTACGTATCGAATGACTGAATCTCGCCTGTCAGCTTGATGCCGCTGACCAGGAAGACGGAGACGCGCTTTCGCTGTTTTCGCAGCGCATTCAGGAACTCGTGCTGCGGGGTTGAAACGGCGTCGGACATGGTCGCCTCAGTCAGTGAATCAAAGGTTGGCGGTCGTGGTTGCGCGGCTCGGTAGGTGACATCTGCATGGTCGCTTTACGTCACCCGAACCGCTGACGATTCATTATGGACACGGCCAAAAAAAGCCCGCTCGGAAGCGGACGGCAATGCATATCTTCGACGACGGCCTCACGAAAAGAATCATGTAAGAGCGCACTGTGGAAGTGTAAGGAAACGTTAAAGTGCTGCATAGACGAAATTGGCATCGGTAATATCACCCTCGGTTGCAGAGATCGAATACGACGACAGGCTAGTAAACGCCCACGCACATGAAAGGCATCGTTGAATGCCGACGCTTTCCAGAACCTGAGAGACGAAAACGATGATCATCTACCACGGCAGAGCAGCCTTCGAACCGCAGGTCACGCGCAACGGCAACGCCTTCGTCGCCACCGCGTCGATCCTCGGCGAAGACGGACATTCGACGTCGCTCGGAAAGTGGGGATTGTTCGCCGACGAAGATTGCGCGATGCAATTCGCCATTCGATCCGCAACCGCGTTCATCGAAGGGGATGAATTGCCGGTGCCGCCGGCTCATCTGCCGGCTTGACGTGCTCCGGTCAAATGGGCCGGGCCGATTCAGCTAGTTGCAACAGAAGCGCCGGTCACTGATATTGGCCGGCGCTTCTTACGTGACGACGAACGCGATTACTGCGTCTCTTTCAGCTTTCGAGGCTTGGCCGGCGCCTTCACCTTGTTGTACTCGAATTCCGGCGTGTTCTTCAGCGCCTCCTTCGTCGCGCCGGGCAGATAGAAATTGCCGTCGCGCAATTCCAGCGACGAGATCGGGACCGCCACGTCATGCGTCGCGACGCCGAGGAAGCCACCGGTCGAGATGATTGCAGCGGAGACGGTCGCATCCGGCGAGATCACCAGGTCCATGATGGAGCCGATCTTCGCGTTCTCGTTGTTGTACACGGCCTTGCCGAGAATGCTCTTCTTCGTGCTCCAGCCCTGCAGCAACGCCTGAGATTGCTGGACAGTGACACTCAGAGGCTGTGTCCCGGCGACCTGTGCGTGAGCGCCAAGGCTCACAGCGCCGATAGCGGTGGCGAGTACGAGGCATCGCAGCGATTTCATTAGTGTTCTCCAAGTTGTTTGGCTGGACCCTGTTGCAAGGAACAGGCCCAGTTCCTTGCGTCCGCCAGCCGGTCGTACTCCGCCGCCAACCGGTGGCGCGTCTCTTGCGTAGTTGTCGCGCTAGTTCAGTGTAACCGTGGCTGCGGGCCACGTTCTCAATGAGCAAAGGGGATGAGATGAGCGACATCGAGCGAGATAACAACGAAGCGCGGTCCGTGCAGCCGGAAGACGCAATGGAGCGACGCGCGCTCTTGCTGCATTTGGGCGATGTGGTCGAAGCGATCGGCTGCGTGCTGAAACTCTCCGATCGCCATAAGACCATCGGTGAGGCTGCCGCTAGCGAGGACTCGCTCGCGGACTTGCCGCTACTGCGCTTCGTCGCGCCGGAGTTGACGCCGCACGACTTCGCGGCGCGCGCCGCGACCGCGTACTTCCTCTGGACCAAGGAATTGCTCGAAGCCACGCTCAACCGGAAGCTTCTTGCGCACACGGTTCAGCACGACCTGTTCGCAGGCAATCAGGCCGGCTGGGACGCGTACGTCGAAATGATGAAGCTGCAAGTGCCCTGGTTCGGCGATGATCTCGGGCCGGTCAGCGAGGCGCAAGCCGAGCCTGCGCGGACAGAAATCTGGCCACCGGCGCAGACAGCCAACAGCGATGCAGTCGTGCCAACGCATCCGGTCGAATCAACGAGCTAGATAGCTATGAATAGCTGCTGAGGATCGGTCGGTGGGAGAGGTGGACATGAACCTCGAAGACGAAGAGAGAGCCCTCTGCGAAGCCAACGATGATCTGCACGAAGCGGACAAGCGCATACAGGCTCAAATGAATCTCTTGAAGGAGATGGAGCGGGACGGGCACGACACTTCCCAAGGTGTCAGCCTGCTCGCCGCGATGCGCGAAGCTCGAAAAGCCATGGAGGGTCACAGGGACCGGATACTGCAAACAATCGACCTGCTCAAGAAAGGCAAGATCAAGCCTCGCTGAATGACGCCGAGCGAGACGCTCGGCGTTTGCCGGACTACCACGCCTCAAACAGCGCAACGTGTTCAGCCAGATTGCTTCCGGCTGAGATAGCGATCGAGGAGGGTAGTCGCTGTCGCGCCGTGCAGAAATACCGAAAGTACGATGGCCGCCAGAATGATCGGCAGAAGCGGCCCCACGCGGTCGTGCCCGGCCTTCTCGAGCGAAAACAGCAGATAGTAGAACGCGCCGACGCCGCGCAGGCCCAGCCATCCGGACAGAAGCCGCTGATGCCGGTCCATCGACGAGCCGACGAGAGACAGGGTGCTGCCAAGCGGCCGGGCCACAAGGAAGAGAAACAGGACCGGCCAAATAACCGGCCATTGGATCAGCTCGCGCCAGTGCGCCGACACGACGCTGCCGATGATGACCATCAGCCCCAGTTCGACGAAGCGTTCGATCTCGACCGAGAAGCCCATCATGTTCTCCGCGATATACGCGTGAGCCGTTTCCGGATCTTTGGCCGCTTCTTCCCGCTGCCCGCGCTCGACGGATTCCAACACCTCCCTCGGCGGTTTGTCGCCCGTCGCCTTCATTTCCTGCCGTCGCAGCGCGACGCCGGCGGCGAAGACCGCAATGAAGGCATAGCCATCGACGATCAGGGTCGCACCGTAGGCCAGCGCAACGAGTCCGAGCGCAAGAAAGCCTTCGAGCCCCAGCGCATGGTCGTACTTCGTGCGCAGCTTCGTCACGAGCACGACCACACCGGTGCCCAACGCCCAACCGCATATCGCTGCGCTCGCCAGTCCCCACGCGATCGCAAGGGCGAACGTCCACGGATCTCCGCTGCCGAGACTGCCGATTCCGCAAAGCGCGAGCGCAATGAAGACCATCGGGGAGGCCGCGCCGTCGTTGAGTCCGCCCTCCGATGACAGGGCGAAGCGCAGGGGTTCATCGTCGCCCGCTTCTTCGACGCGCAACTCGTTGGCGAGCACCGGATCGGTCGGAGCGAGCGCGGACGCCAGCAGCAACGCAGGGCCTGCGGCGAGGCCGAGCCCCCATCGCGCGGCGGCGAACATGGTCGCGATGGTAATCAGCATCGCTGGACCGGCGAGGCGCAAGGTCAGTCGCCAGAGCGGCCTCGAAAGCTCGACGCGCAGATACATTCCGATGGCGAACAGCGACACCATAAGCCCCGCTCCGGTGAGCGTGCGAAGCAGGCGCACGTCGCGCTCGATGTCGATGTTGAGCAGCCCGACGCACGCCGGACCAAGGACGAAGCCGACGACGAGGTACACCATTGCGCCGGTCATCGGCAGCCGCTCGACGATTTTGCGGCCCAGCGCCATCAGCACCATCAATGCCCCGACGATCAGGAACCAAACGGCTTCGATCGTCATCGACGTCTCCTGTCAGAGCTTCTGCAGTCTGCGAAACTGATTGAAGTGGCGAATCGCCAGGGTCGCTTCGCCCAGTTCTTCGTGGATGCGCGCGGCGTTGTAGTGGGCATCCGCGAACTCGGGGTCGTGTTCGATGCAACGCTCATAGAACTGCAGTGCCTCGCGAAAGCGGCCCGAATCTTCGAGCGCCACCCCAATGTTGAACAGCAGCACCGGGTCGTTCGCGCGGTATGCCAGCGCGTCTCGATACACCGCTATCGCCTCGTCGAACCGCTCGCTGTCCATGAGGATGCCGCCGAGGTTCAGCGATGCGTCGGTATAGTCGGGCGCGCGTTCGAGCGCTTGCCGATAGGCCGCTTCGGCGGCATCGATATCGTCGTCCTCAAGAGCACGCGCCCGCCGGAACAGTTCGACGGCTTCTTCACGCGCCCGCTGCTCGCGCGGCGCTTGCATGGAGGCGACGTTTCCCGGCGCCTTCGCCTGCTCGAAGTCCAGCAGCAACTGGCCGGTCTCCGCATCCCACTGGCGGCTTGCCTCGTCCCGCACCGCGACCCGGTCGCCGACCGCAGCCACGCGCACGCCAGTGAGCGATCCTTCACGCCCCCAGTTTTTGCGAAGGTGGTCGAGCGCGCGGACGATCTTCATCGGCGAGACGCCAGCGACGCGCAGGGCATGCGCGGTCCTGAGCATGACGATGTCCTGAAAGGTGAAGCGCCGCTCGCGTTTTTCACCGCTCGCCGGTGACACCAAACCCGCAGCGATCATGCGTTCGACGACGCTGCGCGACACGCCGAGCATGCGTTGCACGTCGCGAAGGCTGTAGCCGTCGTCTTGCATGTCACCGCTTCGTGCCCGTTTTGCGGGCCGGCGCCGGTTGGTCCTCGCTGGCCGCGCGGCGCACGGCACGGCGCCTGGGCGCCGGAGTGGCTTCGGCCGCTTCTTCCGCCGGCGCGGCGGTGCGCGCGCTCTTGCGCGCCGCTCGCGCAGCGGTCGGCTGTTCGGCAGGCGGCTTCTTCTTCAGGCTCGCCCGCAGCGCTTCGACAAGGTCGATCAGTTGTGCTCCCGGCTGCTCGACGGCCGGCGCGGCGGTGATCTTGTTGCCCGCGATCTTCTTGTCGATCTCGGCGAGGATGCGCTCTTTCTCTTCGTCCTTGTACGCGGCTGCGTCGTAGCTGTCGACGCGATACTGCTCGATCAACTGCTCGGCGAGCTGTAGCTCTGTCGGCTGGATCTCCGTCTCTTCGATGCCGATGTCGGCCTGCGAGCGCACCTCGTCGGCGTAGAGCAGGGTCTGAAGGATCAATCCGTCGTTACTGGCGCGCACCTGCACCATGTGTTGCTTGCCCTTCCATGTCCAACGGGCGAGCGCGCAGGTCCCGCTATCGTTCATCGCCTTCTGCAGCAGGCGGTACGGTTTGCCGCCGCGCTTGTCGGGTGCGAGGTAGTAGGGCTTGTCGAGGTAGATGGGATCGATCGCCTCGGTCGGCATGAACGAGACGATGTCGATGGTGTGACTGGCGCTCGCTTCGAGCGCATCGAGCTCGGACTTCTCGAAGATCACATACTTCTCTTTCTCGAACTCGTAGCCCTTGACCATATCGGCGCGCTCGACGACCTTGCCATCGTGCGGGCAGACGTACTGCTGCTTGAGCCGGGTGCCGCAGTCCTTGTGCATCAGGTTGAAGCCGACCCCGGACTTGCTTTCCGTCGCCGCATAGACTTTCACCGGGACGGAGACGAGTCCGAAACTCAGAGTCATGGACGCAATCGAGCGAGCAGCCACGGCGGCCTCCCATTGAAGGTAATGGCCCGTTCAACGGTACGCGCCTATGGCGCTTATGGCGCTCATGGCGCTTTCGCGGCCTGGGCCTCGTCCGCGCGCACGTGCCGGTCCAGCCCGGCCGTGACACGCCATTCTTCCAGCACGCGTTCCAGCAGATCGTAGGTGACCGGCTTGCACATATAGCCATCGAACGACGGAAAATCATTGTCGCCCAGATCGTGCCTGCCGGTAATTGCCACCATATAAGCGGTCTGCGAGGCGCCTTCCTGCCTCAGACTATCGCACGTGTGCCGGCCATCGCCGTCGGGCAGGTCCACGTCAGCGAGGATCACGTCGAATAGCTGCGCGCTCGCCAGTTGGCGTGCCGACTCGCACTCGTGCGCGACCGTCACCTCATGACCCATTTGCTCGATCAGCGCCGCAAGACCCGCTGTGAAGTCCCGATCGTCGTCGAAAACGAGAATCTTCATATTATCTCTCCCCGGCGGGCGCTAGACGGTCGCCCGCATGCGCCTCGACGCAACGCAAAAACCATGCCGTGAGTGAATGCGGCCGGCAGCGCGAGGCCTCCGTTGTGCGACCAAGTCTACGCAGCCGCTGCGCTGTAATATTTTCGCGACTGAGTTGCGATAGTACTGGAGCTTCTATTGGCGTCGAGCCTAACCGGCGCGAGAGAGAACGAAGTCTAGGCGGCTCGTTTCACGATTCCCCAGAGTGAGCTGCCGCAATGCATGCAAAGCGGCTTGCGGGATCTTCGCGAGCGCCGCTTTGCGCACGATCAGCGTCGCTTCGTCTGTGCCGCCGAGAAGTCCCTTCGGGTCCTTCAATTCTCGAATGCGGTACTGCTCATGCAGGTACTGCGGGCTCCACAATGGCACGACGACCCAGCGCCGCTCCTTTACGGCGGCTTCGAAAGCGCGCACGCAATCGTCGAGCGTGCCGTTCTCGAAGTAATAGCCGGCCTCCTGCAAACCGTACTGAACGATCATTTCCCGAGAGAATCGACTGATGCCGGCTCCGGGGTTGATGCCCTGAATGAGTTTCGTCATTTTCGCGGCCACGTCCGGCCGCTTCAGGTCCGCAACGCTGTTCACCGCGCTTTCCGGCACATAGTCAGGCACGCCCCACAAGGCGTACGGACGATAAAGCACGGTGATCTTGTCTACCTCATGCTCGAACGGCCCCAGATAGATACCGTGGCTGCTGGGCAGCCAGGCGCTGCTGAGCATATCGGCCTTGCCGTCGCGCAGGATTTCGAAGGCCTGCTCGTGCGGAGCGAATACTTCGTCGACCGCAACACCATGCTCATGCAACAGGCGCCGAACCGCGCCGGATGCAGCGCGATGAAACGAGAGATCGATAGTGACGAGTGTGATGCGGGGATGGTCTGAGGCAGCGCCAGTCATGATCGCTCTCCCGTTCAGATAAAGGTGAAAACCTGTTCGCGCGGCAAACGCGACTTGGGCAGATCGGCGTTGAAGTCTTCGCCACTGCGATGCCCCAGCGCGACAATGACCACGCTCGTGAGCCCTTTTTCGCGCAAGCCCAGACTTGCATCGAGCGCGCGGCTGTCGAAGCCTTCCATCGGCGTGGCATCGACGCCGAGGATGGGGGCACCGAGAAGCAGCCCACCCAGTGCGAGATATACCTGCTTCTCCATCCACTGCGGCGTGTCGCGCAATTCGTACTTGTGCATGTCCACGTACGAGCGGCGGCTCTTGTCCTGACCTGCCTGCATCTGCGGTGTCTTGAAACGGCCGTCCGCCGCCTCGCGCTCGAGAATGTTTTGCAAATGGCGGTCATCCATTGACTCGCGCATGCACATTGCGATGACATGCGATGCGTTGAGCACTTTCGGTTCGTTGTACGCGTAGGCGCCGGTGGTCGATTGAGCGATGCGGGCGCGGCCTTCGGGCGTTGAGGCAACGACGAAATGCCACGGCTGCGAATTCACCGACGAGGGCGACTGATGCAGAACGGTGAGCAAAGTTTCGATCTGCTCGGCCGGTACGGGCGTGCCTGCCTCGAAGGCTTTGACGGTGTGACGAATGCGAACGGCATCAGCGAGATTCATGATTGGACTCCGGTGCTGGATAGGTAAATGCGTCAGAACGTCGGTGCGGGGCCGGCGCCGATTCGTACGCGGAAGAGGGCGTACGGCTTCTTGCGCTCGTCCTTGCCGGCGTGAAAGACCGGTTGGCGATGCAGCTGATTAGCGGTGAAGTACAGATATCCGTCGGTGCCGACCGACAGCGTGTCGGGCCACAGCACGCGCGGGTCGTGCACGATGGTCCGCCACTCGCCGCCCGGTTCGAGCTTGCGGATGGAGTCGTGCTCGTAGTCGCCTGCATAGACGGCGCCGTTCGCATCGCTTTCGAGTCCGTCAGACGCGCCCTTCTCGCCGAGGTCTTTCACAGCGGCCGAAAGTTGTGCTTCGCTGATCGAGGGATCGCGCAGCATCGCGGTGGGCACCGAATACAAATGCCGGCTGGAAAGGGGGCAGTAGTAGAGCGTCGTGCCATCAGGCGAAAGCGCGATGCCGTCCGAGGCGACGGTGAACGGCGCGCTCTTGCCGTTGGCGTCCCGCACTTTGAGGGCTTCGCCTTCGACCACGGGTACGAAGCCCGGATCGGCGGAGGTCGAAACGTCGCCGGTAAGGCGTCGTAATGCCTTGCCCGAATCCAGATCGATCACGATCAATCCACCGGTGCCGCTCAACGACGAGTCGGTCACATACGCGACGCCCGCTTTGCCGACGCGAAAGTCGAACCGCACGTCATTCACGTAGGTCTGTTCGCGCATGACATCGGCCGGAAAAACCAGCGTCTTCACGACGCTATTCGTCGCCAGGTCGATGGCGACGAGCTTCGCACCTCCGGCTACCGGACTCGAAAAGTTGGGCGCGGCCGTGTCGAGTACCCACAGTCGGCCGCGGCCGTCAGCAACCACGCTTTGAACGCTCAGAAAGTGCGTGCCGGGATGAGAAGCGTCGGCGCGATTGATCTCCGCATTCGGATACGCGACCACCTTGCCGTCGCGCAACTCGGCAACGGTGGCCTGAACGTCGTCGCCCCAGCGCGGGAAGTTGACGAAGATCCGCCCGGTCTCGGTGACGCTCACGCCCGTGGGCATCGGACCCATGAATGTCGCGACTGTTTCGATCGACCCGATGGCGCGTTCCGTGGCTTGGTTCGACGACGGCCGATGCGACGCCGCCGCCTGAGCGAGCGCGGGATGCGCCACGACGCCCGCGAAGCCCAGCGCCGCTGCAATTGCAATGACGGCGCGGCGTATCGGATGGCTGTTCCTGCTTTCTCGATGGATGGAAGGCATGGCTGTTCTCCAGTTGTGTCGATGTTGCATGCGGCGCAAGCGCGAGGTCCGCACGGACTAGAAGTTTTCCAGCACGATCTTTCCGCGAGCACGACCGCTCTCGATGAGCGCATGAGCGCGGCGCAGGTTCGTTGCGTTGATGGTTCCGAAGTGGTCGGCCATCGTGGTGCGCAGCGTGCCGTCGTCGATGAGCGCAGACACGCGGTTAAGAATCTCGTGTTGCCTGACCATGTCGGCGGTTTCGAATAGCGACCGCGTGAACATCAGTTCCCAATGCAGCGAAATGGACTTGCGCTTGAGCGGCATGGCATCGAGCGTGTCGGGGTCGTCGATGACGCCGAGCCGGCCTTGAGGCATGAGTGCCTCGACAAGCTGCGGATAGTGAAGATCCGTCTGGGTCAGGCTCGCGACGTAACGCACCTGCGGCGAGCCGATGCTGCGCAGGCCTTCCAGCAAAGGTTGCGAGTGATCGATCACGTCATGCGCGCCGAGTGCTTCGACCCATTCACGTGTTTCGGGGCGGGAAGCGGTGCCGATCACGCGCAGGTTGGTGAGGCGGCGTGCGAGCTGTGTGAGCATCGAGCCGACACCGCCAGCCGCGCCGACGATAAGCAGCGCGTCCCCCGCGCCTGCGTTCTCCGCCACGCCGAGCCGGTCGAAGAGGAGTTCCCACGCAGTCAGCGACGTCAACGGAAGCGCTGCGGCTTGCGCGTTCGAGAGCGTGGCGGGCTTGCGGCCGGCAATGCGCTCGTCCACGAGCGCGTATTGCGCATACGCGCCGGGGCGGGCAATGCTTCCCGCGTAGAAGACCTTGTCGCCTCGCGCGAACATCGACACCTTGTCGCCCACGGCCTCGACGGTTCCGACGGCGTCCCAGCCGAGCACGCGCGGCGTTTCGGTCGGCGAGCCCATGCGAACTTTGGTATCCACCGGATTGACGGCGATCGCGTCGATTTTCACCAGCAGGTCGTGCGGCGCCGGTTCAGGCGTGGGCAGGTCGAAATCGACGAGAGCGTCGGGATGGTCGGCGGGAAGGCCGTGCTGCGTATAGACCACTGCTTTCATGTGCTTGCTCCAGGTACGTGATGGCGGATCTCGGCGGTCACCGTGCTGATGTGCCGCTGTCGTGTGGCTGAATTCTGGCGCGACCGCACAGGTGTGAGAAAGCGGTTAAATTAGGCAGGACTTTCACTCCTGGAATGAAAATGGTCCGCTTGGAAGACCTGCAACTCTTTGTCAGAACCGCGGCGCTCGGCAGCTTTTCGAATGCGGCGAGGGAGGCAGACCTTCTGCCCGGCCAGGTCAGCGCGGCCATCTTGCGGCTGGAGCGAGAGCTCGACGTCCGGCTCTTCGCGCGGTCCACACGCAGTCTCAAGCTCACCGCAGAAGGCGAGCAGTACCTTCCCTATGCGGAAGAAGTTCTCTCCATGCTCCATGAGGGCCGCGAACGTCTGCATGGAGAACGACATGCCCTGCAAGGCATCTTGCGCATCGCGGCGCCATCCGATCTGGGCCGCAATAGCCTGCTGCGTTGGCTGGGAGCGTTTCGCGATCTCCATCCGAAGCTGACCTTGCGGCTGTCGTTGTCGGATCATGTGACCGACGTCTTTCGCGATCCGGTGGACGTGGCCATCCGCTATGGGTCTGCGGAACAGGCGAGCTATGTTGCGCTTGCCCTTGCCGTGAACAATCGAAGGGTGTTGGTGGCCTCGCCGGAGTACCTCAAACGGCGCGGCTCACCGGCTTCTCTCGATGAACTCGTGTTGCACGACTGCCTGCCCTATGTCCTGGCGGGGCGCGTGTACGACCGCTGGTCGTTTCCATTCAACGGCGTGCGGCGGCAGGTGACGGTGAGGGGCACGCTGCTCTGTGACGACGCGGAAATCGCAAGGCGATGGGCGGTGGAAGGCCGGGGCATCGCCTATAAATCGTGGCTCGACGTGCACGACGACGTGCTGGCCGGCCGATTGCAGGTTCTGTTGCCCGACCAACCGGGGGAAACGGTGCCGCTGAACCTCGTGTGTCCGCACCGCCGTCAGTTCTCGCCGGCGGTGAGATATCTTCACGCCCATCTCAGCGAACGGGTGCTGCCGATGAGCGCAGCCATGCGCGAGTACGCGAGCGCGCGCGTGGAATGACCATGAAGCGTTCGAGCGCGGCACCGACTCTGCCGCTCCGACGAGCGCGCGGCATGAAGCGAGCCGGTCAGAACGGTGATTGCTCAGTGGAGACATCAGGGAGTTGTCGCATGCAATCGCACGCAATTCCGAGCGATGCTGCCACGTTGGTCGGTCCCCCTAATGTTCTATCAGACGGACCGGCGTCGATCACGATACGCCCCCGTCACGAAGCGATGCATTCAGGGCCCTTCTATTTTTGACCGCCGTTGACAACTGAAAATTCGACGCATTAGACTGCCTCATACCTCGCGGCCTGACAAAGATGTCCGCCCGAGGACCCGGCACAGAAGCCCCCTGACGAACCGACGGTTCGTCAGGGGGCTTTTTTTTGTTCGCATTTTTCCCTTGTTTCTGCGCCCACTTCTGGAGAATCCGCATGTTGCTGAAGCCGTCGGGCTGGATGCGTCTCGCCCTTACCGCAGGACTTGCACTGACTTCGCTCGCATCGAGTGCCGCCGATCCCGTGAAGATCGGCCTGCTGGAAGATGCCTCGGGAAACTTCGCACTGGCGACGATCCCGAAGATTCACGCCACGCAGCTCGCCGTCGATGAGATCAACGCCAAGGGCGGCATCCTCGGACGTCCGGTTTCACTGATCGCCTACGACACTCAGTCGGACAACACCAAGTTCCAGGAACTCGCACGGCGTCTCGTGCAGACCGACAAGCCGGATGTGATTTTCGGCGCCTTCTCCAGCGCGTCGCGCGAGGCCATACGGCCCATCATGGATCGCGCGCATCAGCTTTACTGGTACGACAATCAGTACGAAGGCGGCGTGTGCGATACCAACACCTTCGTCACGGGCGCGGTCCCCGAGCAGCAATTCTCGACACTCATTCCGTGGATGATGCAGAAGTACGGCAAGAAGGTGTACACCATCGCAGCCGACTACAACTTCGGGCAGATTTCCGCCGAATGGGTGCGCAACATCGTCAAGGAGAACGGCGGCACGATGGTCGGCGAGGAATTCATTCCGCTGTCCGTATCGCAGTTCGGCCAGACGATCCAGAACATCCAGAAGGCCAAGCCCGACTTCGTCGTGACCTTGCTGGTCGGCGCGAATCAGGCCTCGTACTACGAACAGCAGGCTTCGGCCCATCTCAACCTGCCGATGGCGAGCTCGGTGAACGTCGGTCAGGCGTATGAGCACAAGCGCTTCAAACCGCCCGCGCTCAAGGACATGTACGTGACCGCGAACTACGTGGAAGAAGTCGATTCGCCCGCCAGCAACGACTTCAAGAAGCGCTTCCACGCGAAGTTCCCGAACGAGCCGTACATCAATCAGGAAGCGGCGAACGCGTACGACGCCATCTATCTGTATAAGGCGGCCGTCGAAAAGGCCAAGACGACGAATCAGGATGCGGTGCGCAAGGCGCTCGAAACCGGCATCTGCACGGAAGGCGCGCAAGGCAAGGTCTGCATGGACCCGAAGAGCCATCACGCGAGCCATACCATTTACCTCGTGCATGTGAAGGACGATCACTCGGTCGATATCCCGAAGGTCTGGAACGACGTCCAGCCGTACTGGCTAGGCAAGGTGGGCTGCGATTTGCCCAACAAGCCGGATCACCGCCAGTACACGCCGTCGAACCTGCCCAAGAAGTCCTAATGGGGCCGGCGCGCGCTCGCAGAACATAGCGAACGCGCGTCCGCCTTCTGAACGTGGAGCATGCATGGCCACCTTTTCCGTTCTCTACTCGCTCATCTATCAGTTCGGCGACAGCTTCGCCTATCTGGTGCTCGCGGCGCTCGGTCTCGCGGTGATCTTCGGCATGATGGGCGTGATCAATCTCGCGCACGGCGAGTTCATCATGTGCGGCGCGTATGTGACGATCATCGCGGCCAAGCGCGGGTTGCCGCTTCCGCTCGCTATGCTGCTCGGCGCGCTCGCGGCGGCGCTCGCGGGCGTCGTGATCGAACGGCTCGTCATTCGTCATCTGTACGACCGCTTGTTCGATTCCGTCGTGGCGACGTGGGCCATCAGCCTCATCGTGCAACAGACCATGCTGCTCGTCGCCGGTCCTTCGATAGAAGGCATCGGCACGCCGTTCGGCTCGTTCTCGCTCGGCGACTATTCGTTTTCGACATATCGCGCGCTGTTGCCGGGCATTGCGCTCGCCATCCTGCTCGGGCTGTATGTGCTGTTCTTCAAGACGAACTACGGCGTCTGCGCTCGCGCCACGATTCAGAACGCCAACATCGCGCAATGTCTCGGCCTGCGCACGGACCGGCTCTACACGCTGACGTTCGCGCTCGGCGCGGGGCTCGCCGGGCTGACCGGCGCGCTGTATGCGCCGACCATGACCGCAGTGCCGACGATGGGCAGCAACTTCATCGTGCAGGCCTTCGTGTCGGTGGTGGTCGGCGGCGCAAACGTGATCGCCGGGACGACGCCCGCTGCCGCCGTGCTCGCCGTCATCCAGACCGCACTCACGGCCTCGTATGGTCAGTTGTTCGGCCAGATCGGCTTGCTGGTGACGGTCATCGTCGTGATCCGGCTGATGCCGCAAGGTCTCGGCAACCTCTTTTCCCGCGCGCGCTAGGAGGCAAACGTGAAGCAAACGAAAGAGCCTTCGCGGCTGTTCCCGGCCCGCGCCACGCGCGCGGTCCAGTACGTGCCATGGCTCGTAGGGCTCGCGCTGCCGCTCGTCGTGGACGCCACCACGAGCGGCAATCTCGCGTACTGCCTGTTGTGGGCGTTCGGCGCGGTCGGCCTCGCCGCGATGTGGGGCTATGGCGGCATCCTGTCGTTCGGGCAGACGGCATTTTTCGGCTTGGCGGGCTACAGCTACGGCATCTTCACGCTGAACTACGGCGATGCCTGGTTCGATTCGTGGCTGGGTCTCATCGCGGGACTGGCCGTGAGCGTCGTCGTGGCGGCGCTGATCGGCTACATGATCTTCTACGGCCGTATCAAGGGCGTGTTCATCGGTATCGTCACGTTGTCGGTGACGCTCGTGCTCGAAACGTTCATGTCGCAGACGGCCGGCCCGCAGTGGGCGATCGGCGAAGCGCGTCTGAACGGCTACAACGGCATGGGCGGCATGCCGCCGCTCACGATCCCGTGGCCTGGCGGTCCGCTGACGCTGGAAAACGCGAGCTTCTACTACCTCGTGCTGATCCTGTTGATCGTGGTCTATGCCGCAATGCGCAGGCTGCTCGACGGCACGTTCGGGCTCACGCTCATCGCCATTCGCGAGAACCCGCAGCGCGCCGAGATGCTCGGCGTCGACATCCGCCGGCATCAGCTTCTGGTATTCGTGCTCGGGTGTACGCTCGGCGGCTTGTCGGGCGCGCTGTACACGGTCTGGGGCTCGTACATCACGCCTTCGACGATGGGCCTCACGTCCGCCGCCATGCCCGTCATCTGGGTGGCGACGTCGGGCAGGAAGAGCATCGGCGGAACCGTTCTCGGGACCGCGCTGCTGGTGTGGCTTTCGCAGAATCTCGCGGTGTACGGCAGCCAGTACGCGCTCATCCTGCTCGGCGCGATTCTACTGATCGTCGTGCTGGCCGCGCCGGAAGGTCTGCTGCCGTTCGTGACACGGCATCTGCGGCGTCTGAGCCGCCGCCCGGGTCAGGATGCGCGTCTAGGCGGCGCATGTCTCAAACGTGAGGAGGGCAAGTCATGACCACGCTCCTGGAAACGCGCGGACTCAAGAAGCACTTCGGCGGCGCGCATGTCATCAACGGCATCGACTTCAGTATCGATGCAGGCGAGATCCGCTGCGTGATCGGCCCCAACGGCGCGGGCAAGAGCACGTTCTTCAAGCTCATCACCGGCGAGCACCGGCCGTCCGAGGGCAGCGTGATGTTTCTCGGCCAGGACATGAGTCATGTGCTGCCGCACGAACGCATTCGCATGGGCATGAGCATCAAGTTCCAGATTCCCGGCGTGTTCCCGGATCTGAGCGTGCGCCAGCATCTGCAGTTGTCGCTGCATCGCGCAAAGGACGACCGGCCCGAAAGCCTCGATGAACTGTTGCAGCGCTTCATGCTGGAAGACGAGGAGCGTGTGCTCGCCCGCAATCTGTCGCACGGCAAGAAGCAATGGCTCGAAATCGCCATGGCGGTCTCGCTGCGTCCGAAGCTGCTCTTTCTCGATGAACCCGTGGCGGGCATGTCCGTCGAGGAAACGCATGCGACCGGCGAACTCATCAAGCGTCTTTCGGCGGCCGGTCTCACGATGATGGTCGTCGAACACGACATGACCTTCGTCAAGCAGATCGCGTCGCGGGTGACGGTGCTCCACGGAGGAAGCCTGCTCGCCGATGGTCCGCTCGACGAGATCCTCGCCCGCGATGATGTCGCGGAAGTCTATCTGGGGAAGAAGAAATGAGTGCGTTGCTCCAGGTGTCGGGTGTGGAAGCGGGATACGGCGGCGGCCGCGTGCTCAACGGCGTGTCGTTCGGCGTCGGGCGGGGCGAAGTGCTCGCGCTGATCGGCCGCAACGGCGTCGGCAAGACGACGCTGATGCGCGCGTTGATCGGCCTGATCGGCCTCGATGGCGGAAGCATCGAACTGGATGGAGAAGCCATCGGCCACGAGAAGCCGTATGTCCGCGCGCAGCGGGGCATGGGCTATGTGCCGCAGGGCCGCGAGATCTTCGGCGCGTTGACGGTTGCGGAGAACCTGCAGGTCGGCGCGCAGGCGAATCGCGCGCAGGCGGCGCAGATGAAGGACAAGGTCGTCGGCTACTTTCCGATTCTGAAGAAGCGGTATCAGCAGAAAGCGGGAACCATGAGCGGCGGCGAACAGCAGCAGCTTGCCATCGCGCGTGCGCTCATCAGTTCGCCGAAGGTCGTGTTGCTCGATGAGCCGTCCGAAGGCATCCAGCCATCCATTGTCGATCTGATCGGCGAAACGCTTCAGCAAATCGCGCATGAAACAGGGATCGGCGTGGTGCTGGTCGAGCAGGACATGGGAATGGTCGAACGCATCGCGACGCGCTGCTGCGTGATGGACAAGGGCCGTATCGTCGAGACGCTGAGCCCGGCGCAGCTCGCGGACGAACAACTGATTCGCCAGTATCTGGCACTGTGACGGAGACGAAACATGAAATGGCTTGAAGACTCGATCATGATGAAGCGTGGCGTCGGCGCGGATCGTGAACCGGTGGAGCACCATCTGACCGAGGAGATGCAAAAGACCTATCACTACACCATCGGGCCGTACTCGCAGCCGGTGTTGCATGTGAAGCCGGGCGATCGCGTCGTGGTCGAAACGCGCGATGCGTTCGAAGGCAAGATCAAAGAGGAGACCGACAAGCCGTCCGAAGTGCTGCAGGTGCCGTTCCTCAATCCGCAGAACGGCCCGATCATGATCGAGGGCGCGGAGAAGGGCGATGTGGTCGCCGTGTACATCGAAAAGATGGCGCCGCGCGGTGACGATCCGCATGGCTTCTGCTGCATTATTCCCAACTTCGGCGGACTGACGGGCACGGACTACACCGCGCTTCTGAACGAGCCGCTGCCGGAAGTGGTGCGCAAGATCAGGATCGACGAAGAAAACGTGTACTGGAGCAAGCGCAATACGCTGCCGTACAAGCCGCATATCGGCACGCTGAGTCTTTCGCCGGAGATCGACTCCATCAATTCGCTCACGCCCGACAACCACGGCGGCAACATGGACGTGCCCGACATGGGACCGGGCAGCATCACGTACTTGCCGGTGCGCTCGCCGGGCGGGCGGCTCTTCATCGGCGATGCGCACGCTTGTCAGGGCGACGGCGAAGTCTGCGGCACGGCGGTCGAATATCAGAGCACGACGACCGTGCGCGTCGATCTCATCAAGAAGTGGCAGATCGACTGGCCGCGGCTCGAAAACGAAGACGCGCTCATGAGCATCGGCAGCGCGCGGCCGCTGGAAGACGCGACGCGCATTGCCTATCGCGAACTGGTGCTGTGGATGGCCGCGGAATACGGCTTCGACAAGTGGGACGCGTACATGATGCTCAGTCAGGTCGGCAAGGTTCGACTGGGCAATTTTGTCGATCCAAAATACACGGTTGGCGCGATGGTCGCCAAGCACTACCTCAAGTAACGCTTCGGTCAGACGAAACCAAGGCAGTCGGCATCACGCGCGGGGCGTCCGTTCCGCGCGCATTCTAGAGTGCGTCACGAAATGGCTTTGTCCGATCCCATCCGAGTGGGCCTGCTGTGCTCGACGAGCGGCTCGACCGCCTTGCTCGAACAGTCTCAATGGCGCGGTGCGCGCCTCGCCGTCGAGGAAATCAATGCGCGCGGCGGCATTGGCGGGCGCGAGCTCGTCGCGATTCACTACGACCCCGCGTCCGATCCGGCCGTGTTCCGCGAGCTCGCCGAGCGGCTGATCGTGAAGGACGGCGTCAACACGATCTTCGGCGGTTACACGTCGACGAGCCGCAAGGCGATGCTGCCCGTCGTCGAGAAGCACAACCGGCTTCTCATCTACGCGCAGATGTACGAGGGCTTCGAGTATTCGGACAACATCATCTACAGCGGCGCGTCGCCTAATCAGAACGGCGTGCAACTGGCGGACTTCATGACGGAGACCTTCGGCGCGCGCGTGTACTTCGTCGGTTCCAGCTACGTCTATCCGTACGAATGCAACCGCACCATGCAGGAACTGCTGCTTCAGCATCCCGAAGGCGCGATCCTCGGCGAACGGTATCTGTCGCTCGACGCCACGCGCGAGCAGTTCGAGCAAGTGGTCGCGGACATCCGGCGCAAGTCTCCGGACTGGATTTTTAGCACGGTCATCGGCGCGACGGTGCCGTATCTTTACGACGCCTACGCGCACGCGGACTTCGATCCGTCGCGCATGCCCATCGGCAGCCTGAATACGTCGGAGACCGAAATACACGCGATGCAGCCCGGCATCGCGGCAGGACACATCACGGCAGCGCCTTATTTTCAGAGCGTCGATACGGAAGAGAATCACCGCGCCGTGGCGCATCATCAGTCGCGCTACGGTTCGGACACCCCGACCGACATGAACTGGGAGGCTGCGTACTATCAAATGCACATGTTCGCCGAAGCCTACGCACGGTCGGGTTCCGACGAGATCGGCGTCATCATGCCGCATCTTCTCGGATCGGAATACGCGGCGCCGCAGGGCCGGGTGCGTATCGATCCCG
The DNA here is from genome assembly GCF_023631105.1 of Caballeronia sp. AZ10_KS36. Classification (NCBI taxonomy): domain Bacteria; kingdom Pseudomonadati; phylum Pseudomonadota; class Betaproteobacteria; order Burkholderiales; family Burkholderiaceae; genus Caballeronia; species Caballeronia sp. AZ10_KS36. The sequence goes on along the minus strand of NZ_JALQDQ010000040.1, from coordinate 277,850 downwards.
TGAATCATCACATGGCGCTCTATCCGCGCATCGGCCGCGCGAACGCCGATGGCCAGTTCACCATTCTGCGCGAGTCGAAGTTCGCCGTCGGCCCCGACCCGTACATGACGCGCCAGAAGCTCGGGGACTGGGTCACGAAGCTGAGCACGCGAGAGTACTGACGTGAGCGCGCGAACAGACAGAGGTCAGCGAAGCCTCACGGGTTCGATTCTCGAGCGCAATGCTCGCGTTGTCGTTTTTCATCCGGACGACGACGACGGACTGACGCTCACGAATCATCTGCGGCGCATGGGCTTTCAGGTCGAGCGATGCTGGCCGCCCACCGACACGCTGCCCGAGAAGACCGATCTCGTGTTTCGGGCGTTGCTGCCCGAAGAGCGCGCGCCGAAGGGCGAGTGGTGCGGGCCGGATGCGCCGCCCGTCATCTGCGTGGTGGCATACGAGAACCCGACGTTCATCGATCAGGCGATCAAGATGGGATCGGACGGCATCGTCACCACGCCGATTCGCGCCTCCGGCCTGCTGTCTACCGTGGTGATGGCGCTCTATCACGCGAAGCGCGCGCGTCAACATACGCAACGCATTGCGAGGCTCGAACAGAAACTGCTCGACAGCCGGCACTTGCAGGAAGCCAAGAGCATCTTGATGACCATGCATCGCGTGAGCGAGCGCGAGGCTTACGACATGCTGCGCGCCCAGGCAATGGAAAAGCGCGTGACCATCGACGACATCTGTCATTCGGTCATTCAGGCGGGCGAAGTGTTGCAGATCGCGCGCGGGCTGGATTCGGAGGACGGGCGCGACAGGGATTGAACGCGTCGCGCCGCCCATTCATCGACACATTTAGGAGCGGCGAACATGGACCTGCAACTGAAGGGCTTGAAAGCGATCGTGACCGGCGGCACCAAGGGCATCGGTCTCGCGATTGCGCGGACGCTGGCTGCCGAGGGCGCCGATGTGGCCATCTGCGCGCGCGACGAAGCGAGCGTCGCGGCGACGGCGAGCGCGCTATCCGAACTGAGCGGCGCGCGGGCGTCGGGTGCCGCCGTCGATGTCTCCGATGGCGCCGCGCTGAAGGCGTGGGTCGAACGTGTCGGCGCGGAGTGGGGCGGGCTGGATATCGTCGTGGCCAACGTGAGCGCGCTTGCCATCGGCAACGACCTCGAATCGTGGCGCAAGGAGTTCGAAACCGATCTGCTCGGCACGGTCAATCTCGTCGATGCCGCCATGCCTTATCTCACCGGGAGCAAGGCGGCGTCGATCGTCGCCATATCGAGCGTGTCGGCACGCGAGATCGACTTCGCGGCCGGACCTTATGGCGTCTTCAAGGCCGCAATCGTGCACTACATGCAGGGGCTCGCGAATCAACTCGCCTCGAAGGGCATTCGCGCGAACACGGTCTCGCCGGGCAATGTGTACTTCGAAGGCGGCGTGTGGGACTGGATCGAGCATAACGATCCGGCGCTGTTCGAACGGGCGCTGGCGTTGAATCCGACCGGCCGTATGGCGCGGCCGCAGGAGATCGCCAATGCAGTGGCGTTCGTCGCCAGTCCGGCAGCGAGCTTCGTGAGCGGCGCGAACATCGTCGTCGACGGCGCGCTTACACGCGGCGTCCAGCTCTGAGGAATCAATCAACTCAACGGGAGCATCGAATGGAAAAACGCAGCGCAATCGACGTGGATCTCGCGACCCTCACGGTCGATGCCGTGCAGGACGGATTCAGCACCGGCCGGTTCACCGCGGAAGAACTGGCGCGCGCCTGCTTCGACTGGATCGAACGTCATAACGACAGGTATAACGCGCTGATCTTCCTGAATCCCGCCGCGATCGACGATGCGCGCAGGATCGACGAGCGGCGCGCCGCCGGCGAAGCATTGGGGCCGCTCGCGGGCGTGCCGGTCGTCATCAAGGACCCGATGGACATGGTCGGCTTTCCGACCACGGCGGGATGGTCGAAGCTGTACAGCAAGACGGGCGGCATCGACCTGATGCCCGAGCGCGACGCGCCGGTTGTCGCGCGCATGCGCCGCGCGGGCGCGGTTCTGCTCGGCAAGACGAACGTTCCTATTCTAAGTCACACCGGATCGCATGCGAACGATAGCTGGGCGGGTCCGACGATCAATGTCGCGATGCCCGACCGCGTGCCGGGCGGCAGCAGCGCGGGAACGGCGGCGGCGGTGGCCTCGGGCATGGCGGTGCTCGGACTCGCCGAGGAGACCGGCGGGTCCATCCAGAACCCCGCATCGGCGCAGGACCTCGTCGGCATCAAGCCGACCATTGGGCTCGTGCCGAACGCGGGCGTGATGCCGCTGTCGGGCAATCGCGACGTGGTCGGGCCGATCGCGCGCAACGTGAAAGATGCGGCGCTGTGTCTCGACGTGATCGCCGGTTACACGAGCGAAGACCCGAAGACGCTCGCTGGCGTCGGCCGGCAACCGGAAGGCGGCTATGCGTCGGCGCTCGACCCTGATGCGCTGAAGGGCAAGCGCATCGGTCTCTATGGTCCCGGCTGGCGCGACCAGCCGCTTTCCGACGAGGCCGCGGCGCTGTACGAGCGCGTGAAGGGCGAGCTGGCATCGCTCGGCGCGACGCTGATCGACGATCCTTTCCAAGGGTCCGGCTTTGCCGAACTGCGCAGGACGACTCCGCCGCTGCGCAATTTCGACGCGCGCGGTCTCGAATCCATCCCCTACGACGTCGAGAAGTATCTGGAGCGTCTCGGCAAGCACGCGTCGATCAAGAGCTTCGCGGAATTCGCGGAGGCCACGAAAGACGAAGACGCTTTCGCACCGAACGGCGTGTTGAACTTCATGCACAGCCTGGCGGATTTCGAGGCCGCGCTGGCGAATCCGTCGCTGCCGCCGGAGATGCCCGAATTCATCGAACTGAAGGCGCGTTATCTGCGCATCTTCGAGCGCGTGTTCGACGAGCAGCGACTCGATGCCCTCGTCTTTCCGCAGATGAGGTGCGAGCTTCCGCCGTTGCACGGAAAGGACACCATTCAGGAGACGACGGTGGGAGAGATCAACATTGCGGGCTTGCCGGGCATCGCGGTGCCTGCGGGTTACTACGCGTCCGGCTCGCCGTTCGGGCTTATTTTCGTGGGTCGCCAGTGGGACGAAGCGGCGCTGCTGGGCCTCGCCTACGCCTATGAGCACGGCGCGGGCAGGCGGAAGACCCCAGTGCTTGGCTGAAGCGCCTTTCGCGCTGCAGCGGCATTGCGGCGGGGGCTCGGCTGCGTGCTGTCGGCGTGCGCGTATGACATCGTCGACACGGATTTGCGCCCCCACACACCAATCACCCCGGATTCGACCCGCAATGCCACGCCGGCATCCTGTCCCGCGCTTCGCTTGACGTGAGTCAAAGGCCGCACGATTCAGCCGCGCATACTGACCGCTCATTCGGCGCCTCGTCGCACGAGTCGCCTCACACCGTCCAGGGGAGTGGTTCATGAGCAGGTCGATGAAAGCTGCAGTCGTTCACGCGTTCGGCGAACCTTTGCGCATCGAAGAAGTGCCGGTTCCGACGCCGGGCCGCAATGAGATACTCGTGAAGATCGCCGCGTCCGGTGTCTGTCATACGGATATCCACGCAGCCGACGGCGACTGGCCCGTGAAGCCCGCGCTGCCGTTCATTCCGGGTCATGAAGGCGTCGGTTACGTGGCCGCCGCCGGGGCGGACGTTACGCACGTGAAGGAAGGCGACCGCGTCGGCGTGCCGTGGCTTTATACAGCGTGCGGTTATTGCGAGCATTGCCTCTCCGGCTGGGAAACGCTTTGCCATGCGCAGAAGAACACGGGCTACTCGGTCAACGGCGGCTATGCGGAATACGTGCTCGCCGATCCCAACTATGTCGGCCATCTGCCGAAGCAAGTCGCCTTCGATCACATCGCGCCGATCCTGTGCGCGGGCGTGACCGTCTACAAGGGGATTCGCGTGACGGACACGCGGCCCGGACAATGGCTCGCCATTTCCGGCATCGGCGGGCTCGGGCATGTGGCGGTGCAATACGCCATCGCGATGGGACTGCATGTGGTCGCGGTGGATGTCGAACCGGGCAAGCTCGCTCTGGCGCGCGATCTCGGGGCGAAGCTGGCAATCGATGCATCCGTCGATGATCCCGCCGCCGTCATCCAGAAGGAGATCGGCGGGGTGCATGGCGTGCTGGTCACGGCCGTGTCGCGCGGCGCGTTCGCGCAGGCGCTCGGCATGGTGCGCCGGGGCGGCACGGTCTCGCTGAACGGCCTGCCGCCGGGCGACTTTCCGCTGCCCATCTTCTCGACTGTGCTGAACGGCATCACGGTGCGCGGCTCTATCGTCGGCACGCGGCGCGACCTTCAGGAAGCACTCGACTTCGCCGCCGAAGGCAAGGTGCGCGCGCACATTCGTCGTGACCGGCTGGAGAACATCAATTCCGTCATCGCCGATCTGAAAAGCGGGAAGGTGGACGGCCGCGTCGTGCTCACGCTGGAGTGAATGCCGCGAACTGCGCGTGTCCACGAACGGCACGCGCATATGCGACGCGCGGGGAAAGGCCGTGAAGTCTGCGTCTCTTCACATGTCCTTTCGACGATATGCAAGGCGAGGAGGCGATGATGAACAATGCTCCCGTGGCAGATGTAGCCTGCCGCATCCGGACGGCAGCGAGTGACGTTGCCGGCTCTTCCCTGCTGCATGACGTCGTCAGGAATCTGATCTGCCGGCAAGCGCGCTATCCCGACATTGCCACCGCGCAAGACTGGTATATGGCGCTTGCCTACAGCGTCAGGGACCGGATGCTGGCGCGCTGGGCCGCGTCGACGAAGATCTACGCCGCGAGAGACGTGAAGATCGCCTGTTACCTGTCGGCGGAATTCCTTATCGGTCCGCAGCTCGGTAACAACCTGCTGAGTCTGGGCATGCAGGACGAAGCGCGAGAAGCGATGACTTCGCTCGGCCAGAACCTCGATGCGCTGCTCTCCATCGAGGAGGAGCCTGGGCTCGGCAACGGTGGACTAGGGCGGCTGGCCGCGTGTTACATGGATTCCCTTTCGACGCTGGAGGTACCGGCGCTCGGGTACGGCATCCGCTATGAATTCGGCATTTTCGATCAGGAGATACGGGGAGGCTGGCAAGTCGAGGTCACCGACAAGTGGCTACAGAACGGCAACCCATGGGAGATCGTGCGACCGGACGTGTGTCACTACGTCGGCTTCGGCGGATACACCACGCAGCGGACCGACGAGCAGGGCCGTCTGCGCGTCACCTGGATACCGGCGCGGCAGGTGAAAGGCGTTGCGTGCGATTTCCCGGTGCAAGGCTATCGCGTGGGCACCTGCAATCTGCTGCGCTTGTGGAAGAGCGAGGCCGTGGAGTCATTCGATTTCGAAGACTTCAACGCGGGCCAGTATTATGAGGCGGTGCAGGAAAAGGTCTTGTCCGAAACCATATCGAAGGTGCTGTATCCGAACGACGAGCCCGAAATAGGTAAGCGCCTTCGGCTCGCCCAGCAGTACTTCTTCGTGTCCTGTTCGCTGCAGAACATGCTGTGGCTCATGGAATACAAGGGCACGTCCATCGAGCATTTCCCCGATCTGTTCGCCGCACAACTCAACGATACGCACCCGTCCATCGCGGTAGCCGAGTTGATGCGTCTGCTGCTGGACGTGCACGGGCTCGCGTGGGATACGGCGTGGGACATCACACAGCGCACGTTCGCCTATACGAACCATACCTTGTTGCCCGAAGCACTGGAAACGTGGGGCTTACCGCTTTTTCAGAGCATGCTGCCGCGTGCGCTCGAAATCATCTATGAAATAAATAGCCGCTTCCTGAGCGATGTGCGCCGCGCCTTTCCGGGCGACGAAGCGCGCGTTGTGCGGATGTCGCTGATCGACGAAACCGGCGAGAAGAAAGTGCGCATGGCGCATCTCGCCACGGTCGGCAGCCATGCGGTCAACGGCGTCGCCGCGCTGCATTCAGAGCTGTTGAAACAGACCGTGATGCGCGATTTCGCCGACATGTTCCCGGAGCGTTTCCTCAATGTGACCAACGGCGTGACACCCCGCCGGTTTCTGCTGCTGAGCAACCCGGGTCTCGCGCGTCTTCTGGATACGACCATCGGCGACGGATGGACCACGGATCTGTCGAGACTTCGCGCACTCGCGGCGCTCGCCGACGATGGCGAATTCCATGGCGCATGGCGTTCGATAAGGCGCACCAATAAAGCGGCGCTTGCCGACCGCATCCGGAACGTGACATGCATCGTGGTCGATCCCGACGCGCTCTTCGACATACAGGTCAAGCGGATACACGAATACAAGCGCCAGCATCTGAATGCGCTCTACATCATCAGCTTGTACCGCCGGTTATGCGCGAACCCGGATCTTGCTTGCGCGCCGCGCTGCTTCATTTTCGGAGGCAAGGCCGCGCCGGGCTACGCAATGGCCAAACTCATTATCCGGTTGATTACGGGCATTGCGGAAGTGGTGAACAACGATGCCGCCATCAGGGACCGGTTGAAAGTGGTGTTTTATCCCGACTTCAACGTGAAGAACGGCCAGTGGATTTATCCGGCAGCCGACCTGTCGGAGCAGATATCCACGGCGGGGAAAGAAGCGTCGGGCACCGGCAACATGAAGTTCATGATGAACGGAGCGGTAACGATCGGCACGCTCGACGGGGCCAACGTGGAGATTCGCGAAGAGGCGGGCGCGGACAACTTCTTCCTTTTCGGACTGACCGCCCAGCAGGTCGAGGAAACAAAGCGCGCGGGTTATCGTCCTGCGGAATACGTGGATTCGAACGACGAGTTGCGCGACGCGCTGGACCAGATCGCGCAAGGGCGCTTCTCGGGCGGGGACACTAACGTGTTTCGGCCGCTAATCGACAACCTCATGCACTCCGATCCTTTCCTCGTGCTGGCCGACTTCGCGGATTACGCTGCTTGCCAGGAGCGCGTGAGCGACGCATGGCGCGACGTCAGGCAATGGACGCGCATGTCGATCATGAACACGGCGCAGTCGGGCAAGTTCTCATCGGACCGGGCGATTCGCGAATACTGCGAGCGCATCTGGAATACTGCGGCAGTGAGAGTCGACCTTGCTCAAGGCTAACATCGAAAGCGCACGCCGCTACCGCGTGCAGCCGGGTTCGCGTTTTCCCGTCGGCGCGACCGTCTCGCCGGGCGGCGTCAACTTCTGCGTGTTCTGCCGCCACGCGACGGGCATGGAGCTGCGTCTTTACGCATCGACGGACAGCGTCGAGCCGTTTCAGATCATCCCGCTCGTCCGCGAGGAAAACAGAACGTTCTACTTCTGGCATGTCTTCGTCGAAGACCTTCCCGTTCACTGTTGCTATACGTGGCGTGCCCACGGTCCGCACGGCATGCCGCAGATGGACGACGAAGCCGCCAGCCGCAAGGAACTGCTCGATCCGAACGCGCGCGCGGTGAGCGAGCGCTTCTGGGACCGGCAACAGGCGAGCGAAGCGCAAGGACCGTCTAACGCATGCATCAGAGCCATCGTCACGGAGCCGCTGGAGACGACCTACGACAGTGACGTTCGCACGCTCGACGACGCCATCATCTACGAGTTGCACGTAGCCGGCTTTACGCGGCATCGGTCGAGCAATGTCCGCAATCCCGGCACCTTCGCTGCGCTGATCGAGAAAATCCCCTATTTGAAGGAGCTTGGTGTCACCCACGTCGAGCTGCTTCCCGTGATGGCCTTCGACGAGCAGGACGTCCCGCGCACGGCGGCTGCGAGAGGACTCACCAACTATTGGGGTTACAGCACGCATGGCTTCCATAGTCCGCACTCGGGCTACTGCGTGGAACCGGCTCGGGCGCCGCAGGAATTTCGCGCGCTCATCGACGCCATGCACGCGGCGGGCATTCGCGTATTGCTGGACGTGGTGTTCAATCACACGGCGGAGGCGGGCGTAACGGGGCCGGTGATCAACTTCAAGGTGCTCGCCAACGAGATCTTCTATCACGTCGATCCCGCCGATGCCGGGCGTTACCGCGATTACACGGGCTGCGGCAACACGATCAATTGCAATCACCCGCTGGTATCCGCCTTCATCTTGCGATGCCTCGAGTACTGGGTGCGCGACCTCGGCGTGGATGGTTTCCGGTTCGATCTCGCGAGCGTCTTCACGCGCGGCGAGGGCGGCGCGCTGCTGAGCAACCCGCCGTTGCCTTGGGCGATCGAATCGTCGGAGGTGCTCTCGCGTGTGCCTTTGATCGCCGAAGCGTGGGACGCCGGGGGGCTCTATCACGTCGGCGCTTTTCCCGGCATGGCATGGGCGGAGTGGAACGGACGCTACCGTGACGTGATACGACGCTTCGTGCGCGGCGATCCGGGCCTCGTCGGGCAAGTATGCACATGCATGGCGGGAAGCGCGGATCTCTATGAAGCGGATGGGCGGCTGCCTGCCAGTAGCATCAACTTCGTGACGTGTCACGACGGCTTCACCCTGCTCGACCTGGTGAGCTATGACACCAAGCACAACGAGGCGAACGGCGAGGACAACCGCGACGGCACGAACGACAACTTGTCGTGGAATTGCGGCGTAGAAGGCGAGACGCAAGATCGCTCGATCATGCGTCTGCGTCTCTCGCAGGCGCGCAACTTCATGGCGATCCTGCTTTTGAGTCAGGGCGTACCCATGATTCTCGCAGGCGACGAAAGCCTGCGTACCCAGCGCGGCAACAACAACGCGTTCTGCCAGGACAACGAGCTTTCATGGATGGACTGGCGCATGTCGAGCGACGCGCTCGCCATGTCGCGCTTCGTTCGGGAAATGATTGCGCTGCGCAAACGTCACGCGAGCCTGCGCCGTCGTCGCTTCCTGACCGGCCGGCCCGCGAAGGGCTGCTCTGAACCGGACGTCGCCTGGCACGGCGAGCGGCTCGGCGAGCCGCCGTGGCATGACCCTGGTGCGCGCCTCGTCGCGTTCACGCTCGCGGGTCAATCAGCGGAAGAAGCCATGCTGCATATCGTGCTGAACATGAATGACGATGCGCGTATCGTCGCGCTTCCTGGCCTTGGCAGCGGAAGCTGGCACCGCATTGTCGATACGTGGGCCGAATCACCGCTCGACATTGTCCCGGACAAGGAATTAGCGCGGACAGAGCGTGACACGTGCCGCGTAGAACCTCGCAGTGTGGTCGTCCTTGAATCGGGCGCAGATTGAGATTGCCCTGGTTCTTGAGGAACCGCTGGATTGCTTGCCTCGATTGCTTGCCTCGAGTCGGGCGCGCACGGCCGTTCAGCTTCGCGTGGCCTTGCCCTTGCGAATGCATGGAATCCGCGAAGCCGGCCTCACGCGCCCGGCGTTTCGGAACTCGGAGCCGGCGGGGTGGGGCGTGCCGATCTTCTCGCCTGCAACTGGCGCGCGCGACCCGCGTCTGCGGAAGATACTTGCCCAGTCGGCTGACCCGTCAGGTCCACTCTCGGCGCACCTTCGACAAGGCTGCTCCAGTACCGGTTCCCACGGCACCAGACTTTGATTGCGTCCTTCAGCTCTTGTTCGGAGAGAGAAAGGTCCGCTCTTTCAGCGAGAAGATCCTTGAGGATGCCTACCTTTAGCGGCACCTTGGGCGCGGGGTTCTTCGGAAAGGCGTTCGGAAAACGCTTCTGCAGCTTCCCGATGGTGTGCACGACGTCGTCGACCGGCGCACCGGCGGTCTTGCGTGGCGCACGGTCCTCGCGCGTAGCCTGCTTCTTGGGCGGCTTCTGCGTGCGGGTACTTTTTGCCTGTTGCGCGAGCTGCTGTTTCAAAGCGGCGAGTTGTTCAAAGCCCATGTGCGTATACCTGAGATATAAGGGCCGATTCTAACAGTCGCTGGAGACACCTGCGTTTTCGTTGCCGCGCACGGTTTTCTCCGCCCGGCAATTGTCGTTGTAATTTCTTCGATCGTTGCAGCGCTCAATTCGCCGCCGATTCTTCAATTCAATGGCGCGCGGGCCGAGTTCTCGGCACCCAACTAAGCGCCTTCGCCTGGCTGACCGCAGCCAGTGCTTCAGGTATGACGATTGCAACTATAGGTTGTCTCCTCCGCGTCCTTCCCCTCTCTCTCGGACGTGGATCTCGGCCCGCCCGTCCCCCCGCGCGGGCCTTTTTTCGTCGCGATCTTGGCCGAATGGAACGATAGAGCGCTTTTGCACCCGACAATCTACGCGAGCGCGGCGGCACCGGCTTTCGCGACGCACGAGTCTTCGGCCGGCTTCATCCCGGAAACGCCGATTGCGCCGACGACATGACCTTGCGATAACAGGGGAACGCCGCCCTCCAAAGCTGTCACGATAGGGGCGGTCGTGAAGGCGGTGCGTCCGCCGTTGACCATGTTTTCGTACGCCTTGGATTCACGGCGGCCCAAGGCTGCAGTACGCGCCTTGCCTATCGAAATCTCGGCGCCAATCGGTGCGCAACCGTCGAGACGCAACAGGCCGAGCAAGTGTCCGCCGTCGTCGACCACTGCGATGGCGACAGGCCAGTTTTGCTTGTCTGCCTCGGCCCGCGCAGCGGAGAGAACGGTGGTCACGTCGTCGATGGACATCACGGGTTTCGTCTGCATTTAATTATCTCGTCGTGGAAAGGTTCGATACCGCTTCGTCGAGCATACCTCTTACCCGGCGGCATGTTGAGTCGGGGTTCATGGAAACAGACGGGCGCAGCGTCGTGAACGAGAGGCGCCGAACTCATGCGCGGCGCCGCATCGTACGTTGGTCAACGCTTACCCTGCGACTCGCCGCGAAGCGGTTATCGCGCGACCTGTTCCCAGAAGGGCGAGCACGGCGCCGAAGATAAGCGCACCCGATACGCAGTAGATGCCGGCGTTCGTGCTATGCGTGATGTCCTTCAGCCAGCCGATGATCGACGCGCTCGCAAAGCCGGCCAGATTGCCGATGGAGTTGATCATGCCGATGGCTGCCGCTGCCGATCCGCCCGCGAGAATGGCGCTGGGATAGGTCCAGAACACCGGCATGGTCGCGAGCATGCCGGCGGTACCGACCGTGAGCGCGAGCATCGCGACGGGAATGTTGCCCGTCATCTGCGTGCTGACGAAGAGCCCGATTTCCGCAAGCGCCGCAGGAATGGCGAAGTGCCAGCGGCGCTCGCCCGTGCGGTCCGAGCTGCGCGCGACGAAGAACATGCTCGCCACGGCGCACGCGTAGGGAACGGCCGTCAGCATGCCGACTTCGAGCGCGCTTTCCACGCCCGTCGCCTTGACGAGAGTCGGCAAGTAAAAGCTGATGCCATAGAGTCCCATCATGCAGCAGAAGTAGATCAAAGCCATCTTCCAGATGCGCAGGTCGGCGAGGACGCCGGCGAGCGAGCCGTGGGTCTTGCCTGCATCGTCGCGCTGAATGTTCGCTTCCAGCACGCGCTTTTCGTCTTCGGTCAGCCACTTCGCCGCGCGGATGTTGTTCGGCAGGCAGGCCAGCGTGACGATGCCGAGCACCGCGGACGGGATCGCTTCGAGCAAGAAGAACCACTGCCAGTTCGACCAGCCGCCTACGCCCCCGAACGTCGCCATGATCCAGCCCGAGAGCGGTCCGCCCACGACGCCGGCCACCGGAATGCCCATCATGAACATGGCGTTCATGCGCGAGCGCCGCGCGGCCGGGAACCAGTACGTCAGATACAGCACGATGCCGGGAAAGAAGCCGGCTTCGGCCACGCCCAGCAAGAAGCGCATGACATAGAACATGGTCGGCGTCTTCACGAAAAGCGACACCGCGGAGATGATGGCCCATGTGATCATGATTCGCGCGATCCAGACCCGGGCGCCCACGCGATGCATGATGATATTGCTTGGCACTTCGAACAAAAAGTAGCCGATGAAAAATATGCCTGCGCCTAAGCCGTACACGGTTTCGCTGAACGCGAGGTCGCTCAGCATCTGCAGCTTGGCGAAACCGACGTTCACGCGATCCAGATAGGCCGCGACGTAGCATAAAAAGAGGAAGGGCAAGAGCCGCCATGCGGCTTTCGAATACGCGCGCGCTTCGGTGGCGAGCGCATGCGCATCCTTGTCGGGTCGGGTGGTCGTTACCATTGTCTCCAGTCTCTCTGTCAGTGTTCAATACTGTGATTCGCGGCTCATGAAATGGCTTCGTCGACGATCTCGATCCAGTGACGAACCGTCGTGCGGCCCGCGCCGCCGAGGTGTGTCTGACAGCCGATGTTCGCCGTCGCGATAACGTCGGGCTTGCCGCTTTCGAGGGCGTCGAGCTTGTTGTCGCGAAGCTGGCGCGACAGTTCCGGCTGCGTGAAGGCATACGTCCCCGCGGAGCCGCAGCACAGATGCGCATCGGGGACGCTCGTGAGCGCGAAGCCGAGCCGCGCCAGCACGCCTTCAACCGAGCCGCCGAGCTTCTGCGCGTGCTGCAGCGTGCACGGGCAATGGAACGCGACGCGCTTCTCGGGCTTGACAGACAGGCGTTCGAGCGGCAACGCGGCAAGCACTTCGCTGATATCGCGCGCAAGCTCGCTCACGCGACGCGCCTTGTCCGCATAGGCAGCGTCGTCGCGCAGAAGATGACCGTATTCCTTGATGAACGCGCCGCAACCGCTTGCCGTCTGAATGATGGCGTCGGCGCCTGCCTCGATCTTCGGCCACCACGCGTCTATGTTGCGCCGGGCGCGGTCGAGCCCTGCGGCCTGCGCGTCGAGGTGATAGTCGACGGCGCCGCAGCACCCGGCTTCCGACACCGCTTCGATGCTTATGCCCAAGCGATCGAGCACGCGCGCGGTCGCCGCATTCGTGTTCGGCGAGAGCGACTGCTGCGCGCAGCCTTCAAGTATCAGCATGCGCCGCGCATGACGCAACGGCGGGCGCACGCCCGCACTCTCGACGGCACGCGGAATCTTGTCGCCGATCGCCGCAGGCAATGCGCCGCGCATCAGCCGACCTGCCTTCAGCAATGCACCGAAGGCGCGCGGGCGCGGAATCACATGTCTGAGACCCGCGCGCATCACGCGTTGCGCGATGGGACGCTCGACGCGCCCGTCGAGCACGTCGCGGCCGATATCCAGCAACGCGTGATACTTGACGCCCGATGGGCACGTCGTTTCGCAGTTGCGGCAGCTGAGGCAGCGGTCCAGGTGCAGTTGCGTCTTGTCGCTGATCGGCTCGCCTTCGAGCATCTGCTTGATGAGATAGATGCGTCCGCGCGGGCCGTCGAGTTCGTTGCCGAGCAGTTGATACGTCGGGCAGGTCGCGTTGCAGAAGCCGCAGTGCACACACGTGCGGAGAATGTCTTCGGCTTCTTTCGCGCGCGGCAGCGTGAGCGCCTGATTGCTGAGATTAGTTTGCATGTCTTGAATGTCGGCTGCGCCGGGTTTCAATAGTCCGCGTACATACGGCCCGGATTGAAGATGCCGTGCGGGTCGAGTCGCGTTTTGAGTTGACGGTGCAGGCGCATCAGTTGCGCGGGAAGGGGATGGAAAGGCTCGGCATCGCGATGCGGCGTGAAGCAGGTTGCATGGCCGCCGGCTGCGCTGGCGATGGCGCGGATCCCGGACGCGCTCGCATCGCTCTTCAGCCAGCGTTGCGCGCCTGCCCAGTCGAGCAGCACCGCGCCGGGAAGATCGATGAGCGGCGTCGCATTCGGCAAGGAGACACGCCAGAGCGGACGCGGATCGTCGAAGAAGGCGAGCCGCTGATCGCGCAGATCGTCCCAGAAGCGCGCATCGAGCGGCTCTCCTCCGATGCGGTCGACCGCGGCCCGCACCGATCCCGTGCCGCCTTCGAGCCGCACATGCAGCGCGCCATCGACGAAGCACGCGCCGGACAGAGGCAGCGCCGCGCGCCGCCACGCACTCAGTTCCTGCATGGCCTCGCTCGCGCTCATCGCGATGGCGAGACTGGCGCAGGCACGCGGCTTCGGCAGCACCTTGAGCGAGACCTCCGTTAGGACGCCCAAACAACCGAAGCTGCCGCTCATGAGGCGCGAAACATCGAAGCCCGCGACGTTCTTCATCACCTGGCCGCCGAAGCGCAGATGCTTGCCCTCGCCCGTCACCACGCGGCAGCCGAGCACGAAGTCGCGCACGGAACCCGACCACGGGCGGCGCGGTCCGGCAAGGCCGGCAGCGACCGCGCCGCCGACGGTCGCCTCGCCGCCGTACATGGGCGGCTCGCACGGGAGCATCTGGCTGGCGTCGTCGAGCACGGCGTTGAGCTCGGCGAGCGGCGTGCCCGCGCGGGCGGTGATGACGAGTTCGCTCGGATCGTAGCTGACGATGCCGCGATGCGAGCGCGTGTCGAGCGTTCGCGCACCGCTCTCGACAGCGCGCGCGAGGCATGCCTTGCTTGACGCACCGCGGATGGAGACCGGCTCTTTACGCGCGATCGCGTGCCGCACTTCGTCGACGAGACGCGCGCTGTCGTCGATGGACATGGAATCGCGGCGCATCAGAATCGCTCCAGTTCGGGGAAGGGCAGTGCCCCGTGATGCACGTGCATCGCGCCGAATTCGGCGCAGCGATGCAGCGTCGGCACGTTCTTGCCGGGGTTGAGCAAACCGGCCGGATCGAAGGCCGCCTTGACTGCGTGAAAGAAGGTCAATTCGTCCGCGTTGAACTGCGCGCACATCTGGTTGATCTTCTCGCGTCCGACGCCGTGCTCGCCGGTGATGCTGCCGCCCACTTCCACGCACAGTTCCAGAATGCGCGCGCCGATGGTTTCGGCGCGCTCCGTCTCGCCGGGCGCGTTCGCATCGAAAAGAATCAGCGGATGCATGTTGCCGTCGCCCGCATGGAAAACGTTCGCCACGCGCAGGCCATATTCCTGCGACAGCGCCGCAATGCCGCGCAGCACGCGCGACAGTTCCCGGCGCGGAATGGTGCCGTCCATGCAGTAGTAGTCGGGGGAAATGCGGCCCACGGCGGGGAACGCGTTCTTGCGGCCCGCCCAGAAGCGCTGACGCTCCGCTTCGTTCGCCGCGAGCCGGATGTCGGTGGCGCCCGCCGCGCGCAGCAGCGCCTCGACGCGTTCGCAGTCTTCGTGCACGTCGGACTCCACGCCATCCACCTCGCAGAGCAGAAGCGCCTCGGCGTCCACCGGGTAGCCCGCGTGGATGAAGTCCTCGGCCGCGCGGATCGCGAGGTTGTCCATCATCTCCAGACCGCCCGGAATCACGCCTGCCGCGATGATCTGCGCAACCGCGTCGCCCGCGCGTTCGACATCGTCGAAGCTCGCGAGCAGCACCTTCGCGCTCTGCGGCTTGGTCAGCAGCTTGACCGTCACCTCGACCACGACGCCCAGCATGCCCTCCGAACCCGTGATGAGCGCGAGCATGTCGAAGCCCGGCGAATCGAGTGCCTCGGAGCCGAGCGTCACGCGTTCGCCGTCGATCGTCACGATCTCCACCTCGAGGACGTTGTGAACCGTGAGTCCGTACTTGAGGCAATGCACGCCGCCGGCATTTTCCGCGACGTTGCCGCCGATCGAGCACGCGATCTGCGAAGAAGGGTCGGGCGCGTAATACAGTCCGTGAGGCGCCGCCGCCTGCGATATCGCGAGATTGCGCACGCCCGGCTGCACGCGCGCGATGCCGGCTTCGGCGTCGATTTCGAGAATTCGGTTGAAGCGCGCCATCACGAGCAGGATGCCTTTTTCCAGCGGCAATGCGCCGCCGGAAAGACCGGTGCCCGCACCGCGCGCGACCACCGGTATCTGTTTCGCCGATGCATAAGCGAGCAGCGCCTGCACTTCTTCGACCGTTGCGGGAAGCGCGACGAGCATGGGCGTCGTGCGGTACGCGGAAAGGCCGTCGCACTCGAAGGGGCGCAAGTCTTCCCTGTCGTGCAGAAGCTGGAGTCCGGGCAGCAGGGCTTGCAGATCGCGCACGATCGCAGCCTTGTCGTGATTCGCGAGCGGCCCGTCGATCTTTTCGTCGTAGGCGTAAGTCATGCGGTGTCTCCGAGCAGAGGGCGTTCGTTGCGACGCCCGTCGTCTTCAATTTTTTCTAAGATTCTTGCGGTCCGAAGCCGGGTTGTCGACAGATTCCGCACTGGTATGACCAGTTTTTTTGAGCGTGCTATTGCTTGATCCACGTCGTGCAGCATGCCAGAACGAGCGACGCATTGTGCCGCTCGGTGCCCGTGTTAGCATTGCAGCTGGTCATACCAGTGCCGGAGCTGCGAAAACGCCATGGAATCGGACAAGCGCAATCTTGCGGATGTCGTCGTCGAGCGCATCGAACGCCTGATCGTCGACGGCGTGCTCAAGGAGGGCCAGGCCCTGCCGTCGGAACGCCGTCTCACCGAAAAGCTCGGCGTTTCGCGCACAGCCCTTCGCGAAGGACTCAGAATCTTGCGTGCGCGCGGCTTGATCGAAACCGCGCAAGGCAAGGGCTCAGTCGTGGCGAAGCTGACGGCCGAGCCTGCGCAGACGCCGATGATGCATCTGCTCGGCTCGCAGCCGCGTACGCTCTACGATCTTCTCGAAGTGCGCGAGATGCTGGAGGCGGAGTCGGCGCGGCTCGCGGCATCGCGCGGGACGCCCGCCGACCATATCCTCATCAAGCGCCGTTACGAAGAGATGGTGGCCGCGCAGTCGCAGGAGACGGACGCCTCGACGCACGCGCGGCTGGACCACGCGTTTCACCTCGCAATCTGCGAGGCGTCGCACAATCCGGTGCTCGTTCATACATTAGGGATGCTTACGGATCTCATGCTGAGTTCCGTCTTCGCCTCGGTGAACAACCTCTATCATCGAGAGCCGCATAAACGCGTGATCGACCGGCAACACGCGCGGTTGTACAACGCGGTGGTGGGCCAGTTGCCCGAGCAGGCACGTCGCGCCGCAAGCCAGCATATCCGCAGCGTGCGCGAGAGCTTCATGGAAATCGAACAGGAGGAGCAGCGGCTGGTGCGGGCGACGTTGCGGCTGAAGGGCTGGTCGTGACTTGCGACGACAGCGTACGTCCTTAAGATGGAGGCTTACAGAATGGCCGCGTCGACGGCCCGCGGCGACACTGCCCCACACGCGCGAATGACGAGCCGCACGACTTCTTCGGTCTGTTCATCGAAGGCTTTTTGCGTCAGCGCCCGCTTGCCTTTCAGCGCGCGAATCTGCGCATCGAAGTCGGCGTAATGCTGCGTGATCGCCCAGATCATGAACATGAACGTGTCCGCCTCGACCGGCGCGAGCAGGCCGCGCGCAATCCAGCTTTCGATGACCGTCACACGCGTATCGAGCCACGGCTTCACACGCTCGCTGAGGATGTCCTGCATGTGGTGCGCGCCGTGAATGATTTCGCTCGCCCACACCTTCGAGCCGAGCGGCCGTCTTCTCGACAACTCCATTTTCGCGCGCACATAACCGCCGATCGCTTCCACCGGGTCGTCGCTGCACTCGAAGGTATCCGCCGCGCGATGCCAGTCCTCGAATATGTCTTCCAGCACGCGGCGATAGAGCGCGAGCTTCGTCGGAAAGTAGTAATGCAGATTGGCCTTCGGCAATCCGGCGCGCTCGGCGATCATCGCCGTGCTCGCGCCTTCTAATCCTTTCTCGGCGAAGACCGCCTCCGCACACGCAAGCAGATGCACCTCGTTGCTTTCGCGAATCTGCGCGCGGCGTCGCCGCAAGGGTGGCGCCGCCTCTTCGTTTCCGGTGATGCCGTTCGTGGCTTCGTCGTGTCTCATCGTCGCACTCTGGTGCCGTCTGTGCCGCATCGTGCCTGAATCGCGCCGTTCGTGCACGCCGCGCTGCATCGCGTCGAAAGCATGGGGAAACCCCGTATGCATCGATGCTGCGACGCAATGGCATGGTTATCGCTTTTACGCCTCCGTGTTTGCCCGCACACAAAATACGTTGATTTGCTTATTTTAATCGGCTAAAACCTGTCCAACCGGACAGGATTCGAAGAGCGCGGCGGTGATCGGCGACGCCCGCTCTTTGCGTGATCCATCGTAGAACGAAGAGTCGTGCACCGCGCGGGTGCGATCACGCACTGCAAGCGCTCGACGCGCACGAACCGAGGTCACTCACATACGAAGTTCCATCGCAAGGAGCGAGGCGCATGAACGTCCTAACGGAGGCAATTACGGAGTCCGGTCTCGACACGTCCATCCGCGTCAACGGCGCGCGGTTGTGGGAAAGCCTGATGACGATGGCCAAGATCGGCGCGACGCCGAAGGGCGGGGTCTGCCGCCTCGCGCTCACCGATCTCGATCGCGAGGGCCGCGATCTCATCGTCAGTTGGGCGAAGGCGGAGGGCTGCACGGTGCACGTCGATCAGATGGGCAACGTGTTCATGCGACGGGCGGGCCGCAATCTGGATGCATTGCCGGTCGTGACCGGCTCGCATGCCGACTCTCAGCCTACGGGCGGTCGTTTCGACGGCATCTACGGCGTGCTCGGCGGGCTCGAAGTGATCCGCACGCTGAACGATCGCGGCATCGAGACCGAGCATCCGATCGAAGTGGTCATCTGGACCAACGAAGAGGGCTCGCGTTTCGCGCCCGCGATGGTCGCATCCGGCGTGTTCGCGGGCGTTTTCCCGCTGGATTACGGGCTTTCGCGCAAGGACGTCGACGGCAAGACCATCGGCGAGGAACTCGCGCGTATCGGCTATGCGGGCGATGTTCCGTGCGGCGGCCGCAAGCTGCATGCGGCGTTCGAACTGCATATCGAACAAGGGCCGATCCTCGAAGCCGAAGACAAGACGATCGGCGTCGTCACCGATGCGCAAGGCCAGCGCTGGTATGAAATCACCCTGACGGGACAGGAAGCGCACGCCGGCCCCACGCCGATGCCGCGCCGCAAGGACGCGCTGCTCGGCGCCTCGCGCGTGGTCGATCTCGTCAACCGCATCGGTCTCGACCATGCGCCGCTCGCGTGCGCGACGGTCGGCATGATGCAGGTGCATCCGAACTCGCGCAACGTGATTCCCGGCCGCGTGTTCTTCACCGTCGATTTCCGTCATCCCGACGATGCCGTGCTCGCGCGCATGGATGCCGCCTTGCGCGAAGGCGTCGCGCGCATCGCGGGCGAGATCGGCTTGCAAACCGAGCTCGAACAGATCTTCTACTACGAACCAGTCAAGTTCGATGCGGCCTGCGTGGCATCGGTGCGCGCGGCAGCGCAACGCTTCGGCTACTCGCACTGGGACATGGTCTCGGGCGCGGGCCATGATGCGTGCTATCTCGCGCAGGTCGCGCCCACATCGATGGTGTTCGTGCCGTGCGTCGACGGCATCAGTCATAACGAAATAGAAGACGCTACGCAGGAGTGGATCGAAGCGGGCGCGAACGTGCTGCTGCACGCGATGCTCGAACGCGCATCCGAACCGGCTCCCTGAGCCGCGCCTTTTTCTCGTTGATTACTTCCGGCCGTCCGCTCGCCCTGCGGACGGAAGGCACCGTCACGCCTTCGACAAGGAACGCGCATGACCATGAAGACCATCGGCGATATCGCGAGCCATCGTCAGACGCACGAACGTCTCGCGTGCGAATTCTCGGACGTCGCGCCGCTGCTCGACGCGACCGCTGCGGCCGCCGCCGCGAGCCGCTGTCACTACTGCTATGACGCGCCATGCGTGCAAGCGTGTCCGACGCGCATCGACATACCCGGCTTTATCCGCAAGATCGGCAACGGCAATCTGAAGGGCGCGGCGTCCGACATTCTCTCGGCCAATCCGCTCGGCGGCATGTGCGCGCGCGTGTGCCCGACCGAGATTCTCTGCGAAGGCAGTTGCGTGCGCAATCATCCGGGCGACGAGCCCGTGCAGATCGGCGCATTGCAACGTCACGCGACCGACTGGGCGATGTCGAAAGACGTTGCGTTGTTCAGCCGCGCGCCGGAAACCGGAAGGCGCATTGCGATTGTCGGCGCGGGACCGGCGGGGCTCGCGTGCGCCTATCGACTGGCGCTCGCGGGACATCGCGCCGTGATTATGGATGCGCGCAACAAGCCGGGCGGTCTCAACGAGTACGGCATCGCCGCCTACAAGACGGTCGACGACTACGCGCAGCGCGAGATCGAGTGGCTTTATTCGATAGGCGGCATCGAGATCCGCACCGGTCAGGCGCTCGGACGCGACTTCACGCTCGACGAGTTGCGCAAGCAATACGACGCGGTGTTTATCGCGTTGGGGCTCGCAGGCGTGCGCGAATTGGCGCTCGAAGGCGAGTCGCTGAACGGCGTGATGAACGCGGTCGATTTCATCGAACAGGTGCGTCAGGCCGATGACCTCGCGAGCGTGCCGGTCGGCCGTCGAGTGGTCGTGATCGGCGGCGGCAATACGGCCGTCGATGCGTGTGTGCAAAGCCGCAAGCTCGGCGCGACGACTGTGACGATGGCTTACCGGCGCGGCGTCGAGAATATGAGCGCGACATGGGCCGAGCGCGAGTTCGCGCAAAGCAATGGCGTACACATCGTCACGCATGCGCAGCCCGTGCGTCTGATCGGCGAGAACGGTCAGGTAACAGGCGTCGAATTCCAGCGCGACGCCGAGCGCTTGGTGATCGAAGCCGACATGGTCCTGAAGGCGATCGGTCAGACGCTCGTGCCTGTGGGCATCGGGCGCGAACTGCTGACGCTCGACGGCGGGCGCATCGTGACCGACGAGAATCGGCAGACGACGCTCGCCAAAGTTTGGGCCGGCGGCGATTGCGCCACCCACGAAGGGCTCGATCTCACCGTGCAGGCCGTGCAGGACGGCAAGCTCGCGGCCGCGTCGATCGACGCGTCGTTCGAGCTGACTGCAATCAAAGCCGCCTGATTCGAAGAGGAGACACGAACATGGCCGATCTTCGCTGCAACATCGCCGGCATCTCGTCGCCGAATCCCTTCTGGCTCGCTTCTGCGCCGCCTACCGACAAGGCCTACAACGTCAACCGCGCGTTCGAGGCGGGCTGGGGCGGCGTCGTGTGGAAGACGCTCGGGCTCGATCCGCATGTGGTGAACGTGAGCTCGCGCTACGGCGCCGTGCAATGGAACGGGCAACGCATGGCGGGGCTGAACAACATAGAGTTGATCACCGATCGGCCGCTCGACGTGAATCTTCGCGAGATCGCGCAAGTGAAACGCGACTGGCCCGATCGCGCATTGATCGTTTCACTGATGGTTCCGTGCAACGAGAAAGACTGGAAGTGGATTCTGACGCAAGTGGAGGACACGGGCGCGGATGCAGTCGAACTCAACTTCGGCTGCCCGCACGGCATGAGCGAACGCGGAATGGGCGCTGCCGTGGGGCAGGTTCCCGAGTACGTGGAGATGGTGACGCGCTGGGTCAAGGAAGGCACCAGGCTGCCGTGCCTCGTCAAGCTGACGCCCAATATCAGCGACATTCGCATGGGCTCGCGCGCCGCGTTCAAGGGCGGGGCGGACGGCGTGTCGCTCATCAACACGATCAACTCGATCGTCGCCGTCGACCTCGACCAGATGGCGCCGATGCCGACCGTCGACGGCAAAGGCACGCACGGCGGCTATTGCGGACCGGCCGTGAAGCCGATCGCGCTCAACATGGTCGCGGAGATCGCGCGCGATCCCGAGACTCCCGATCTGCCGATCTCGGGCATCGGCGGCATTTCGTCGTGGCGCGATGCGGCCGAGTTCATGGTGCTCGGCGCAGGCAGCGTGCAGGTGTGCACGGCGGCGATGCATTATGGCTTTCGCATCGTCACCGATCTGGCCGATGGCCTTTCGAACTGGATGGACGAGAAGGGCTACGCGAGCCTCGACGACATTCGCGGCCGCGCCGTGCAGAACGTCACCGACTGGAAGTACCTGAATCTGAAGTACGACATCAAGGCGCGCATCGATCAGGACAAGTGCATCAAGTGCGGACTGTGCCATATCGCGTGCGAGGACACGTCGCATCAGGCAATCCTGAAGGAGAAGGACGGCAAGCGTCATTTCGAAGTGGTGGATGCGCAATGCGTCGGCTGCAACCTGTGCATGCACGTGTGTCCCGTCGAGCAGTGCATCACGATGGAACGCGTCGATGCCGGTGAATACGCGAACTGGACCACGCACCCGAACAATCCGGCTCGCGAGAACGTCGAGGAGCCCGCGAAAGCGGCCTGAACCACACGCAGCGCTCGTCATTGACCCCGCCGCGCACATCGCGCGAAGATGCGATGGCGCGGCGAACACTTAAGCGGAGTGCATCCGATGAATCAGACAGCGCGTAACGTCGAAGCGAGCAGCCTTTACAACGACGATCTTGCGCCGACCGGCCCGGCGCAACGGACGTGGAAGTGGTATCACTTCGCGGCGTTGTGGGTCGGCATGGTGATGAACATCGCGTCGTACATGCTGGCTGCGGGACTCACCGATCAGGGCATGTCGCCGTGGCAGGCGGTGATGACCGTGCTGCTCGGCAACGTGATCGTGCTGGTGCCGATGCTTCTGATCGGCCATGCCGGCGCGAAGCACGGCATTCCCTACGCGGTGCTCGTGCGTTCGTCTTTCGGCACGCAGGGCGCGAAGCTGCCGGCGCTCTTGCGCGCGATCGTCGCGTGCGGCTGGTACGGCATTCAGACTTGGCTGGGCGGCAGCGCGATCTATACGCTGCTGAACATCCTCACGGGCAATGCGCTGCACGGCGCGGCGTTGCCGCTCACCGACATCTCCGTCGGGCAGCTCGGCTGCTTTCTGTTCTTCTGGGCGCTGCAACTCTACTTCATCTGGCATGGCACCGATTCGATTCGCTGGCTGGAAAGCTGGTCAGCGCCGATCAAGGTGGTGATGTGCGTGGCGCTCGTATGGTGGGCGACCTCGAAGGCGGGCGGCATCGGTTCGATGCTCTCGGCACCGTCCCAGTTCGTCGCCGGCGGCAAGAAGGAGGGCATGTTCTGGGCGACGTTCTGGCCCGGCCTCACCGCCATGGTCGGCTTCTGGGCGACGCTCGCGCTCAACATTCCCGACTTCACGCGCTTCGCACGCACGCAGCGCGATCAGATGGTCGGACAGTCGATCGGCCTGCCGCTGCCGATGGCGCTGCTCTCCGTCATCTCCGTGGTCGTGACGTCCGCGACGGTGGTGATCTACGGCAAGGCGATCTGGGACCCGATCGATCTCACGAGCCGCATGACGGGCATCGGCGTGGGCGTCGCGCTCGTCATTCTCACGCTCGATACCATGTGCTGCAATCTCGCGGCCAACCTTGTCGGACCCGCGTATGACTTTTCGAGCCTGTGGCCGAAGGGCATTTCGTATCGCGCGGGCGGCATGATCACGGCGACCATCGCCATCGTCATGATGCCGTGGAAGATTCTCGCCACCACGCAGGGCTATATCTTCACGTGGCTCGTCGGCTACTCGGCGTTGCTCGGGCCGGTCGCGGGCATCATGATGGTCGATTACTTCTTCATTCGCGGCACGCGGCTCGATCATCGCGAGTTGTTCGAGGAAGAGGGCGAGTACTCGTATCACGGCGGCTGGAACATCGCCGCAGTCGTCGCGCTACTCGTCGGCGTGTTGCCGAATCTGCCCGGGTTCCTGCATACCGCATTCCCCGCTTCCTTTCCCAACGTGCCCGCGTTCTTCAACACGGTCTACACGTATGCGTGGTTCGTCGGCCTCGTGCTGGCCGCGCTCGTGTATGGATCGTGGATGAAACTGCGCGGCAGCCCGCGTGCCGACATGCTGAGCGCTTGAACATCAACGGAGGACGACACATGCCTATTCTCATTCGCGGCGGCACCGTCATCGACGCGGACCGCACTTATCGCGCCGATGTGCTGTGCGCCTATCCGCAAGCGGGAGGCACGATACTCGCCATCGGCCAGGACCTCGATGTTCCCGCCGACACGCAGATCGTCGATGCAGGCGGCCAGTACGTCATGCCCGGCGGCATCGATCCGCATACGCACATGGAACTGCCGTTCATGGGCACGACCGCCAGCGACGACTTCTACAGCGGCACTGCGGCGGGATTGTCGGGCGGCACGACGAGCATCATCGACTTCGTGATTCCGAGCCCGAAGCAGCCGCTCATGGACGCGTTCAGGGAATGGCGCGGCTGGGCGGAGAAGGCATCGGCGGATTACGGCTTTCATGTGGCCGTGACATGGTGGGATGAGTCCGTGCATCGCGACATGGGCCTGCTCGTACACGAACACGGCGTGTCGAGCTTCAAGCACTTCATGGCCTACAAGAACGCGATCATGGCCGACGACGAAGTGCTGGTGAACAGCTTCACGCGCTCGCTCGAACTGGGCGCGTTGCCGACCGTGCATGCGGAAAACGGCGAGCTCGTGTTCCAGTTGCAGAAGCAGTTGCTTGCCAAGGGCTTCACGGGACCGGAAGCGCATCCGCTCTCGCGTCCGCCCGAAGTGGAGGGCGAGGCGGCCAATCGCGCGATCCGCATTGCACAGGTGCTGGGCGTGCCGCTTTACATCGTGCATGTGTCGGCGAAAGATGCGGTCGGTGTCATCGCGAAGGCGCGCAACGACGGCCTGCGCGTATTCGGCGAAGTGCTGCCGGGCCATCTCGTGATCGATGAATCCGTGTACCGCGATCCCGACTGGACGCGCGCTGCTGCGCACGTGATGAGCCCGCCGTTCCGCACGAGCGAGCATCGCGAGGCGTTGTGGCGCGGGCTGCAATCGGGCCAGTTGCATACCACGGCGACGGATCACTGCGTCTTCTGCGCGTCGCAGAAGGCGATGGGACGCGAAGACTTCACGAAAATCCCGAACGGTTGCGGCGGCGTGGAAGATCGCATGGCCGTGCTGTGGCATCACGGCGTGAATATGGGGCGTCTCACGCCGAACGAGTTCGTGCGCGTGACATCGACGAATGCGGCGCAGATTTTCAATCTGTATCCGCGCAAGGGCGCGGTTCAGGTTGGCGCCGATGCGGACCTGGTGGTCTGGGATCCGCAGGCTTCCCGCACGATATCGGTGAAGACGCATCATCAGCAAGTGGACTTCAATGTCTTCGAGGGCATGACGGTGCAGGGCGTGGCGACGCATACGCTCACGCGCGGCGCGCTCGCATGGACCGATGGCGATCTGCGCGCGGTGCGCGGCGCGGGGCAATATCTGAAGCGTCCGCCTAACGCATCGTATTTCGAAGCCGCGCGCGTGGCGAACAAGTTGAGGGAACCGCGTCCTGTGGAGCGAGCGGGGTCGGCGTGAATCGGGTCGATCGGGAAGCCCGGCGGTCTTGTTGCGCGGGGCTTTGTCGCGGGGTCGCGCAGTGCATGTCGTACATGGGCCGGCCGCGCCGCGTCGTCGTCTGTCGCCAGTCCGGTTCGCCCGGGTGATGCGAAACACGCTCGCGCGATCGTTCTAGAACGCGCCTCGCTTGCCGTGCTGCTCGATCGATTCAGGCGTGGCTTTGAAGTAGCTGAAAGTGACTCGCTCGCTGTGAAGTGCAGCGACATTGAGCGGCTGATATAACACTGCCAATGATGTCGAGCGCACGAAGCGCCAAGGCAATCAACTTGCCAACGAGTCAACACCCGACGTCTCGACTTGGCAGAACGCGACATTCGAACTTAGGACCTCCACATAATGTCACGGCCGAAGTACAAATGTCCGATGTCTGGCTCATTAAAACTGTCCGATTGAGATATGCGAGCCATCGCAACGCAGCGTTGAAGCAAGGCATCTGAACGGGCAGGGCGATGAAGCACGGCGCGTTACCGGTTGCGGGCCGCTGACTCGCTCTTGATCGACTGCACGCGGCGCTTCTGCTGCTGCAGCGCCAACGGGGTCGCCTTGATGTCCTGCTGGGTGGATTCACGCTGTTTCTTCAGACGGCGCCCTGATCGACTTCTGTAAGCCGAACGTACTGCCGACAGCCGAGCACGCGCTGGCCGGCGCTCGGTTCCATGCGTTCGTCCGGACCCCGGCCAAACCCGTTGCGCTTGCCGACACGATCGAGTCAAAGAGAGGCAACTAACTGTCTTCCGCCTTCACATGCCCGACTCAGGGGCTTCCTTGTCGTTTGCTGGCAACATCTCGGACTTTACGTATTCCCTAGTCAGAGCTAACAGCCCAGCATCGAAACACGCTCTATGTGCCATTGAGTATGGCTTCTAAAGAGGGTGCAGGAAAGCTCATGGACAGCGGTCGCGCTTTCGATTCGGCGCAGCAAACGCAATGGATGGTCCTACATTGATTAGCATAACGGAATACTGGGTAAGCGGGCACACGAGCGAAGCATGCGGAAAAATCTAGACGGTGGGAATAGGTATGGCTTGTCGGTTATCAATCGGATTCGTTGACGTCGCCCTGTATTCACGCAACGAATCGAGAAAATTCGGCGACTTCCAGGCCCGCCGAGCGATCGAATCAGCTCAGACACTTCACCTGTCGGTAGACGGGTCGGACAGCCTGCGCAGGTTCCTGGGCAGACATACGAGCGACGGATACTTGTCGCCAGACACCCATCCCTCGGAAGTCTTGCGTCGACTGAAGCAAGGGGTTGCAAGTGGCAACATTGTGGCCATATCTTCTCCGCGCCAGTCGCGACAGGCAAGCGGGATAGGTCCAGCAGAGCAATCACCGCGCCCTTACTATGCGACCGTGACGCCATCGCAACTTCATCGCAGAGCCGCGCCGGAGAGCTTAAACCGTTCGCTCGGCCGTGTTGCCCAGCGGTGGGAGAAACTGCCAGCCGAAGATGGACTTGCGATTTTCCGATCAAAGCCTGGCGATGTGTTGCCTGACGGCCGCATCGCCACTCCGTTGACAGAGGGCGGCTCCATGTTCGCTGGCATTATGATGACGGTGGCAGCGACTGCCACCGCTGATTCCGAATCGAACGGTCATAGCGCGCTGGCGAGGAGCTTTGGAGACGAAAGTCCGCTCGGCGACGCATCGCCGTTTGAGTATTCGGATGACTCATCGTTGAGTGATATATCCGACGTGGCAGCCCGAGGTGTCAGTGAGTTCGATGAAGCGGAGTGTTACTCGACTTACGAGTATGAGCTAGATCAATGCGATGCGGTTAGAGCCATGACGCAGAACTTGCGCGCGTTGGCCGTTTGCAAGGAGCATGCGTTTCTGAACTATCAACGCTGTAGAGGATTCTGATGTCCAAATTGCCCCGCGCCACGATCGTGTTTTATAACGAAACCACTCGTCAACTCCAGTTATGCACCGTGCCACTTGCTGAAGTCCGAAGTGCGATTGACCGACAGACATCGCGTGGTTTTGCGATGAACCTGCCGCTTGGTGCTGATGACGATGATGCCTCGCCCATTACTAACGAAGTCTTGCAGCAAATAGGCGGCATGGCTGTATTGAACCAAGGAATGGCCCATCCTGAATTGCGATCACGATTCCAGTTCGATACGCCGGGACCGATGGTAGATTGGGACGCGGCAGATAACAGGACATAGCCAAGGTCGTGCATGAGCGAATCCAGAGAGGCGTGACCCACGAGCGGCTTGTAGTCAAATGTTCAGACAATAAGTCCGAGCGACGCTAATTGATATTATGTCAATCAAAGTCAATGCACGACTGAACCTCTGGATCTAAGCGACAATCGTAATCCACGCCGCACTGGTGCAAAGGGTCGCCACGTCGGCGCATCATGCACATCGATGACTCACCATCTTGCCCGTCGATAGCCAATGCCTTTGCATTACATCGATAAACAATATTTTTCCGAGTTAATCGGCGAGATAACTTATGCCTCGTGGCGCTGCAGGACGGCGCGAAACCATCTCACAGGGCATATCGATGAACGCGATCAAACACTGGAAACGCTATCTCCTCGCAGTCATGTTCGCCGCGGGCAGCGTGTCCGCGCATGCGGACGACCTGCTTTCGCGTGTCAAGAAACAGGGCGAACTTGCCGTCGGCACCGAGATGCAGTTCGCGCCGTTCGACTTCATCGAGAACGGTCAACAGGCGGGCTTCAACAAGGACCTGTTCGCCGCGGTCGGCAAGATCATCGGCGTGAAGGTGCGCTTCATCGATCTGCCGTGGGACAGCGTGTTACCCGGGCTGGACGCGGGCAAGTTCGACATGGTCGCGGGCCCGCTCACCGTCACAAAGGCGCGCATGGAGCGCTACGCCTTCACTTCGCCTATCGCCGATGCCACCGATGCCCTTCTCAAGCGCGCGAACGACGCCAGTATCACGAAGAGCGCGGACATCGCGGGCAAGACCGTCGGCGCGCAGAAGAGCAGCGCACAGAACGCACAACTCAAGACCTATGCAGAGACGCTCAAGCCGGGCGTCACCGTGCGCGAGTACGTCGATAACAATCAGGCCTATGCGGACCTCGCTTCCGGTCGCCTGAACGCGGTCGCCAACTCGCTGACGAACATCGCATACGTCGCGAAGCAACGCCCGAATGTTTTCGCCGTCGTGCAGCCGCCGTTCGGCTCGGCGGTGTACTTCGCCTATTGCATGCGCAAGGACGCCGACAGTCAGTCGCTCAACGCCGCATTCAACGATGCCCTCGCGACGCTCGGCAAAAACGGCGAGCTCGCGAGCCTGCAGAAGAAATGGTTCGGCGTGGCCGTGGATCTGCCCGCCGTGATGCCCACGCCCGCGTACTGAAGCGCGCGATATGTTCAGCATCGAGGCCTTCACCGCAGCCCTTCCGCTGCTGCAGCACGCGGCGCTGACGACGCTGGGGGTATCGGCGGCGGGCCTGGTCATCGGCTTCGTCATTGCGCTGGCCGTGTGTGCGGCGAATCTCTCCGCGAAGCACGGGCTGCATGTCGCCGCGGTCGTGTACGTGCGCGTGTTTCGCGGCGTGCCCCTCCTCGTGCAACTGCTGCTCGTGTACTACCTGCTGCCGTTCATCGGCATCAACGCGCCGCCGTTGATCGCGGCCATCAGCGCGGTGTCGTTATGCGCGGCGGCGTATATCGCGGAGATTCTGCGGGGCGGCTTCGCCAGTCTGCCGCCCGGTCAGAACGAAGCGGCCGTCATGCTCGGCCTGTCGCCGTTCGACCGGCTCGTGCGCATCCAGATTCCGCAGGTCGTGCGCTCGACGCTGCCCTCGCTCGTCAACGAAATGGTGCTGCTCATCAAGGCGTCGTCGCTGATTTCGGTGGTGGGTGTCGCGGAGGTCACGCGCACGGCGCAGAACGTCGCCGCCAGCACCTATCAGCCGATGGAAGCATATGCCGCCGCCGGCCTGATCTATTTCTGCATCTGCGGCGGGCTGGCATGGGTCGCGCATTCCGCCGAACGGCGTCTCGCAGCCTGACCGCCACATCGACGACAGGATTCGTTCCGTGCCTCACTTCGACCTCTCCGCCATCACGCATAACCTGTCGCAGATCGGCGCGGGCTTCGCGACCACGCTGTGGATGTGGCTCGTCAGCGTGCTGCTGGGTGCGATGCTCGGCTTCGTCGTGGCGCTCACGCAGCAACTCGGCGGGCGCTTCGTGCGAGCGTTGCTGCGCGTGTATGTCGAGCTGTTTCGCGGCACGCCGTTTCTCGTGCAGCTGTTTTTGCTCTACTACGGCGGCCCGTCATTCGGACTGACGCTCACGCCTGCGATGGCCGGCGTCCTCGCTCTCACCGTGTATGGCGGCGCATACTTCGCCGAAGTGTTTCGCGGCGGTTTCGCGTCGGTGCCGAAGGGGCATCTCGAAGCGGCGGCGTGTCTCGGCCTCACGCGCATGCAGGCGGTCTGGCGCATTCAGTTGCCGCAGATGCTGGCGCTGATTCTTCCCGCGCTTTCGAATATGACCATCGTGCTGAGCAAGGAAACGGCCGTGCTGTCGGTCGTGACCGTGCCCGAGCTGACGTTCGTGCTCACGGGTATCGGCTCCGCGACGTTCGCCTATGTTCAAACGCTGCTCGTGCTGTGCGCCTGCTATCTGCTGCTCGTCGAGCTGGCGACCGCGGCGGGTAACTGGGCCGAAAAGCGCATGACGCGCTTTCTCGCCTGAAGGTATCGAGGAATCCATGACGCTCATCATCGCCGAACCCGCGCCTGTTCTCAGCGGCGCAGCCGCCGAGCCGCTCGTCGACGCGAAGGGCTTGTACAAGCGCTTCGCTTCCACCGACATTCTTCGCGGCATCGATCTGACCATCCGCAAGTCCGAAGTCCTGTGCATCATTGGGCCGTCGGGGTCGGGCAAGAGCACGCTGCTGCGCTGTCTCGCCGGACTCGAGACCTACGATCATGGCGAGGTGCGTATCGAAGGCCAATTGCTCGGCTATACCGAGCGCGGCGGCAAGCGCGTGCGCGCCACCGCAAGCGAGCTGCAACACACGCGGCGCAATGTCGGCATGGTGTTTCAGCAGTTCAACCTCTGGCCGCACATGACCGTGCTCGGCAACGTCATGGAAGCGTTGCAGCGCGTTCGCGGTTTTCCGAAGGCGAAGGCCGCCGCGCAGGCGGGCCGCATGCTGGAGCTGGTCGGTCTGTCGGGCAAGGCGGACGCGTATCCGTCGCGCCTGTCGGGTGGGCAGCAGCAGCGCGTCGCGATTGCGCGCGCACTCGCCATGGAGCCGCACATCATGCTGTTCGACGAACCCACGTCCGCGCTCGATCCCGAACTCGTCGGCGAAGTGCTGCAGGTGATGAAGCAGCTCGCCCGCGACGGCATGACGATGGCCGTCGTGACGCATGAAATGGGATTCGCCGCGCAAGTGGCGGACACGGTCGCCTTCATCGATGCAGGCCGTATCACCGTGTCAGGCCCGCCGCGACAGGTGTTTCGCGAGTCGAAGAACCCGCGCCTTACACAGTTCCTGCAAAACTATCTGGACCGCAACGCGTTCTGGTCGGGCGACGGCGCGTGATGCCCATTGCATCGACACGCGCATCGACACGCGCATCGACACGCGTGCATATATTCGATGACGCCGACGCTCGCGGCAAACGCCCATCGGATCGCGCATTTCCTCCCTCTTGACAATACACAGCCATGAACACGAATGAGCGCCAGTTGCGCATCGACCTCGCCGCCGCCTTCCGTTGCTTCGCAAAGCTCGGCATGCATGAAGCGGTCGCCAATCATTTCAGCGCGGCGGTGTCGCCGGACGGACGCAAGTTTCTGATGAACCCGAAGTGGGTTCACTTCTCGCGCATCCGGGCAAGCGATCTGCTGCTCCTCGATGCCGAAGACAGCGAAGATCTCGCGGGCCGCCGCGATGTCGATGCCACCGCGTGGGCGATTCACGGCCAGCTTCACCGGCGCGCCCCGCATATCCGTGTGGCGATGCATCTGCATCCCGTTCATGCGACTGCCATCGCGTGCCTCGCGGACCCGGAGATCAAACCTATCGAGCAGAACACGGCGCGTTACTACGGCCGCGTCGCGCTCGACAGCGAGTTCGGCGGCATGGCGGACACGGCCGCCGAGGGCGCGCGTCTTCTTGCAGCGCTCGGCGACAAGTCGCGCCTGATGATGGGCAATCACGGCGTCATGGTGACTGCGGCGAGCATCGGCGAGGCGTTCGACGATATGTACACGCTGGAACGCGCGTGCCAGATTCTGTGCATCGCATACGGCACGGGCCAGCCTCTGAAGGTGCTGTCGCCCGAAGTGGCCGAAAGAACCGCGCGCGACTGGGAAGGCATCGTCGACTTTTCCCTCGCGCACTTCGAAGAGATGAAGCGCGTTCTGGACAAGGAAGACCCGTCCTACGCGGACTGACATGAATCGCGCGAGTCGGCGCAGGTGTTCACACTGCCGGCTTCGCGACGTTCGCCGGAGGCCGCGCGGTTAATACGCGGCCGGCTCGCGCTAGAGCGACCGAGGCAAATCTCTCTCGATTAAATCTCGTCCCTGCCCTTCCTCGAAATTCGAACGACGTAGTGCAGCCATCAGCGTCACGTCGTCTTCTCACTGTCCATACGCCCCGCCTTTCGCTCGCCGCCTTCGTGAAAGCAATTCAAGAAACGCGCACGCGAGCACCGAAGATGGACACCCCCACTGCGAAAAAGAATTTTGGCGAGGACAGCTTTCTTTTTTGATTGTGCATTATGCATTGCAGCAAACGCCTAATTCGCGCGAGACCTTGCGAGGATCAACATGAAGACATCGAACCCAGTGGCAGAGAACACACCGCAAGCCCCGCTGCGTGTGCGACAACTCAGTCACGGCTTCAAGACGCCCGATGGCTCGACAGTGACCATCTTCGACAAACTCGACTTCTGCGTGGGTCACGGGGAGATCGTGTCGATCGTCGGACGAAGCGGCGCCGGCAAAAGCACCCTGTTCAATCTGATCTCGGGACTGCTCACGCCGCAGTCCGGCGAGATATCGGTCGGCAGGCGTCCGGACGGTGGCCCGGGGCGCATCGCCTATATGTTGCAGAAGGACCTGATGATGCCGTGGCGCACGGTACTGCAAAATGCGCTGCTCGGCATCGAGCTGTATCGCAAGGTCAGGCCCGACGATATCGCGCGTGCGCGGCAGATGCTCGCGCGTTACGGCCTCGGCGCGGTCGCCGATGCTTATCCGCATTCGCTGTCGGGCGGCATGAGGCAACGCGTTGCGCTCACGCGCACGCTCCTTGTCGATCCGACGCTCGTGCTGCTCGACGAGCCCTTCTCCGCTCTCGACTACGAAACGCGCCTCGCACTCGAGGACGACATCATTGCGTTGCGTGCACAAAGCGGCACGAGCGTCGTGCTCGTGACACACGACATCGAAGAAGCCATCGCAATGAGCGATCGCGTCATTCTCCTGGGCGGACGTCCCGCCCGCATCGAGGATCAGGTTCTGGTCGAACTCACTACGCACGGTCCGCGCAACGCCGTCTCGGCGCGCGAGGCGCCGGAGTTCCGCGGCTATCACGCGCGCGTGTGGAACGGCCTGCGCGGAAACGTCACGTCGCGCGACCCGCAAGACCTCGCCCAATCCAACACCCTTGCAGGAGCCATGCATGACTGAAGCCGTTCTGTCCACTGGCGTCGCGCAAAAGAAAGCCGTACGCCGCGTACCGCGCAAACTCGGCACGACAGGCGCCGTCGTCGGTATCGTTGTCGCGCTCGTCGTCGCCTGGCAGCTCGCCGTCAGCGCCGGCTGGATCAACGGCAAGCTGCTCGGCTCGCCGTCGGGCATCTATGAAGCCGCCGTTATCGGACTGACGCAGGGCACGCTCGTTTCCGATACCTGGGTCACGCTCTATGAAACGCTCGCGGGTCTTGCCATCGGCAGCGGCCTCGGCATTGCGCTCGGCCTGCTGCTATGGTTTCTGCCGGCCGTATCGGGGGTGGCGGAAGGTCTATCAGTGATCCTAAATAGTATTCCGAAGATCGCGCTCGGGCCGCTCATCGTCATCTGGTTCGGTTCCGATGCTTCGTCGAAGATCTGGCTCGCCGCGATTTCGACGTTCGCCGTCGCGATGATCTCGTCCTGCGCCGCTGCGCGCGAGGTCGACAAGGACTTGCTCAACCTCTTCCATTCGTTCAAGGCCAGGCCTTCGATGATCTTCACCAAGCTCATCGTTCCGAGCGCACTGCCGTGGATCTTCTCGACGCTGCGCGTGAACATCGGCTTCGCGCTCATCGGCGCGGTGGTCGGCGAATACATCGCGTCGCAGTCGGGTCTGGGTCACGCGGTTTTCGTCGCAGGCTCGCTTTTCGACCTCAATACCGTCTGGCTCGGCATCATCGTGCTGACCGTGATGGCTTCGGTTCTGAGCTGGATCGTTCAACTCGCGGAAGCGAAAATCATCTCCTGGAAGAAAAAATGAAGAAGACCCACGCTCTGCTCAACAGTATCGCGGCCGGATGTCTGGTCGCATTCGGGATCGGCGCGACCAGCGTCCGCGCTGCCGAACCGGTCGTCATCTATCAGGCGTTTCAGTCCATTCAGTATCTGCCGCTCTACGTGGCCATCGACAAGGGCATCTTCGAGAAGAACGGTCTCGCGGTGCAGAAAGTGACCGCTGGCAGCGGCGCGGCGGGCGTCGCGGCGGTGATCGGAGGCCATGCGGACTTCTCGCTGCAAGACCCGATGACCGCCATGCTGGCCAACCTCAAGGGTGCGTCGCTCGTGAACGTGGCCAACGTGGTCGCGGGCGTGCCGGTCTGGGTGATCACACCGAAGGACTCGAAGGTCAAGGGCGTCGGCGATCTGGCAGGCAAGAGCGTGTCCACCGCGCTTCCGCCCTCGACGAGCACGTATTTGCTGCAGCGGCTCATCAGCGAACAGAAGCTGGCGGATGTCAAGATGAACACGGTGCAAATCGGCACCGAACTCGCGCCCGTGACTGCGGGCCGCTCGGAAGCCGCCGCGCTGTACATGCCGCAAGCGGAGACGGGACTCGCGCAGGGTTATCGCATCGTTTATGCGTTCCCGAAGGCGTATCCGGGGGGCTATGCTTTCTCCACCATCGACACGCTCGCTTCGACCGTCAAGACCAAGCCCAAGATGGTGGCCGCGTTCGTGAAGTCCATCGGCGAGGCCGAGGCGCTGATCCAGCAGTCGCACGATACGGCGAAGAGCGTCGCGCGCGCGGAGTTTCCGTCGCTCGATCCCGCGATCGTCGATTCGGCGGTGCAGCGGCTGATCGATCAGAAGATCTATGCGGCCACGCCCGACATTTCCGAGCAGGCGTTCCGCAACGCGCTCGATCTGCAGGAGTCGATCGGCAACATCAAGCCGGGCGCGATCACCTATGCCAACGGCGTGGACAACACGTTCGCCGCCGCCGTGAGCAAGTAGCGATGAATCGATCCAACGAGTCACTGCTCGCGACACTGATCGCGAACCGTAACGACGATGCCGCCGCGCGCGCGACGCTGCTCGACGCACAGGCCCGCGCCGATGCGGTCGATCCGTGGCTGCGCGCCT
This sequence comes from Caballeronia sp. AZ10_KS36, assembly GCF_023631105.1. Classification (NCBI taxonomy): domain Bacteria; kingdom Pseudomonadati; phylum Pseudomonadota; class Betaproteobacteria; order Burkholderiales; family Burkholderiaceae; genus Caballeronia; species Caballeronia sp. AZ10_KS36. The sequence continues at coordinate 243,162 of NZ_JALQDQ010000040.1, read as the reverse complement.
TCGTCCATCGGCCGAGCGCATACGATCTGAGCGATGCCGTTGCGCGCCCGCTTGCGGGCGTTCCGATCGGTGTCAAGGACCTCGCCGATACCGCCGATATGCCGACGAGCTACGGCTCGCCGGCCTACGACGGGCACCGGCCGGAGCGCGACGCGCGCATCGTTTCGACCATCCGTGAACTCGGCGGCACGGTCTTCGGCAAGACCGCGACGACCGAGTTCGCCTGGCGCGGACCGGCCGCCACGGTCAACCCGTGGAACCGCGCGCACACGCCTGGCGGCTCGTCGAGCGGATCGGCGGCGGCTGTCGCGGCAGGCATCGTGCCGCTCGCCATCGGCACGCAGACGGTCGGCTCGATCATTCGGCCGGCCGCCTATTGCGGCGTCGTCGGCTACAAGCCGTCGTATCGGGCGGTGCCGACGGAAGGCTTGCATCCGCTCGCCGCGTCGCTCGATCACGTCGGGTTTTTCGCGCGATCCGTCGAGGATGTCGCGATCGCCCACGCGTTGTTCGTCGATGGCGCGGCACAGGCGGTCGAAAGCGAATCGGCTTGGCGCGACCGCTTTGTGCGCGACTCGTCCACGCTGACGCTCGGCGTCGTTCGTACGCCGTTCTGGGATGACATGATCGCGCCGAATCAGCGCGACAACTTCGATGCCTCGCTGCGCACGCTGAGCGAAGGCGGCGTGCGCATCGTCGAACTCGACTATGGCGCGGACCTGCGTGAGATGCGCGAAGCGACGCTGACGATTCTCGCGGTGGAGGCGTATCGCGCCATCGGCGAAGTGGCGGCACGCGTGCCGGCGCTGATGAGCGAGCACATGCGCCTGCTGTTGTCGGAAGGCCGGGCCATGCCGCTCGAACGCTATCAGCAGGCGTTGCTGTTGCAGGCGCAGGTACGCTCGCAATCTGCCGCGCTCATGCAAGGCTGCGACGCGCTCGTGACCATACCGGCCAGCGGCGAGGCGCCCCGAGGCTATGCGGATACAGGCGACGCCCGCTTCTGCGCGCCCTGGAGCCTCATGGGCGCGCCCGCCGTCAACGTGCCTTCCGGCTGGAGCGATGCTAACCTGCCGCTCGGCTGTCAGGTGATCGGCGCATTCGCCGACGACGCGAGGCTGCTGCGCATCGCCGCGCGCATCGAGAACCTGCTGAAGTTCGAGAGACGCGCCCTGCCCGTCTGAACGACGTGCCGCACCGCACGCGATAACGATAACTCATGGAGACGAGCATGAACCGGCCCTTTCGCACGATCCAACAATACGTGCTCGGCACCTTGCGCGCCGAGATCCTCAATGGCGTCTATCCGCCGAATACGCGGCTTCGTCAGGAAGAAATCGCCAGGCGCATGAGCGTCAGCACGACGCCGGTACGTGAAGCGTTCCGCGATCTGCGTGCGGAAGGGCTCGTCTCGATCGATCCCAACAAGGGCGTCGTCACGCGCGCGCTCACGGCGGCGGACGTGAACGAGATCTACGAACTGCGGATGGTGCTGGAGCCGATGCTGGCCGAGCGCGCCTGCGCGCATGTCAGCGAGGACGATCTCGCGGCTGCGGAGAAGGTCCACGGCGAGATGTGCGCGACATCGTGGTCCGAGACGTGGGCTGTCCTCAACGAGGACTTCCACCAGCATCTGATGAAGGCTGCCTCCGGCACGCGCCTCGCCGAAGTCGTCGAGAACCTTTCGCTCGTTGCGCGGCCTTACGTATCGCTCTCGATGCACGTCAAGCGTGACATTCTGGACAGCAACAACCGCGAGCATGCAGACTTGCTCGATGCGTACCGCGCACGCGATACGCGCGCCGTGCGTGAGCAAACGCGCGCACACCTGGAAAACACGCGCGATGCGGTTATCGCGTGCGTCGCACAGGGCCTGCGTCCGCAAGCGGCGGCCTGATCGCTCATCCTTTCCTGTCCGATGCCCATGACGCACGACTCCCTCGCCTCCCTCGCCTCCCTTTCCGCCGTCGATGCGCGCCGCCTGATCGAAGAGCGCAGCATCTCGCCCGTCGAACTGCTCGAAGCATGCATCGCGCGCGCGGAGGCCATCAATCCTGCCGTGAACGCGTTGGCTGCGACCTGTTTCGAGCGCGCCCGCGACGAGGCGCGCCGTGCCGAAGCAGAGGTCATGCGCGGCGGGCGGCTCGGTTTGCTGCACGGCTTGCCTGTCGGGGTCAAGGATCTGGAAGAGACAGCGGGCGTGCTGACGACGTACGGCTCGACAATGTATCGCTCGAACGTGCCCGACGAAGACAACGCGATGGTCGCGCGCATCCGCGCGGCGGGCGCGATTGTGATGGCGAAGACCAACACGCCGGAAATGGGCGCGGGTGCGAACACGCGCAATGACGTCTGGGGCGCGACGGGAAACCCGTTTGCGCCGCTGCTGAACGCGGGCGGATCGTCGGGCGGATCGGCAGCGGCGCTTGCCACCGGCATGATGCCGCTCTGCACCGGCTCGGACACCGGCGGCTCGCTGCGGATTCCTGCCGCGCTATGCGGAGTCGTGGGGCTGCGGCCATCGCCGGGACTCGTGCCAGCCGACCGGCGGGAGCTTGGATGGGCGCCGATCACCGTCAGCGGCCCGATGGGCCGGACCGTCGCCGACGCGCGCTTGCTTCTCGGGGCGCAAGCCGGCTTCGACGCGCGCGATCCGCTGGCATACGACATCGGTTCCGCCGCGCTGGCGCAGCACCGGCCAACGGATGTTGCGAAACTGCGCATCGGCTTTACCGATGACTTCGGCGTCTGCGCGCTCGACGACGCATCGCGGGCGACGTTCCACGCGAAGGTCGACAGGATCTCACGCTACGTTGCCGTGTGCGAACCGGTGAGCATCGACATGACCGGCATCGACTGGTGCTTCGACGTAGTGCGAGCGCAGAACTTCGTCGCGCAGTTCAAGGAAACGTATGAGCGCGATCCTTCCCAGCTCGGTCCGAATACGCGCGCGAACTTCGAGATGGGCGCGTCGATGACGCTCGGCGACGCGGTCTCGGCGCACAAGTTGCAGACCACCTTGTATAGGCGCTTTCAGTCGCTCATGCAGCACTATGACGCGATCATTTCGCCGACCGTGTCCATCACGCCTTTTCCATGGTCGCAATGGCACCTCGAAGCGATCAACGGCAAGCCGCTCGATACCTACTATCGCTGGCTCGGGCTGACTTATCTGGTCTCGCTGATGACCAATCCGGCGCTATCGCTGCCGTGCGGCGTCGACCATGCCGGCATGCCGTTCGGCGTGCAGGTGATCGGGCCCGCGCGCGGCGATGGGCGGTTGCTCGACATTTCGCAGGCGCTGGAAGACGCATTCAGATCGGAAGACGCGTTGCGGCGCCATGAGCCGGATCTCGATGCACTGTCGCGGCCCGTGCCTGAATTGCGGGCCATCGTGTCGTCGCCGCCGATCGTCGCTTAGATGGATTTGCGGATCGAACGGATCGGGGAAGTCCGGCATCAGCTTGCCATTCGATGCGCTTTGCAAGCCGCATTGCGGTGAGCGTCTTGGCCACTTCCGGTCCGCGGCCGGCAAGCCGTCCATAATCCCGCGAGCTTCAGCGCTGCCTGTAGCGCTTGAACACGTCCTTGCGAATCGAGCCATGTACGCCCCAGTTTGCGTCGACCACCTGCGTTACGCCGAAGTCCGCCGCCACGGACATGAGCGCGATAGCTTCGTCTTCGCTCAGGCCATGTACCGTCATCAGGAAGCGGCGCAGCTTGCGGAAGGCATCGCGCATGGCTTTGTCGAGGCTTGCATGCTGCGCCACTTCCACTTGCGCGCTAGTGCCGAGTTCGGCCAGATAGTTGGGGAACGTGAAGCCATACACCGACCATTGCTGATCTGTTTCGAGCAGCGGATGCGTGAGCCCTTCGAGCAGTGTGCCTTCGAGATCCGCCTTCTTGTGCAGGATGAATTCGAAGTCCCCCGTCAGAGACGTTTCGATAGCCGTGCCGCCTAGCTCGCTGTCGCCCTGCGCCGCGTGCGGGTCGCCCACGGAGAATAACGCGCCCTCCACCGCCACCGGGTAATACATGGTCGCGCCCCGCCCAATGCGCCAGTCGTCGATGTTGCCACCGGTGTAGTTCGGCGGTATGGAGCTGACGTAGTCCGCTTCCGCGGGCGCTACGCCCATGGTGCCGAAGTGCAGGCGCGCCGGTACGCGGATGTCGGAGAGTATGTTTTCGCGCCGCTTCACGAGCCGGTGATCGACCTGAACGCCGGGATAATCGATCGTCGCATGCACGATGCCATCGGGGTCGGTCTGCGGGGTCCACACGTAGTTGTAGACCGCGCGGGCATAGGGTTCGCCAGAAGTATCGAGTTCGAAGATGGTCACCACTTCCCGCGGCTTCGGCTCCTCGAGCAGATCGTGATACTGAAAGCCCCACGACGCGGCCACGTTCGAGCCGAAGCATTTGCCCGCGTGACACGAGCTGCAACTCGGCCGCGGCCTGACATCGAGGATGCGCACTTCGAGCACGTCGCCAGGTTCGGCGCCTTCGATCTCCACGGGGCCGGTCAGCAGATGCACGCCCAGGCCTTCGCCATTGCCCAGGCGGAACGGCCCCTCGGTCGGACCGGCGCCTCGCCGCGAGACGGCCTTGTGCTCGCGCGTCCATTCGAACACGCTTTCTGCGCCCGGATCGCCCGCGACCATGCGCTCGTGGTCGTCGTTGGCATGGTGAGTCAGCGTTTCGATGGTGGCGCGGTCGCCCGACTTGAGCGTGAGGCGCGGTTCTACCCGCTTGCTGAAGTATCCCCAATGCACGGTGGATGATGAAACGGGCAGCGTGTAATGCGTCATTGAATCGTCCTCGGCAAGTGGATGTTCTCGTGTGATTCAGTGCGCGGCTTCGAGCGTGCTGCCCGCGCCCATTACGTTCACGAAGCGCGCCGTCAACGGATGATGCGGTCGCGTCAGCACCTGATGCGCGGGTCCCTCCTCGACCACGGTCCCGCCGCTCAGGAACACGACGCGGTCGGCAACCTCATCCGCAAACCGCAACTGATGCGTCGAGATGATCATCGTCAAGCCATCGTCGAGCGCCAGGCGGCGGATGACTTCGAGCACTTCGCCCACCAGTTCGGGATCGAGCGCGGAGGTCGGCTCGTCGAGCAGCAGCACGCGCGGATTTGGCGCCAGTGCGCGCGCAATCGCCACGCGTTGTTGCTGGCCGCCGGACAGATGACGTGGCAGCGCATCGGCGCGATTCGCGAGACCTACGCGTTCGAGTAGCTCATCCGCGCGGCGGTTCGCATCGGCGAGCGTTGCGCCGTGCACCCAGACGAGCGGCAACGCAATGTTCTCGCGCGCCGTGAGATGGCCGAAGAGATTGAACTGCTGGAACACCATGGCGACGCCAAGGCTTGCACGCTCCTTTGCAAGCTCCCGCCGATTCATGCGCCGCCCGTCATCCCGAAAGCCGAGACGCCGGCCGCCCACGCGTATCTCGCCTTCTTCCCACTGCTCGAGATGATTGATACAGCGAAGCAGCGTGCTTTTGCCCGAGCCGCTCGGTCCGAGCAACGCGACGACTTCGCCCGAGCGGATGTCGAGATCGAAGCCCTTGAGCACTTCCTGCCCGCCATAGTGCTTGTGTACGCCGTCTATCTGCACGGCGATACTGTTGCGGGAAAGCGCGTCATAACGGCGTGCGCGGTCGCCGAGCGTGACGGGCGCCGGGCCGAAGACGGGTGGCAGATCGGTCGGTTCTGCCTGCTTCACGGATACCGGCGCGCTGTGTCGACGTCCGCGTGAGCGGCCGCCCAGGCTCGCGCGATCCAGATCCAGCGCGCGTTCGATCATCAACTGGATGGCCGCGATCGCGCCCGTGAGACACAGGTACAACAGGCCCGACGCGAAGAAAATGGAAAAGAAGTCGAATGTGGACGATGCAAGCTGCGTGCTTCGCAAGGTCAACTCGCCAACAGAAATGACCGAAGCGAGTGACGAGTTCTTCAACGCGCTGACGGTTTCGTTGCCGAGTGCGGGAATCATCGAGCGAATGGCTTGTGGCGCGATGATCCGGCGCATCAGCACCGAAGGCGTCATGCCGAGGGCCTGCCCTGCGAGCGTCTGTCCGCGGTCTACCCCGAGCACGCCCGAGCGGAATATCTCCGCGATGAACGGTGCTTCGTTTGCGGCGAGCGCGAGGCCAGCCGCGCCGATGGCGCTCAGCTTGATGCCGATATGCGGCAGCGCATCGTAGGCGAACACGAGTTGCAGGATGAGCGGCGTGCCGCGAAAAATCACCGTATAGCCCCGCGCAATGGCCGCGAGCGGTCCTATATGGCTCAGTTGCATGGCGGCGAGAACGAGTCCAAGCACGAGCCCGCCCGCGAGTCCGAGCAACGTGACGGCAATCGTGAAGCGAATGCCGTCGAGCAGATACGGCAGGCCGAGATAGTGAAAGAACAGGTCCATATGCCGATGCTTTCGCGCTTACTTTGCGACGACGAGTTGCGGCGTCGCGAGATTCTCGACGCCGAGGCCCCACTTCTTGAGCAACTCGGACTGCGCGCCGCTCTTCTGAACGGCGATGAGCGCGGCCATCACGGCATCGCGGAAATCCGGTTTGTCCTTCGGTACGCCAATGCCGACGAAGTACGGCAAGGTCACGGCGGTCGCTTTATCCAGCTTGTCCGGATACGCCTTCACCGCCTGGTCGACCGTGTTCACGTCGTTGATATACGTATCGGCGCGGCCCGCGAGAATGGCCTGGATGCAGTTGGCGTTGTTGTCGTAGAGCTGCACGGTGGCTTCGGGCTTGCCGGCCGCCTTGCATTGCGGCGCAAGCGCCTGAATGAGCGGCACTTCCACATAGCCTGTGTTCTCGGCGGCCGTCGTGCCGCACATCGACGTATTGATGCCGGTGATCTTCTTGGGATTGCCCTTGGCGACGAGTACGCCGTCGAACACCTTCGAGTACGTGATGAAGTCGGCGGCCTTGGCGCGTTCCTCCGTTGCGTAAATATCGGAGATGACGATATCGGCCTGACCGCTCTGCAAGGTCGTGAGCAGCGCGGCGAAGGTTACGGGCTTGTAGGCCATCGTGAAGCCCAGGCATTGAGCGATCAACTCGCCGAGATCGATATCGAACCCGACGTACTTGCCCGGATCGTTCGGGTCGAGTGCTTCGTAGCCTGGCGTATGCGGATTGATCGCATTGGTGAGCGTCTTGCCCTTGAACTGCGGATACTTCGCCTGCAACGTGCTGCACTCCGCGGGCGCGGCGGCATGCGCCTGTCCCGCGAAAACGAACAACACCGCGCAAAGAGCGCCAAGTCCTGCACGAGATAGTCGGCTCACGAGATTCTTATGCATCGATACGCTCCTGACGGCTGATGACGATTGACTTGCAATGCCCCGAGCGTAGGCGACCTAAATCCAGCGGACTTGACTGGCTGCGCACAACTGCTGGTCTGGGCGTGCACGCTCATCCAAGAAGGCATGACGCAGCGCGTAGCGCGATGCAGGCAAGTGCATGAGTGCGCCGCGATGGCGCACTCATGCACTGCCTTCAGTACACCGTCAAGCTCGCACCGCACGGAGCGCCGTGGCGCGAAGGTTGCTTTTCGAGCGAGAAGCCCCGCTCGACCTATCTCGGAGTTCCCGTTGAACCTGTCGCGCTTCACCACCGAGTCATATCCTGGTTCCAGACGTCGGCATGAATGGATAGGGGCGCTCGCACGTTTCGGCTGGAAGGCCAAGATCGACGGCGGCGAAAGTGGTCTGCAAGGCACGCTGACCTCGCGCGTATCGGCCGGCGGGATAGAATTCATGACCATCGCCTCTGTCGCGCAGACGCTTGAGATGAGCGCGGACCACGCGGACAGTTTCATTCTCGTGCTCCTGATCGATGGCGACGCCACGCTCATCGCCGATGGTCTGCGCGAGCGCGTGAGTCCGCATGACATCGTCTATGCAGTGTCGGGACAAAGCGCTTCGCTCGCTTTCGCAGGGAGCTTTCGCGCGTTCATCGTGCGTGCGCCGAAGAGCGCCATCAACGCGCGTCTCATCTCGCCGCTCTCGCTGCGGGTGGCATTGTTGCCGGGCGCGTCTGGCATGAGCCACGTCTTCTCGGGCTTTCTGCGTTCAGTCGTCGAAACGCACGAAACGCTGAGCGCGGAGGAGTTGCGTCCCACCGAAGTCGCGCTCGCGGAAATACTGGTGGCCTGTCTCGCTGGACAGGAAAGCAAAGGTTCGTTCAACGGGCTGACGCCATCGCAATCGGCCTTGTTCACCCGGCTGTGCCGCTTTATCGAAACCCATCTCGCCGATTCGACTCTCAGCGTGGCCACGCTCGCCAAAGACGAGCGCGTGTCGCCGCGTTACGTGCACAAGCTGTTCGAACTCGCCGGGCAGAGCTTCTCGACTTATGTGCGCTCGCGCCGCCTTGAACGCTGCCGCGTGGAACTGGTCGATCCGCTATCGGAGAAAGTCTCCATATCCGACATTTGCTTTCGATGGGGCTTCAACGATCCCGCGCATTTCAGCCGCGTTTTTCGCGAGCGTTATGGCGCGTCGCCACGCGCGTTCCGGCACGAAGCGAGTCTGGAAATGGCGCGTCATCTGGTGCATTCCCTATCGCGCGGGCTGCCGGTGAATGCGGCGGGTCTGACCGCGCAAGCGCGCAGTGAGGATTCCGGCGATACGCTCGTCGGCGTGCGAGAGGAAAGCGATGCCGTGCGAGCGCGGCCCGCACGGACTGTCGGCAGGCCGCATCATCATCTGTTGCGCGCAACGGCAAATAACGTGCACTGGGGCTATTTCAGCCACGATCTCAAGCCTGTGCTCGAAGTAGAGAGCGGCGATACGGTGACCGTCGAAGCGCTCACGCAGCATGCGTCCGACGACTGGGACCGCATGATCGCGGGCGATGCCGGGGCTGAGAGCGTGTTCCACTGGACGCACGAACGCAAGAACGTGGACCGGCGCGGTGCGGGCCCGATGAACGCCTCCATTTACGGACGAGGCGCGGGCGAAGGCTTTGGCGTGCATATCTGCACGGGGCCGATTGCGGTGAAGGACGCGGAGCCGGGCGATGTGCTCGAAGTGCGCATCTTGGACATTCATCCTCGACCCTGCAAGAATCCGAAATTCCATGGCCGCGCCTTCGGCAGCAACGCCGCCGCGTGGTGGGGCTTTCACTATCGCGAGTTGCTCACCGAGCCGAAGCCGCGCGAAGTCGTGACCATCTACGAGATCCACACCGACGACGCGGGCGACGACAGCGCCTATGCGCGCGCCGTCTACAACTATCGCTGGACACCGCAGCGAGATCCGTTCGGCGTGCTGCATCCGACCATCGATTATCCGGGCGTGCCCGTCGATCACGCGAGCGTCATCGAGAATCACGACGTACTGAAAAACGTGACTATTCCGGTTCGTCCGCACTTTGGCGTGATCGGCGTGGCGCCGCAGCAGAATGGCTTGATCGATTCAATTCCACCTTCGGCCTTCGGCGGCAACATCGACAACTGGCGTGTGGGACCGGGTGCAAGCGTATTCTTGCCGGTCGGCGTGGCGGGCGCGCTGCTGTCTATCGGCGACCCGCACGCCTCTCAGGGCGACTCGGAGCTGTGCGGCACGGCCATCGAATGCTCGCTCACCGGCGACTTCGAACTGATTCTCCACAAGAAGCATACGCTCGCCTCGCAGTCGTTCGCGGACTTGACGTATCCGCTCATCGAAACCGCTGACGAATGGGTGCTGCACGGCTTCAGCCATCCCGACTATCTGGCTGAATTCGGCACCAGCGCTCAAAGCGAGGTGTATCGAAAGTCAACGCTGGATCAGGCCATGCGCGATGCCTTCATCAAGACGCGGCGGTTTCTGATGTGCACCAAGGGGCTTACCGAAGACGAAGCAATTTCGCTTATGTCGGTGGCGGTGGACTTCGGCGTTACTCAAGTAGTCGATGGCAACTGGGGCGTTCACGCGATCATCCGCAAGGTTTTGTTCGCGGATCAGCAGCGGCCTACGTGACCGGTAGCCGTGGCATCGCAATGCGAAGCCCACAGATAAAGCGCTCAGAGTGCCAGGGGCACGACGTACCCAGCGCTTGCTGGACCGATGGTCGGCGCTGGCTGCCGGTTATTCGAAGCGCATCCGCATATGCCGTTGATGCCGTAGCAGCCGTTTGGCTCAAGCAGTGCCGGTGATGGTCGACGTCGTTTGCGCGAGCCATCCGGCGACTCAAAATCGCTCCGCACGGAACGGCGTCAGGTTGACCGCCGGAGGGGTGCCTGTGATCGCTTCTGCAATCAAACGCCCGGTGATGGGCCCAAGCGTCAGACCATGATGCGCGTGGCCAAAGGCGAACCAGAGGTTCCGGTGATGCGGCGCGGGTCCGATGACGGGCATCATGTCCGGCGTGCAGGGACGACGGCCAAGCCAGGGCTCGGAGTCGAGTCGCTCCCCCAAGGGAAATACTTCGCGGGCCAGGGGTTCGATGGCTTCGAGTTGCACGGGCGTCTTCGGTGAGTCCCGTAAGCCGAGTTCGACGCCCGTGGTCAAGCGAATGCCTCTCACCATGGGCGTAATCATGTAGCCGATTTCCGCGTCGAGAACCGGCTGATTCAGCGTCGCGCCGGCCTTGCTTGCGTAATGCATGTGGTAGCCGCGTTTCACCTCTAGCGGCAGACGATACCCGAGCTTCGTGGTCACGTCGCCGGACCACGGGCCCATCGCGATGACCGCGACATCCGCCTGCACGTCGCCGAGTTCCGTTCGAACGCGCCAACCCTTCTCGAGCGTGGATGCGTCACCCACGAGCACTTTGCCGCCGAGCTTTTCCAAGAGCTTCGCGTACGCACCGACAAGGCCGGCCGGGTCACTCACCGAATCGGACGACGAGTAGCGTACGGCAGCCCGCAGGACGGGACTCAAGAAAGGCTCCGTCCGATGCAGCGCATCTCCCTCCAATACGTCGAAGTCGATTCCGTATTCTTCTCGCCAGCGTGCCGCCTCCGCGACGGCGGCGTCGAAGGCTTTGCCTGTACGGAATGCCTTCATCCACCCGTTCTTCCTCAGTAGCGCCTGTGCGCCAGCCGCTTCGATGAGTTCCCGGTGCTCGGAAACGCAATGCTCAATGAGCGTCGAATAGGCTCTCGCGATCTTTGTGTGACGGTCAGCTCGGGAGTGCTGCCAATACTTCACCAGGAACGGCGCCAGCCTTGGCATCGCCATCGGGTGATAGCGCACGTCCGTCGCGCGATTGCGTGCGTAGTGCGCAAGGGACGCAAAGTCGCGCGGCAAGGCGTACGGATACACGCCTTCGCGCTGAATGAGGCCTGCATTTCCGAGCGACGTTTCGTTCCCGGGCGCTTTGCGGTCGATCAGCGCCACGCCAAGACCTCGACGCTGCAGCTGCAGAGCGACCGATGTTCCGACAATGCCGGCGCCGAGGACCATTGCGTCGAACTTCATGTTCTCACTCCTTGCTTTATCCACGATGCGAAAGGCTCCATCGCTCGCGCGGCCCCGATTCCTGCGCTTGAACTGCCCAATTCGCTAAGGGAACTCTCTCTAGTTGTTTCAGAGAATCTTTTGAAGACTCTGGCGAGTGAGTTTATACCTCTGCCCGGAGTGTGCAGCCGCTTCACTTTGGTCAGCGCGTGAGTAATTGCCGGAGAGTGCAATCACGCAATTCGCCAATAAGAAGTCGGGCGCACTTCACACTCTGCCATGTTCTTCGCGTTGGGACGGCTGTCTCGAGTGTTCATTCCTTAGGCCGAGACGTTACGACACCCGCCGTCACCCCTGCGCGGATGTCTACGGGGGATTGCCCTAATGCGTCGCTACGAAAGGCGCTCCAGTGCCGCAGTCGGCCGCCGCAGGCTTCTGCGCACACGCCCACGCACCCGGCTTGCCCAATTATTCGTATATCGCAAATGGCGCGTTCGCTGATTGTTCCATACCAAGGACACACGCCCGCGCCCTATCTTTTGGGCGTCGGCCCTTTGCATTTGAATTGTGTTGCCGCAAAGGCGGACGACGACCCACGCGAATATCAACGCGCATAACGCGCACGAAAGCAACGGAGCCGGGACATGCGATTGCGCCGATTGCGCTGATTGCGCCGATCGCGCTCGCGCTGGAACTGGCTCTTTCGGAGACGGACATGAAAGAAACTGATTGGGACACCTCGTACGAATGGAAGGCAGTCACGCTGCTCGCATTGGGCTTCGGGCTGGTGGGATTGGACAGATGGCTCATTGCCCCGCTGTTTCCCTCAGTGATGAAGGACCTCAACCTGACGGCGCAGGACGTAGGCAACTGCATCGGAATCCTTGGACTGTCCTGGGGAATATTCGCGGCCCTGATGGGCGGCATCTCGGACAAGATCGGCCGCAGGAAAGTTCTCATTCCCGCAATCATCGCGTTCTCGCTGCTTTCGGGCTTCTCCGGTCTCGCTGGCGGGCTCTTCAGTCTCATCGCGATTCGTGGCCTGATGGGTGTCGCGGAGGGCTCCTTCTGCCCGACCAGCTTCGCCGCGACAGCTGATGCATCCCTTGCGCGCCGTCGCGGCCTGAATCTCGGTCTGCAGCAAAGTGGTTTCGCGCTCTTTGGATTGGCGCTGTCGCCCATCATCGCCACGCAGTTGCTCAGTTTCGTTACGTGGCGCTGGGTCTTCGCCCTGGTTGCAATTCCCGGGCTGATTCTCGGGGCGCTCATGTTCTTTGTCATTCGCGAACCGAAAGTCGTTAAGGAGGTTGCTTCGGAACATGCGCCGGCATCGCTCGGCCATGTGCTCAAGAGCCGAAACATTCTTGTCGCCATGCTGGCGTTGTGCTGCGCAATGACGGGTGTTTTCGTTCTCGGCGCCCTGCTGCCCCTTTATCTCACTGGCTACCTGTCGCTCGATACACAAAAGATGGGCCTTGTTGTCTCGGCTATCGGCTTTGGCGGCTTTGTGGGTCAGTTCGCACTGCCGGGCCTCTCGGACCTGGTCGGGCGCCGACTGGCGAGCATCGTGGGCTTCGCCGGAACTGCCGTCATGCTCTATATTTTCCGCGGTCTCGGCGCTCAGCCGCTTGCGCTTTTCTCCGTCCTGTTTGTCGCGTCTTTCTTCACGCTGGGCCTGGTCTCGCTGCTCTCCGGACCCGTCGCGACCGAGGCAGCACCGGTCGGACTTGTGTCGACATCCATCGGCGCAGTGGTGGGCGTCGGTGAGATTTTCGGCGGCGGGATTGCGCCGGCGATGGGCGGCTACGTCGCCACGCACTTCGGTATCGCAAACATCCTCTGGCTGCCGATGTGCGCTGTCGTCCTCGGTATCGTGGTCAGCTTGCTTCTGAAGGAGACAGCGCCGACCGTCGTTCAGCGCCGCGCGGTCGTTCGACCCGGACTGGCTGCAGGTGAGCAACCGCGGTAGTCTACGCGGTGCGCGACGTGCCCTGAGAAGACGGACTTTAGCGCATGGGCCGCGCGACGCACTGAGCCATCCGGTCCGTTTAAACTGGCGTTTTTGCACAGGGAAAGGCGCCACATGGACCGGTTTCTCAGCATCGAGGCATTCGTGAGAGTGGCGGAGGCCAGCAGCTTCGCGGAAGCGGCAAGACAGCTCGGTGTGACGAGTTCGGTGGTGACTAACCGCATTCAGCAGCTGGAAAGGTTCGTGAATGCGCCGCTGTTCCACCGCAGCACGCGCCACGTCCGCCTTTCGGAAGTCGGCGAGGCGTTCTATCGCGAGTGCGCCGAGGTGGTGGGCCGCGTGAATGAGCTGACCGACCAGATGCGCGAGCTCCGCGCGACGCCGACGGGGCGCTTGCGCATTCAGATGCTCCCGGGCTTTGCTCTTGGACATTTCGGCGCGCCGCTCGCCGCATTCAACAAGCGCTATCCGGGAATCCAGCTCGATATCATCGTGAATGACCGGGTTGTCGACCCGGTCGAAGAAGGCTTCGATATCGCCTTCCAGATATTCCCCGCTATTTCAGAGTCGCTCATCGAGCGTCGACTATTCACCGTGCGCCGCCTGTTCTGTGCGTCGCCTGCTTACCTCGAAGAACATGGTGCCCCGCAGCATCCGCGCGATTTGCTGCACCACATCACTGCGCTCTATTCGGGATATCCCTCACGAAACCGCTGGACGATGACTCACGGCACGGAGGTCGTGGAGATGGAGTTGCCGGGCATGATTCGTTCGAATTCCGTCCATTTGCTGAAGGAATACGCGCTGACGGGTGGAGGCATCGTATGTTTGCCGACCCTGGTCGCAAGCGACGCGCTGGTGAACGGGACACTGGTGCCCATTTTGACGGACTATGAGCTCTCAACCTTGAACTTCGCAGCCGTCTATCCGGCGACCCAGCGCCAGGCGTTGAAGGTCAAGGCACTCGTCGAGTTTCTCATTGAATATCTGGGCCCTGAACCGTCGTGGGACGTGCCGTTGCTGGAGCGCGGCTGGGTGCGCTAAAGAGCGAGATCGCGAGACGATTATTCGCGAATCGCAAATGCCATCGTCGGTGTCTGGCAGGTTGTTGCGACCGGCTGTTACCCCTAGAGTTGAACGTAACGAGCAGTTCAACACAGGAGACAGCAATGACCGACACTGCATTCCATACCGTCTTTGGCTCACTCGATAACTTCAAGAAAGGTGGCGTCGAAATAACGAGCGGGAGCGCTCGTCACTACGCCTTCTCGAACGTGTTCGAGGTGGCGTCCAAATCGGCGCCCTACGAGAAGGTTGTCGCCGGCAAGAACCTCGAATACGTCATCGAGGTACTGCGTACCGAGGGCATGTCGCCGTGGTACGCATGCGCGCACGACGAATTCGCCATTCAGATGGACGGCGAAGTCCGCATCGAATTCATCAAGCTCGAACATCCGCCGACGTCCGGGCGCGGAACCGTGAACGCAGGCACCCAGCCTGACGGCCGAAACATGGGCCACGTCGTGCTGCGCAAGGGTCATCAGGCACTGCTGCCCGCCGGCTGCGCATACCGCTTTTCCGCAAGCAAACCGGGGGTCGCGCTCGTGCAGACCGTTCTCGGCGAGCTGTCCGTAGAGAAGTGGGCAGATATCTGTCTGCACTGAGACCTCGACAGACGATATCAAACGTTTCCAGGAGACAAACCATGGCCACCCTTGACACGCTCGACCATCCCGCAGACTTCGCAGCCGACACGGTGCGTTCGACGGAACCTGACGCCATTACCGGCTATCGCCGCTTTCAGCTCGGTGAATTCGAGTTTCAGCGCGACGAGTATTTCGTGAAGATCAGTTGGCCCGCAAAAGGTCAGACGCGCACGCACGCCGTGCCGGCAGACGCTTTCCTGCGCGCAATGATGCGCGATGTGGCATGGGGCTTCTTCTACGGCTGGGTCAACTTCGACCATGTTTTCGGCACGCGCAATCACTACGGCAAGGTGGATGTGTACGCAGGCACCTTCAACGGCATCATGAAGGAGGCGGGCGTCGACTATACCGAGACGTTCGAAACGCCGACCATCATGGCGACGTTCAAGGCCATCCTGCACGACTGGACGAACGAAGGCTTCGACCCGTTCGCAGCGCCGGAGGAAACGGGAACCGCGTTCGGGCGCAAACATGGCGAGAACGACGCGGCAATCGAACGCACGCGCATTGCGACGCGCCGCATGCCGGGCCTTGCAGGCGACTCCCCGCTGCGCGACGACCTGCCGGTCAATCGCGCATTCCTCGACGTCGCGCAAGATGAGCCGGAGGTCCATACCGAGCCTGGATACGAAGGCGAGCTTCACGCGTTCAACCTCTTCAAATACCTTTCCCGTTCCGACGTGACGTGGAATCCGTCGGTGACTTCGGTCTGCGGCCTCAGCCTGTTCTGTCCGACCACCGAAGAATTCATCTTGCCCGTATTCCATGGGAACGACCGGGTCGAGTGGTTCCTGCAACTCTCCGACGAGATCGTCTGGGATATCGGCGACAAGAATACCGGCGCTCCACGCGCTCGAATCACCATGCGCGCCGGCGACATTTGCGCGATGCCGGCCGACATTCGGCACCAGGGCTACTCGACAAAGCGCTCGATGCTGCTGGTGTGGGAGAACGCCACGCCTAACCTGCCGCAGCGCTATGAGAGCGGCGAACTTGCTCCGTACCCCATCGAGTTCTAGGCAGTCCGAAGCATCGAATCGAGGAAGACTCATGCAAACCCAACTCTTCATTGACGGCCGTTTTGTCGATGCCGTCGACCGCGGCACCATCGATGTGCTCAACCCGCACGACGGCTCGCTCATCACAAAGATCGCGGCGGCGACTGCGGCAGATGTCGACCTCGCCGTCCAAGCAGCCACCCGCGCTTTTCCGAAGTGGTCCGCCATGGCTGCTGCTGAACGCGGCCGCCTGCTGCTGCGCCTTGCCGACGCCATCGAGGCGAACGCCGAGGAACTTGCGCAGCTCGAATCCCTCGATACCGGTCACCCGATTCGCGATTCGCGTACGCTCGACGTTCCGCGTACCGCCGCGTGCTTCCGCTACTTCGGCGGCATGGCGGATAAGCTGCAAGGCTCGGTGGTCCCCGTGGAAACAGGGTTTCTTAACTACGTGCAGCGCGCACCTATCGGCGTAGTGGGCCAGATCGTTCCGTGGAACTTTCCGCTGATGTTCACGAGCTGGAAGATGGGGCCGGCTCTCGCAGCGGGCAACACGGTGGTATTGAAGCCTTCGGAGATCACGCCTCTGTCGACGTTGCGCATCGTCGAAATCATGGCTGAGGTCGGCTTTCCGGCAGGCGTCGTCAACATCGTACCGGGCTATGGACACACGGCCGGCCAGCGGCTTGCCGAACACCCGGGCGTGGGGAAGATTGCGTTCACGGGGTCGACGGCGACCGGTCGCCGCATCGTGGAAGCCTCGCAGGGCAACCTCAAGCGCGTGCAACTGGAACTCGGCGGCAAAGGCGCGAACATCGTGTTCGACGACGCGGATCTCGATGCGGCCATCAACGGCGCCGCGTGGGCCATTTTTCACAACCAGGGGCAGGCATGTATCGCCGGTTCACGTCTTGTCCTGCATGAACGTATCGCGGACGAGTTCCTGGAGCGATTCGTTTCGCTGGCCTCCTCCATTCGTGTCGGCAACCCCCTCGACGCCGATACGGAAATGGGGCCCCTGACATCGAAGCAGCATCTGGACCGCGTGCTGACGTTCGTCGACGTGGCGCGAGAACAAGGCGGTCGCGTGCTCACGGGCGGGAGTGCCCCGCAAGACAGCGCCTTGGCCAATGGCTATTACGTCCGTCCAACTGTCATTGAGACGAAGCGCGCGTCCGACCGTATCGCGCAAGAAGAGGTGTTCGGCCCGTTCGTCACGGTTCTGCGCTTTCGCAGTGACGAGGAAGCGCTCGCCATCGCAAACTCGACCGAGTATGGATTGGGCAGCGGCCTCTGGACTCGTGACCTCTCGCGCGCGCACAAGACTGCGTCGGGCATCAACGCCGGGATGTGCTGGATCAACTGCTACAAGCGCGTCAATCCAGGCAGTCCGTTCGGCGGTGTAGGCAAGTCAGGCTACGGCCGCGAGATGGGCTTCGAAGCGATGCACGACTACACGGAGGCGTGCTCTGTGTGGGTCAATGTCGACGGTCGGGTGCCGCCGCACTTCAAGCGTTGAGGTCTTCATGGAGCGCTTTGTCTATCAGGGAACGCCTGCGCGGGTCGTCTTCGAATGGGGTGCGCTCGGTAAGCTGCCGGACGAGTTGACGATGCTTGGCGCGCGGCGGGCGCTTATTCTGTCGACGCCTGAACAGCGGCATCTCGCCGACCGCGTGGCGGACGTCCTTGGCGAGCGCGCCGCGGGCGTCTGCGCGGAGGCGGTCATGCACGTTCCAGTCGAGGTCGCCCGCGCGGCTCGCGCCACGGCCCGCGAAATGGATGCGGACTGTTGTATTGCGATCGGTGGCGGCTCCACCATCGGACTAGGCAAGGCGATAGCACTCGAGTCGTCCTTGCCTATCCTCGCGGTGCCAACGACCTACGCAGGGTCCGAAATGACGCCGATCTATGGCCTGACAGAGGGCCGTCTGAAACGTACCGGCCGCGATGTGCGGGTGTTACCGCGCACCGTCCTGTATGACCCGTCTCTGACGCTGTCGCTTCCTGCCGCCATATCGGCGGCTTCCGGCGTCAACGCGCTGGCCCATGCCGTGGAGGCGCTTTACGCCGACGACGCGAACCCAGTCATCAGCTTGATGGCCGAGGAGTCCATACGCGCGCTCAGCGAAGCGTTGCCGGTGATAGTCGAAACGCCGGGCGACCGCGACATGCGTAGCCGTGCGTTGTATGGCGCCTGGCTCGCAGGTACATGCCTCGGCGCGGTCAGCATGGCCATTCATCATAAGCTGTGCCACACGCTCGGCGGCACCTTCAACCTCCCTCACGCACAAACGCACGCGGCGATGTTGCCTCATACGGCGCACTATAACCACGTCGCCGCGCCGGAGGCGTTGCTTCGTGTCGCCCGGGCGCTCGGCGGAAGAGAAGCCGCGGAGGCCGGCCCGCTGCTCTTCGAGTTGAACGAGAAACTCGGTATCTCTGCGGCGCTGGCGGATATCGGCATGCCCTACGCGGGGCTCGACGAAGCAGCGGATATCGCGTGCAAGAGCCCGTATGCGAATCCCCGGCCGATTGAACGCGCGGCGATCCGTGCGCTGCTTCAAGACGCGTGGGAAGGACGGTCACCGCATTGAGCGGCCGCCGAATAGACATGGAAATAGACATGGAGACAAACGTGACGACAAAAACCGACGATAGCGATGCGAGGCTGACCGAGCAGGTCGTTGCCAGCTTCGCCGACACGCCCGATTCGCGCCTGCGAACCTTGATGCAAAGCCTCGTGCGACACATGCACGCTTTTGTTCGCGAGACGCAGCTTACCGAGCAGGAATGGATGTCCGCCATTCGTTTCCTCACCGAGACCGGCAGAATGTGCGACGACGTCGTGCGTCAAGAGTTCATCCTCTTGTCGGACACGCTGGGCGTGTCCATGCTAGTCGATGCAATCAATCACCGGCTCGCGAGCGGAGCAACGGACACTACGGTGTTTGGTCCCTTCTATATGGCGGACATGCCGGAGCGGGCCTATGGCGAAAACATGGCCTCGACGCCCGGCACACCTGCTGTCGTACATGGGCAAGTACGCAGCACCGACGGCACGCCGCTTGCCGACGCAGTGCTCGACGTGTGGCAAACCGCTGAAAACGGCATGTATTCCGGCCAGGACGCCGACCAGCCGTTCGGCAACCTGCGTGGCCGCTATCGCACCGATGCCGAAGGCCGCTACGCCATCACCACGATTCTTCCGGTCAGCTATCCCATTCCGA
The DNA here is from genome assembly GCF_023631105.1 of Caballeronia sp. AZ10_KS36. NCBI lineage: Bacteria > Pseudomonadati > Pseudomonadota > Betaproteobacteria > Burkholderiales > Burkholderiaceae > Caballeronia > Caballeronia sp. AZ10_KS36. Next base: position 223,848 of record NZ_JALQDQ010000040.1, on the reverse strand, counting down.
CCGATGGTCCGGTCGGCAAGATGCTCAATGCAACCGGCAGGCATCCGTGGCGGCCCGCACACCTGCACTTCATGATCGATGCGGTGGGCCATCGAAGACTGGTGACTCATATTTTCGACAAAGACGACAGATACCTCGGGTCCGATGCGGTCTTCGGCGTCAAGCCGTCACTGACGGTTGCCTACCGTGAGCGCGCGGCTGGTGACGAATTCGGTCGTCGGTTCGAGTTGAAAGGCCCGTATCGCGAGGCGAAATACGACTTCGTTCTTGACCGGAGCTAACCAATGCGTCGCTATTTCGCCGTCTTTGCCACTGACAAGCCGGACATGCGCGAGGTTCGCGAGCGTGTGCGACCCAGCCATCGAAACTATCTGCGCAGCGCATCCGAGCATGGCGTTCACGTACGTCTCGGGGGCCCCACCCTCGCGCCGTCGTGCAACAAGATGAATGGGACGCTTCTGGTCGTCGAGGCCGACGACATCGATGCTGTCATGCGCTTCGTAGGAGAGGACCCGTACATGAAAGAAGGGTTGTTCTCGCGGGTCGAAGTCCGTCCGTGGGACTGGAGCCTCGGAAATCCTGAACAACGGGTTTGAGCGATGAACGCAAGTCAGTTATGCCGTCTCGACGAAGTGGCAGATGGCGGTGCACTCGTCGTTCACGAAGAGTCGGTCGCGCGTTCCGTCGTCGTTGTCCGGCGCGGCGATAGGGCCTGGGCATATGTCAATCGGTGCCCGCACTTCTCGGTGCCCCTGGACTTCGTTCCCGGGACTGTTTCCTGTTACCGGTCGCAGGTCTTGATGTGCGCTCATCACAGTGCGCTGTTCAGGTTCGACGATGGAAAGTGCATCGACGGACCGTGCAAGGGAGCCGCTTTGGAAGCGGTGCCTGTGGAGATCGACCCCAATGCATGGGTTGTACTCGCCGGTACTTCGCCGTAACCATAGTCCCGGTATATGCGCTCAGCCGGGAGATGAAACGAGCAATGCCCGTCCGCAAAGCAGACCGCGCCCCGCCTACCTGTTGAAGCTCTCAACCCACGAACGGCAGCTTACGTTCACGCGCTTGCGCCAGCATCGATACGGTGATCTTCCGTACCTCCAGCTTGCTCTGCGTGATATGCGAACGCAGCAGCATGGCCGCTTCACCGCACTTGCCGCGGTCGATGCAGCGAAGCATCTTCGCGTGTTCGTCGTAAGTTGCGCTGGTCCGATGCGGCTTCAGAAAATCCAGCCGCCGTACGATGCGAATGCGCTCCGTCACCTCGTCGTGCACACGCAGCATCTCGCCGTTGCCGCTCGCGCGAACGAGTCCGCGATGAAAGTCTTCGTCCATGGTGAACATCGCGACGGGGTCCGTTTCGCGCGCTTCCGGCGGCACGCACCAGACGGCCTTGAGGGCACTGATGTGCGGATGTGGCGGCGCAGTCGACGCGAGCTTGTCGAGCGAAGCGGTCTCCAGCACGATGCGCAAGTCATAGAGCTGGTCGAGTTGCGCGAAGTCGATCTCTGACACCTTCCAGCCGCGCCTGAACCCCACCTCCAGATAGCCTTCGCGCAACAGGCGAAACAGGGCATCGCGCATCGGCGTGCGGGACACGCCGTAGTATTGCGCGATGTCCGTCTCGGAGAAGCGGTCGCCGGGAAAGAGACGAAAGCTGAAGATGTCCTGCTTCAGCTGCTGATACACCTGTTCAGCGAGCGGATTCGCTTCCTGAATGGGGCGCACGGAAGGACGCTCCATGGCTTTGGGCGAGTCGATTGGGTGTCTCCTGCAAGGGCTGCTCAAAGGGCTTCCTCAGGGCGTTTCGATCAGGCTCACGTGGGCGGCGACGATCATCCATCCCGCGAATGCGTTCGTCTTGTCCGAAAGCCGCGCCCATGTCTGCATCTGGCGGCCGAGCAGAGGCGTCGCGTCGCTGGTGAACTCGGTGCTGACCGTGGCATGATCCGCGCCGAATGTCGTCACGACCGTGCGATGCAGCCGCCGCGAACGAGGCACCGGCGCACAGGTCTCGCGCCACCGGCGAATGGCATCGCCGCCATGCTGCACTTCGGCGATGCCGTAGCGCACGGTTTGCGGCGCGTGCCAGAAAAGCGCGTTCATGGTGGCGACATCGTTATCGACGAGCGCCCGTTCATACGCAATGAACGCCCGCTCCACTTCGGCCACGATATCGGGGCGGTTCACTTCCATCGTCATGAGTCAGGCTTCCTGTAGATCGCCAAGCGTCGCCGTCCATCCGACGATACCGCCCTGCGAGCGAATCATCTCGATGGTCGCGGTCTTGAACGCGGGGATGTAGCTCGCCGTCGCATCCTCGATCAGCATGCATTCGTAGCCGCGGTCGTTCGCTTCCCGCATGCTCGTCTGCACGCACACTTCGGTCGTCACGCCCGCGAACACCAGATGCGTGATGCCGCGTTGCGCCAACTCTTCGCCGAGACGCGTCGCATAGAAAGCGCCCTTGCCCGGCTTGTCGATCACGAGTTCGCCCGCGACGGGCGCGAGCTCATCGACGATGGCATTGCCCGGTTCGCCGCGTATGAGAATGCGGCCCATCGGTCCCATATCGCCGATGCGCGCCTGCGGTGCGCCGCGCAGCCGCTTCGCAGCGGGGCAGTCCGAAAGATCCGGCGCATGCGACTCGCGCGTATACACGACGAGCCAGCCCTCGTTGCGCGCGTGATCGATGAGCCGCGCCACTGTCGGCACGATCGACGCGAGCAGCGACACATCGTTGCCGAGGCTTTCGCCGAAGCCGCCGGGTTCGATGAAATCGCGCTGCATGTCGATGACGATCAACGCCGTATGCGATGCCTCGAAGGTGAACGGCGACGGCCGCGCGCGCGTGATGGCCGGCACGGCGTCAGCCCTCGTAGCGGCGTTCGGGCGCCGGAAAGCCGCATGACGTACCGTCTTTGACGACGACATCCTCATCCCACGGCAGGCGATATTCTCCGCGCACCATGTCCTGCATGAACGTGTACGGGCAATCCTGCGCGCCGCCCTTCACGGCCACGTAGCCGCGATGCCCGAACTGGTAGATGTTGTTTTCGACGCCCCAGTGAATGCGCGCTTCGCGCACGAGATCGGGCCGCATTTCGCAGGTGATGATTTCGTCGGGACGATGGCTGCCTTCCACCATCACCGCGCCGTCGAAATCGCAGAACATGCCCTCGCCCATCGAGTCGAACGTGCCGTCGCTGCCGCACAGACACACGCTCGCGGTCTGCGCGAGATTCTGGAACGCGTTCGACTGATTGGTGACCTTCCATGCATGACGGATCGGCGCGGTATAACCGGCCGTGCGCAGAATGATCTCCGCGCCCTTGTACGCGGCTTCGCGCGCCATCTCCGGAAACATGCCGTCGTGACAGATGATGAGCGAGAGCTTCGCGCCCTTCGGCCCGATGCACACCGGCACGCCGACATTGCCCGGCTCCCACGGCTCCACCGGCACCCAAGGATGCATCTTGCGGTAGTACAGCGCAATCTCGCCCTGATCGTCGATGATGATGCCGCTGTTATACGGATTGCCGCCCGGATTGCGCTCCATGATGGAGAAGCATCCCCAGATGCGATGCTCGACGCAGGCCGCCTTGAATGCCGCCACTTCGGGGCCGTCGAGCGAGCACATGATGGCGTCGTCGGTACTCATCGACAGGCCGTGCAGCATGTATTCGGGGAACACGACGAGATCCATAGCCGGATTGTTGCGCCGCGCCTTGCCCACCATGTCCACGATGCGCCGCGTTTGCGCGGCGAGCTGCGCAGGCGTCGCCACATTCGGATTCTGCAACTGCACGAGTCCCACGACGATGCCTTGCGGCGACTTGTTCAACCCACCGAGACCGCTCGAACTCATTCTTCCTTGCTCCTTTCGTTATGCGTGGACGGTGACCGGCTCCGACGTATCGCGCGTGGCGCTTTCGACGTGGCCGGCCATGTGTCTTCCCAACGCGACGCGATCCGCGCCGCTTGCAGCCGTTTCATGCACGATCCGGCCTTCCGCGATCACCGCGATGCGGTCTGCCAGTTCCAGCAGTTCATCGAGGTCTTCGCTGACGAGCAGCACGGCCGCGCCGCTATCGCGTGCGGCAAGGATGCGCGCGTGAATGTCCGCCACCGACGCGAAGTCGAGCCCGAACACCGGATTCGCGACGATCAGCACATCGACCGCGTGCCCGAGTTCGCGCGCGAGCACCGCGCGTTGCACGTTGCCGCCCGACAGCGTGCCGATGGCGCGTGCAGGCACCGGCGGCCTGACGTTGAATTCGGCGATGAGCCGTTCGGCCCGCTCGCGCATCGCGCGGCGATCGAGCCGCCAGCCGTGGCGCTTCATCGGCGGACGATCGAAGTCGCGCAACGCGAGGTTCTCGGCAACGCTCATGTTCGCGACGCATGCGTTGCGCAACGGTTCCTCGGGCAGCGCGAACACGCGCAGCCGCGTCATTTCCTCCCGCGTCGCGCGATACGGCTCGCCGTGCATGCGCATCTCGCCCGCCTCGACGCGCCGCTGGCCGACGAGCGCCTCGATCAGTTCCTTTTGTCCGTTGCCCGATACGCCCGCGATACCGAGGATCTCGCCCGACTTCACCGCGAGCGAGACTTCGCGCACAGCCGCATGCCCGCGATCGTCGATCACGCTCAGGTTTCGCAACGCGAGGCGCACCGGCGCATCCGCCGGACAAGGCTTGCGCGCAGGGCGCGACTGCGCCAGCTCCGGATCGTCCGATGGCGCTTCGCCGCCCATCATCCATGCCGCGAGCCGGTCGCGGCTCGTGTCCGCCACCGCGCTCGTGCCGACGAGCCTGCCTTTGCGCAGCACGGTCACGTCATCGGCATAGGCCATCACTTCGCGGAACTTGTGCGTGATCATCAGCACCGTCAGTTCGCCGCGCGCGGCGAGATCGCGCATCAGGCCGAGCACTTCATCGGCTTCCTGCGGCGTCAGCACGGAAGTCGGTTCGTCGAGAATCAGAAAACGCTGCTGCAGATACAACTGCTTCAGGATTTCGAGCTTCTGCTTCTCCCCTGCGGCAAGACCGGCGACAGGCGCGTCGAGCGGCAGACGGAAGGGCATCGACCGCATGAACGCCTGCAGCGCGGCGCGTTCCTTCGCCCAGTCGATCTTCCACGGCAGACGTCCTCGCGCGAGCAGCAGGTTCTCTTCCACCGACAAGCCCGCCGCCAGCGTGAAGTGCTGATAGACCATGCCGATGCCGAGCGCCTGCGCATCGCGCGGCGACGCGATCTTCACCTGCCGCGCATCCGCGACGATCTCGCCGTCGTCCAGCACGCCATAGCCGACGAGCCCTTTCACGAGCGTGCTCTTGCCCGCGCCGTTCTCGCCGAGCAGCGCATGGACGGTGCCCGCGCGCACCCTGAGCGTGACGCCGTCGAGCGCAGTGAACGCGCCGAAGCGTTTGGTCGCGCCGAGCACTTCGACGCCCATCGCCTTGATCGAAGCATTCATGGCCGGCTTCCCAGCGCGGCGAGCAGCGCCTTCGAATCGGACACCGTGCCGAAGACGCCGCCCTGCATCAGCACCATGTTGAGCGCGGCGTCGTGGTTGCCGCGGTCGGTCGCGCCGCAGCAGTCCGCGAGAATCGTGCACTCGAAGCCGCGGTCGTTCGCTTCGCGCATCGTCGTGTGGACGCAGACATCCGTCGTGATGCCCGTCAGCACCAGATTGACGATGCCGCGCGTGCGCAGCACCATTTCGAGGTCGGTGGCGCAGAACGAGCCTTTGCCCGGCTTGTCGATGACGATCTCGCCATCCACCGGCTTCAGTTCGTCGATGATCTCCCAACCCGGTTCGCCGCGCACGAGAATCTTGCCGCAGGGTCCTTCATCGCCGATGCCCACGCCTTGCGTTCCCGCGCGGCGGCTTCTCCATCGCTTGTTGGCGGGCAGGTCGGAGAGATCGGGCCGATGCCCTTCGCGCGTATGGATGATCGTGAAGCCCTGCTCGCGCATCAGCGTGAGGACGTTCCTGATCGGCTCGATGGGCGCGCGCGTCATCGAAAGGTCGTAGCCCATCTTGTCGACATACCCGCCGACGCCGCAGAAATCCGTCTGCATGTCGATGATGACGAGCGCGGTGTTCTCAGGGAGCAGGTTGCCGTCGTAAGGCCAGGGATAGGGCCGTGCTTCGATGAAGCGGGTCATGGGTTGCTCCGTGATTAAATCAACGAGTGAGGCTGAGTTCGCCGGGCGCGCCGGCGAGCGTGCGGTCCGGCCGGCAGTTGACGAGCATGATCGCGAGCGTCAGCACATAGGGCGCGGCGTTGAAGAGGTAATAGCCGCTCGTGACGCCGATAGCCTGAAGCGCCGGCCCCAGCGCGCCCGCGGCCCCGAAGATCAACGCGGCCCACAGGCACCGCAACGGCTGCCAGCGCGCGAAGATCACGAGCGCGACGGCCATCAGCCCTTGTCCGCTCGACAGGCCTTCGTTCCAGCTGCCCGGATACACCAGCGACAGATACGCGCCGCCGACACCCGCGAAGAAGCCGCCGGCGGTCGTCGCGAGAATGCGCACGCGCGTGATCGGATAACCCATCGCGCGGGCGCTTTCCGCGTTTTCGCCGACGAGACGCAGCGCCAGACCCCAGCGCGTATGACGCAAGCCCCATTGCAATGCGAACGCGAGCAGCACCCCCGCGATGAACAGCGGATTCACATGCAGCGCGTTGTGCAACTGCGGCGACGACGCCCATGCGCCGAGGTCGATCGACGGCAGCATCGGCGCCTGCGGCTCGATGAACGGCTTGCCGAGATAGAACGCGAGGCCGGTGCCGGCGAGCATCAGCGCAATGCCGAATGCGATATCCGACACGCGCGGCAGCGAGCACACGAGACCGTGCAGGCAGCCGAGCAGCAGCCCGGCGCATCCGGCGGCGAGCACGCCGAGCCACGGCGAACCGGAGAGGTACGCGGCGGCGTAACCGGTCATCGCGCCTGAAACGAGAATGCCTTCGAGCCCGAGATTGACGCGGCCGCCCTTCTCCGTGAGACATTCGCCGATGCTCACGAACAGATACGGCGTGCTGACGCGGATAGCGCCCGCAAAGAGCGACAGCAGGAGCACGGCGACGGGTGAATGTGCATCAAACATGCGTGCCCTCCAGTCCTGCGGCTGAACGCGCGGCCGAGATTGCCTGCAAGCGGATGCGCCATGCCGCGAGACGGCCGCCCATTGCTTCCCACGCGAGCAGGTTGGCAAAGAGGAGTCCCTGCAAGACGAGCGTGGTGGCGTCGGGCAAGCCAAGACGGCGTTGCAGGAGCGACCCACTCGCTTCGATGCCGCCGACGAGGACCGCGCACAACACGATGGCGAGCGGATTCTGGCGCGCGGCGAACGCGACGAGGATGCCTGCATAGCCATAGCCCGCGAGCAGCGAGGCGTTCGCGCTGCCCTGCACCGCCGCGACTTCGAACATGCCGGCGAGGCCCGCCGCCGCGCCGCCCATCGCGCATGCGGCAATGGCGAGCCGGTTCACCGGCAGGCCGACGAGCTTCGCCGCATGATTGTTGCCGCCCGCGACGCGCATCGCGAAGCCCTTGGTGCTGTGTCGCACGAAGACCCATGCCGCGATGCACGCGAGCGCGCCCCACAGCAGGCCCCAGTGCACGTCGAGGCCGGGCAGCGAACCGATGGCGAGCGCATCGGGGACCGGTGGCGTCGACGGTTTATTGAGGCTCGCGGGATCGCGCAACGGGCCTTCGACGAGATGCTTGAACAACGCAATCGCGATATACGACATCAACAGGCTGCTGATGGTCTCGTTGACGCCGCGCAATTGGCGCATTGCGCCGACCGCGCCGATCCACACGCCGCCCGCGAGCATGCCGGCAAGCGCCATCAGCGGGGCGGCCGCGAACCACGGCAACGCGGCGGGCACGTGCGCCGCCACGACGGCCGCGGCCAGTCCGCCGAGCGCGAGCGCGCCTTCGCCCCCGATCACGATCAGCCCGACCTGCGCGGGCAGCGCGACGCACAACGCGGTGAGCATCAACGGAGCGGCGCGCAATAACGTGCTCTGCCATGCGAACGACGAGCCGAACGCGCCCTGCCCGATGAGCACGAGCGCATCGTAGGCGGGTTGTCCCTGCACGATCAGAAACAGCGAGAACAGCGCCAGCGTGCCGACGAGCGCGCACAGCGTGGGTAATGCGGGCAATGCGGGCAATGCGCCGACGGCTGCGCGCGACAACAAGGAAGAAGATGGCATGTCAGCTCCGCTTAGCGAACCCCGTCAGATCTGCCCGACGACGCCCGAGACGAGATAGTTCATGCTCTCCAGCTTGATATCCGTCTGCGCGTAAGCGGCGCCGGACGCGATGGCGCTGCCGCCCTTGTTGTCCTTCAACGGGCCTTTGAAGATGACGTATTCGCCCGCCGCCATCTTCGTCTTGATCGCATCGGCATTCGTCTTGGCGTCCGGCGTGACCTTCGCGCCATAGGGCGACATCTTCACGAAGCCTTGCTTGAGACCGCCGCGCAGGATGTTCGGTTGCGGCTTGCCGGTCTGCGCATCGGTGACGATTTCCCTGAACGGCGTCTGCCAGTCCCATTCCGCTCCGGTCAGATAACCCTTCGGCGCAAGCGCGGCCTGGCTCGCGTGATAACCGCAGCTCATCGCGCCGCGTTTCTCCGCCGTTTCGATGACGACCTTCGGGCCATCGACGTGGCAGGTAAGCACGTCGCATCCTTGATCGACGAGACTGTTGGCCGCTTCGGCCTCCTTGACCGGCATAGACCAGTCGCCGGTGAAGATGACATGCGTCGTGATCGACGGATCGACCGATTGCGCGCCGAGCGTGAACGCGTTGATGTTTCGGAGTACTTGAGGAATTGGCTTGGCGGCGACGAAGCCGAGCTTCTTGCTCTTGCTCACGTGACCGGCCACGACGCCGTTGAGGTACTGGCACTCATCGATATAGCCGAAGTAACTCGCGATATTCGCCGGGTCGCCCTGCTTCCACAGACCGCCGCAATGCGCGAACCGGACCTTCGGATACTTCGCGGCCATCTTGAGCACGTGCGGATCGAAATAGCCGAACGAGGTCGCGAAGATCAGCGTCGCGCCGTCCTGCTCGATCATCGCTTCCATCGTCTTTTGCACGGCGACGGTTTCGGGCACGTTCTCTTCCTCGACCACTTTCACGCCCGGCATTTTGCGGATGACCGCCGCGGCCTGTGCCTGCGCCTGGTTGTAGCCGTAATCGCCCTTGGCGCCGACGTAGATCACGCCGACGGTGAGGTTGCTCGCGCCGAATGCGAGGTCGAACGGCAACGCGCTGCCGAGCGCGAGCGCGCCCGCGCCTTTGATGAACTGGCGGCGATTGGTCATGGTGTGGCTTCCTGTGTGAATGAATGGTCGGAGCGGGGATGCGACGCTGTGCAGGTACGTGCGCCAGCCGCCGAATGAAGTGATGACGCGTGTGCCGCTTTCAGACGCGACGGCGCGGCCATCGTCGGTCGTGGTTGTGCAGATGCCGGGCGGTGAGATACGGCGCGCGTAACAGTCGTGCGCATCGAGCCACGCATCGGCGACGTCGTGCGCGAAGATCGACAGCGAGTGCGCGTGCGTACGTCTCGACGAGCGGACGGACAGTAATCGGCATAGCGGCCGCAGATGCCTGCATGAGTTCAATCTTGAATACAAGTTGAACTCACAATGCACTGTCCATGCCAAGAGAGTTTCCCGGTTTCGGATCAAGGACTTGCCGGAATCAAGTCGAAACAGGTCGACGCACGCTGACCCATTCGAGGTCACGAAGCGGCCAACGATGGTGCGTCGAATCCCGTTGAGGGTGCACTGAGGCGGATATGGGCCACGCCGCGTCGAAGTAGTCGGGCGTGAAGGAGCACTCGACCGTCTAGTGACCGGTACCTCCGGCGCGGTCGCCGTCGCCAAAAGCGCAAAAAAAAGGCGGCGCCGTCAAGCGCCGCCCATCCATAATCACCGAGCACCGGCAGAACCGCTACCGCACCTTGCCCGCCTTCCACGCCGACAGCAACTGCTCATACTTCACTGTCTCGCCCTTCGGTTTTTCGTTGGAAAGCCGCTTCCATGGCGCGTGCTCGTCGGACAGCCACTTGGACGGATCGCTTTGCGGATTGAGTTCCGGCGCGCAAACCTTCATTCCGGCTCGCTGCAAACGGGCCAACACCTGATCCATTTCCTTCGCGAGGTTGTCCATCGCAGCCTGCGGAGTCTTCTCACCCGCCACCGCAGTGCCCACGTTCTTCCACCAGAGCTGCGCCATCTTCGGATAATCGGGCACGTTATTGCCCGTCGGCGTCCACGCGACGCGCGCGGGACTGCGATAGAACTCGATCAGGCCGCCGTACTTGTCCGCGTTTTTCGTGAAGTAGTCGCTATGAATATCGGAGTCGCGAATGAACGTGAGACCGACAATCGACTTCTTGAGCGACACGCTCTTCGACGTGACGAACTGCGCGTACAGCCATGCGGCGGCTCGCTGCTTCGGCGGCGTCGACTTGAAGAACGTCCACGAGCCGACATCCTGATAGCCGTTCTGCATGCCGTCCTTCCAGTAAGCGCCGTGCGGCGACGGCGCCATGCGCCACTTCGGCGTGCCGTCCGCATTCGTGACGTTGCCCGGCTTGAGCATCGAGGCCGTGAACGCCGTGTACCAGAACACCTGTTGCGCAATCCGGCCTTGCGCGGGCACCGGGCCGGCCTCGCTGAAGGTCATGCCCGACGCTTCCGGCGGCGCGTATTTCTTGAGCCAGTCGATGTATTTGGTCGTCGCATAGACTGCTGCCGGGCTGTTGGTGCCGCCCCCGCGCGACACCGACGCACCCACCGGATGGCAGCCGTCCGGCGTCACGCGAATGCCCCATTCGTCGACGGGCATGCCGTTCGGAATGCCCTTGTCGGCTGCGCCCGCCATGGAGAGCCATGCGTCCGTGAAGCGCCAGCCGAGCGATGGGTCCTTCTTGCCGTAATCCATATGGCCGTAGACTTTCTCTCCGTCGATGTTCTTCACATCGTTCGTGAAGAACTCTGCGATGTCTTCGTACGCGGACCAGTTGACCGGCACGCCGAGATCGTAGCCGTACTTCGCCTTGAACTTGTCCTGCAAGTCCTTGCGTGCGAACCAGTCGGCGCGGAACCAGTACAGATTCGCGAACTGCTGGTCGGGAAGCTGATAGAGCTTCTTGTCAGGCGCGGTCGTGAAGCTCGTGCCGATGAAGTCTTTCAAGTCGAGCCCAGGGTTCGTGTATTCCTTGCCCTCCCCTGCCATGTAATCGGACAGCGGAACGATCACGCCATAGCGATAGTGCGTGCCGATCAAGTCGGAGTCCGAAATCCAGCCGTCGTAAATGCTTTGCCCGGATTGCATCGAGGTCTGCAATTTCTCGACGACGTCGCCTTCCTGAATGATGTCGTGTTTCACCTGAATGCCGGTAATCTCACTGAATGCGGCAGCGAGCGTCTTCGATTCGTAGGTATGCGTGTCGATGGTTTCCGACACGACATGAATCTCCTTGACGCCCTGCGATTTGAGTTTCGCAGCGGTGTCGATGAACCATTTCATCTCGTCCATCTGCTGCTGTTTCGAAAGCGTGCTCGGTTGAAACTCGCTGTCCACCCATTTCTGCGCCTCGGGCGTGCCCGCGAGCGCCTGATTCGCAAAGGCGCCTGACACGATGCTCGCCAATGCCAGCGTGACGCTCCGTCTCCTCTGATGCATGGTGTTCTCCTGTCTCTTCCGTGCCCCTTCGACCGTGTCGGCGCCCGCTGGGGGCATCAGCGGAACCGGCAGTTGCCCGTCTTCATCGCATGCGTCCGCTATCTAGCCCTTCCACATGATCGCGAGCAATATCAGCACGGAGGCCGCGAAGCCCGGCCATGAACTGGAGCCCTCGGCGCTGATTGCGAGCCACGCGAGATTGATATACGCCGCAGTCAAGAGGCCGATGAACAGCCGGTCACCGCGTGTCGTCGGGATAGGCAGAAAGCCCTTGCGTTCATGAGTGGGCGAGCGCAGTTCCCATACGGTCATGCCGCCCAGCATCACGACGATGCAGGCGAAGAAGATCGCCACCTCGGGGGTCCAGTACATCCAGGTGAACATCACACTCTCCCCATCGCGAAGCCCTTCGCGATGTAGTTGCGCACGAAGTAGATCACCAGCGCGCCGGGAACGATAGTCAGCACGCCCGCCGCCGAGAGTACGCCCCAGTCCATGCCGGCCGCCGACACGGTCCGCGTCATCACGGCAGCGATAGGTTTCGCGTTGACCGAAGTCAGCGTGCGCGCGAGCAGCAGTTCCACCCAGCTGAACATGAAGCAGAAGAAAGCCGTAACGCCGACGCCCGACTTGATGAGCGGCAGAAAAATCTTCACGAAGAAAGCGGGAAACGTATAACCGTCTATGTACGCGGTTTCGTCTATTTCACGGGAGACGCCCGACATGAAGCCTTCGAGAATCCACACGGCAAGCGGCACGTTGAACAGCATGTGCGCGAGCGCGACGGCAATGTACGTGTCGGTGAGGCCCACGCTCGAATACAGTTGAAAAAACGGCAGCAGGAATACGGCGGGCGGCGTCATGCGGTTGGTCAGCAGCCAGAAGAACATGTGCTTGTCGCCGAGAAAGCGGTAGCGCGAGAACGCGTACGCGGCGGGCAACGCGACGAGCACCGACATCACCGTGTTCATCAGCACGTAGATGATCGAGTTGATGTAGCCCCAGTACCACGAAGGATCGGTGAAGATCACCTTGTAGTTCGCTAGCGTCGCGTGCTGGGGCAGCGTGGCGAAGGTCGCCATGGTTTCCTCGTTCGTGCGCAGCGAGATGGAAACCATCCAGTAAAGCGGAATGAGCGCGAACAGCACATAGACGACGAGCATCGACGTCCGCATCCAGCGGCGCTTATCCTGCATGGTCGGCTCCTTGCGCGGCGATTCCGCCTTTGCCTACGCGGCTCATCCAGCTATAGAGAATGAAGCAAAGCAGCAGAATGATGAGGAAATAGATCAGCGAAAAAGCCGCCGCCGGGCCGAGGTCGAACTGACCGACCGCTTTCTGAGTCAGATACTGACTGAGGAATGTCGTGGAATTGCCGGGGCCGCCGCCTGTCAGCACGAACGGCTCGGTGTAGATCATGAAGCTGTCCATGAAGCGCAGCAGCACGGCGATCATCAACACGCCGCGCATCTTCGGCAGTTCGATGTAGCGAAATACCGCGAAGCGGCTCGCGCCGTCTATTTCCGCGGCTTGATAGAAGGCGTCCGGGATCGCGCGCAATCCCGCATAACACAGCAGCGCGACGAGCGGCGTCCAGTGCCAGATGTCCATCACGAGCACGGTGATCCATGCGGCCGTAGGACTCGCCGTGTAGTTGTAGTCGAAGCCGAGACTATTCAGCCAGTAGCCGAGCAGGCCGATATCCGGCCGCCCGAAGATCTGCCAGATCGTACCCACCACGTTCCATGGAATCAGCAACGGCATGGCAAGCACGATGAGCGTCGCCGATGCGCGCCATCCGGAAGCCGGCATCGACAATGCGAGGCCCACGCCCAATGGAATCTCGAACAGCAGAACGCACGCGGAGAATATGACCTGTCTGCCGAGCGCCTCGCGCAAATCCGGATCGGTCATGATGTTGCGAAACCATTCGGTACCGACGAACACGTGCTGAGTCGGCCCGATGATGTCCTGCACCGAATAATTGACCACCGTCATCAGCGGCAGAATCGCGGAGAACGCGACGCAGACGAATACCGGAATGACCAGCAGCCATGCCTTCTGATTGACGGGCTTGTTCATCGCGCGGCCCCTTCGAGAATGCGGGTTTCGATTCGTTCGTCGTTGCAGAAGAACACGGTCTCAGGCGCGATGAGATGCAGCCACGCAGGACCGTCGACCACCCTTAGATGCGGCTCCAGCTTCGCATTGAAAACATGGCCGTCGCATTGCAGAGTGACCAGTTGATAGTTGCCGAGTTGCTGCGCGCGCAGCACTTGCGCGGCGACCGCACCGGCTTCTCCTTGCTGCGAGAGGCGGACGAACTCGGGGCGAATCCCCAGCTTGAGCGCGCCGCTCGACTGCTGATGCGCGTCCCGTAGCGTGGCAAGCGTGCGGGCGTCGAGCGGCAAGCGCTGCGAGCCGATTCTGGCGCCTTCGGAGTCGAGTTCGATCGGACACAGGTTCATGCCGGGACTGCCGATGAAGTAGCCTACAAAAGCGTGATCCGGCCGCAAAAAGAGCGCATCGGCTCCTCCTTTCTGAACGATGCGGCCATTGGTCATGACCACGACTTCGTCGGCGAAAGTCAGCGCTTCGACCTGATCGTGCGTCACGTAGATCAGCGTGAGCTTCAGTTGCTGGTGGATCTTCTTCAGCTGACGGCGCAGCATCCACTTCATGGCGGGGTCGATCACGGTCAACGGTTCGTCGAAGAGAATCGCCGCGACGTCCTTGCGCACGAGGCCGCGCCCGAGCGAAATTTTCTGTTTGGCGTCGGCGGCGAGATTGCTCGCCTTCATCGGCAGGTCGCGCGTCATATCGAGAATGTCCGCGACTTCGTGCACGCGCTTCTTGACCTCGGCGGCCGGCAACTTGCGATTCCGTAGCGGAAACGCGAGGTTCTCGAACACGGTCATCGTGTCGTAGACCACGGGGAACTGAAACACCTGCGCGATGTTGCGCTGACGTGCGCCGAGCGCCGTCACGTCGCGTCCGTCGAACAACACCTTCCCCTCGGACGGCGTGACGAGCCCCGACACGATGTTCAGTAGCGTGGTCTTGCCGCACCCCGACGGGCCGAGCAACGCATAAGCGCCGCCGTCGTCCCAGACCATGCTCATGGGTTGAAGCGCGTAGTCGTCGCGCGTCGCGGGTCCTGGTCCGTAAGCGTGCGCGAGATTCGAGAACTCAATGCGCGCCATGAGCGGCCTCCGGGCGGGACACCAGCCGGGTATCCGCGCCGAACACGAACAGTTCTCGTGGGTCGATGAAAACGTCGAGCTCGGTGCCGAGTTCGATCTGATGCACGCCCTGCAACTGCGCAACGAGATTGACCGCGCCGGTCAGCGTGCGCACATGCAGGTACGTTTCCGAGCCGCTCAGTTCAGCGAGTTCGAGCCGGCAGCGAACGGCGATCGCATGAGAAGCGTTCGGCTGAAGACGCAGATGCCCCGGCCGGATGCCGATGCGGCACGCGCCGTTCACAGCGTCACCGTGCCGGACCGGAACCTCCACGCCGATCGGCAGACGCGCGCGGCCGTTGGCGCAGTCGCTCGTCAGCATGTTCATCGGCGGGTCGTTGAAAACAGCCGCGGCGGCGACGTCGATCGGGGCGTTATAGACATCCAGCGTGGGACCGAACTGCAGGACGCGGCCTTTATCGACGATCGCCGTATAGCCGCCCAACAGTAACGCTTCGAGAGGTTCGGTCGTCGCGTAGACGACCGTGGTGTTGCCGTCGGCGAAGAGCGTAGTCAGTTCCATGCGCAATTCCTCGCGCAGCTTGTAATCGAGATTGACGAGCGGCTCGTCGAGCAGCACCAGCGACGTACGCTTCACGAGCGCACGCGCGAGCGCGCAGCGCTGCTGTTGTCCGCCCGACAGTTCGCCGGGCCGTCGCTCAAGCAGATGATCGATATGCAGCTTGGCTGCGACTTCGTGCACGCGCCGGCGGATATCGGCGGCGTCGGTCTTTTGCAGGCGCAAAGGCGAGGCGATGTTTTCGAAAACCGTCATCGCCGGGTAGTTGATGAACTGCTGATAGACCATCGCGAGATTGCGCCGGCGCACGCTGACGCCGGTCACATCCTGGCCGTCGACGAGCACTCGGCCTTCGTTCGGCCTGTCGAGACCCGCCATGACCCGCATCAGCGTGGTTTTACCGGCCTGCGTGGGTCCGAGAAGCACATTGATGGCGCCTGGGACGAGGCGCAAATCCACGCCGTAAAGATACGGTTGCCCGCCAGAAACGACACTGACTCGCTCCAGTTCCAGAACCAAATCGCTCTCCTTTGCGGCGTGCGCGACGCCAGTCGCAGAGGCGGCGCTTCAGTGCGGCGTCGATTGGATTTCGCTTGGATTACGTGCAGCAGCCAAAATGTCCCTTTTGTTGGATTCCGTTTAAATCGGGGTAAACCTTACGACAGGAAGAAAAGGACACGGCAACGGACGAGGCAAGGACATGAACGCCAGAAGAAAGTCACCGCCGGCTCGGCACGGACTCGCATTTGCGGACCTACAGCGACGAGCGATTGCCCCGCTTCCTACGCCTGCCGCTTGCTGCGCCCGTACAGCAGCAGCATCGCCGCGATCACGACGCCATAGATGATCTGGCGTCCTGCCTCCGGCATCTGCGCGACGGAAAGGATCGACTGTAGAAGCGTGATGAGAATCGCGCCGGCCACGGTGCCAAGGTACGATCCCCGGCCGCCCAGTATCGACGTGCCGCCCAGCACGACCGCCGCGATGGCGGGCAACAGGTAGGCATCGCCCATCGACTGCGCGGCCTTCGATGCGTACCCCGCCAGCAGCACGCCGCCGAAGGCCGCGAACCCGCTGCACACGGCAAACGCGGCCACGGTGACCAGTCGCGTATTGATGCCCGAAAGATAGGCCGCGCGTTCCGTGTTGCCGATGGCGTACAGCGTCCGGCCGAAGGTCGTGCGCGACAGCAGGAACATCGTGGCGGCGCCGATGACGACCCACAGCGCCACCGCGTTCGGCACGCCCGGCACGAGCCAGCCTGCCGCGAGCCATCGCATCACGTCAGGCGCGGAATCCTGCGGCGACGATCCCCCCGTGTAGACGATCATGATGCCCTGCGCGACGGCATTGGTCGCGAGCGTCGCGATCATCGACGGAATGCGCAGCAGCGCGACGAGCACGCCGTTGACGATGCCGATCAGCACGCCGCAACCGATGCCAGCGGGAATCGCGAGCACGCGTCCGAGGTCGCCTTGTCCCGCGACGGCGCACGCCATCATTGCGCCGACGGTGATCGTCCACGGCAGCGACAAGTCGATATGGCCGAGCAGGATCACCATCATCAGCCCGGTCGCGATAATGCCGAGAAACGCGCCGACCTTCAGCTGCAAGAGGATGTACTCCGGCGACGTGAAGCTGCGCGAGAACATGCCGCCGACGAGCAGCAGCGCGACGATGCACCCGAACGCGATCAAGATCGGCTTGTCGATTCTGCGCGCGAGCCTCGACACGAACGTCGTCCGGCCGTTTGCGGAAACGTCGCTCATTGGAACCACTCCAGGCGGTTGCGGACCCTGAACAGCCCGCGCGCGCCGATAGAAACGGCGAGCAACAGGATGATGCCCTGAAAGAGCGGCTGCCACAGCGCATCGACGTTGAACACGAACAGCAAGTCACCGATCGAGCGGAAGGCGAATGCGCCGAAGATCGCGCCGACCGCGCTGCCCCGACCGCCCAGCAGCGACACGCCGCCGATCACCACGGCCGCGATCGAAAATAAGGTGTACGAATTAGCGCTGCCGAGGCTCGCTTCGCCGGTGTCCGTGAAGAACGTCAGAAACAGCCCTCCGATCGCGGCAAGCAGTCCGGCGAGCGTGTAGCTCATCAGCTTCGCCCGTCGGATAGGCATGCCCGACAGAAAGGCCGCTGGCTCGGAAGAGCCGGTCGCGTAAGCCGCGCGCCCGAGGGCCGAGCGCTTGAAGGGCACCCAGACGAACACCACGGCCGCAAGAAGAATCAGCAGGCTCGCCGGCACCACGCCCGCGACCTTGCCGGTCAGGGCGTCGGCGAGATCCTCGTTGATCGATCCGCCGGGCACCGGGCGCAGCAGCAGCGCCAGTCCGTAATAGACGGCGCCCGTGGCGATGGTCGTGACGATCGGTTGCAGGCGGCCGAAGATGATGATGACGCCGTTGAGCGCGCCGCACAGCGCGCCCGCCGCGAGCACGCCAGCGATGCCGAGCGCGCTGTGCGACGCGTCGCCCGTCACCATCCACGATGCAAGGCAGTTCGTGAGCACGAGCATCATGCCGATCGAGAGGTCGATGCCCGCGGTCAGCACGACGAGCGTCTGGCCCATCGACACCAGCGCGAGCAACACCGCCTTGTTCGCCGCCGTCTGGATGACGTTCGCCGACAGGCTGGACGGATAGTTGAAGAGGTAGATCGCGAACATCAGCACGAAGAGGCCGAACGCGAACGCCGACCCGCGATTTTCCGCGTACCAGTAACGCAAGCCGCTCATGGCGCGACTCCTTCTGAAGCCGAAGTTTGACCGACCGGCAAGTCGAGCGCACTGGCAATGAGGCTTTGCTCGGTGATGGCCGAACCTGCGAGTTCCTTCTTGATCCTGCCTTCGTAGAGTACGAGCACGCGGTCGCAGCAGCCGATCAGCTCGTCGTAGTCGGTCGAGTAGAAGACGATGGCGGCGCCTTCGTCGGCGAGGCGCCTGAGCAGCTGATAGATCTCCTGTTTCGTGCCGACGTCGATGCCGCGCGTCGGATCGCAGAGCAGCAGGATTCTCGGCTGCCGGATCAGCCATTTCGCGATGACCACCTTCTGCTGGTTGCCGCCCGATAGCGAGTCCACGGCGGCATCGAGGCTGAACGACTTGATCGCAAGCAGGCTCATCATCCGGTCGACGAACGACTGCTGGCGGCCGCGATCGATCACGCCCGCCGTGGACATGCGATCGAGCGCGGCAAACGACAGGTTCTCGCGCAAGGACATCGGCAGCATCAGCCCTTCGGTCTTGCGATCCTCGGGAATCAGCGCCATGCCGATCCGGTCGGCGCGGGCCGCGCGGGGGCTCGCAACGGAAACAGCACGGCCATCGATCTCGATCTCGCCCGCGCAACCGCGCAGCACGCCGAACAACGCGAGCAACAACTCTCGCTGGCCTTGTCCGTCGAGGCCGCCCAGCCCGAGAATTTCGCCGCGCCGCAACGAAAAGCTGACGCCTCGAAGCGTGTCGTTCCACGCGAGATCGCGGCAGGCGAGCACGGGTTTGACGGCGCTGCTTGGCGTAGCTTCGTCGACTTCGCGTTCGGGCTTGTCGGGGAAAACGTGCTGATACTTCCGCCCGATCATCATCTCGACGACCTCGTTGTCGGTGCGCGTGCCCGCCTCGAAACTCATCACATGACGGCCGTTTCGGTAGACGGTGCATTCGTCGGCGAGTGCTTTCACCTCGTGCATCCGGTGCGAGATAAAGAGCAGCGCGAGCCCTTCCTCGCGCAGGCGCTTGAGCACTTCGATCACGCGCGCCACGTCGGCTGCGGTCAGCGCCGAAGTCGCCTCGTCGAGAATCAGAATGCGCGGCTCGTGCGCGAGTCCCTTGGCGAGTTCGACCATCTGCTGGCGCGACAGCGGCAGGTCGCGGACTTTCGCGAGCGGATTGATGTCGGGCGCGCCCGCGCGAGCGAGCGCGGCCTCGGCCTGGCGGCGCTGCGCCCGGCGATCGATCATGCCGAAGCGGCGCGGCGGATTCGACGCGAAGATGTTGTCCGCCACGCTGAGATCGGGCACCAGCGACAGCTCCTGATACACGCAGACGATGCCGGCCGCGTTGGCTTCGGCCGGCGACGCAAACGAGACTTCGCGGCCGTCGAGATGCATCGTGCCCTTGTCCGGCTGCACGACGCCCGACATCACCTTCAAAAGCGTGGACTTGCCCGCGCCGTTTTCGCCGAGGACCGCGTGAATGCGTCCCCTGCGCACCGCAAGCTCCGCGTGATCCAGCGCGACGGCGCCGCCATAGCTCTTCGAAATCCCGGACATCTGAAAGAACGGCTGCTCTGCATCCCGCCGCATGCTTCGTCTCCCGTCTTCTCGTCGGCGATGATCCGCTTATTGATTACCCTGACTCTGCTTCATGATTTCCTGCGCCGAGAAGTTGATGCCGCACGTCGGAAAAGAGTTGCCGACGAAGAAGTTGTCGGACTCGTTCGGGAAGTAGTTGACGCCAGCCTTGAGCTTCGAATCGTCCGTGATATCGAGCGGCAGCTTGATCGCGACCGGTATCGTCTGGCCGTCGAGCGCGGCCAGCGCCGTCTTGATCGCGACGGCCACCTGCGCGGGACCGCTTCCCGCCGACGTGCATTTCAGGCCCTGGCTGCCATACTGCGCGCAGAACTTGCGAAAGCCGTTCTCCGTTTCGCCGCCGAACGGCACGAACGGATGCTTCGCGTCCAGCATCGCGCGCACGACACCCGTGTCGCCGCCCTGCGCCGATATGCCATCGAAATGGCCCTGTACCGCGATTGCGTCGGCGGCGGCCTTCTGCGCGACGCCGTCGTCCCACTTGCCATAGACCTGGACGATGTTCCACTTCTTGCCGGTCTGCTCCAGCGTCTTCTGGAAGCCGTTGTGCCGGTCCGTGTCGACCGATGTGCCTGCCACGCCGCGAACTTCGAGCACCTTGCCGCCGTTCGGCACATGATCCGCGAGCCACTTGGCCCACAGCACGCCGAGCCCGTACTGGTCGACGTCGACGTTGATCGCGTCTTCGCTGTCGAGTGTGTTGTCGAATGCGATCAGCACGACGCCGGCCTTCTTCGCGCGGCGAATCGCCGGTCCGAACGAGGACGGGTTCTGCGCATCCACGATGATCGCGTCGTAGCCCGCGTCGATGAAGTTGTTGACGGCCGAGATCTGCGCCGGCACGTCCTCGCCTGTCGAGACGACCTTGAATTCCTTCAGCTTCGCGGCGACTGCCGGTTGCGCGGTGTAGGCCTTGGCCGTCTTGATCATCTGAATGCGCCAGGTGTTCGCGATATAGCCGTTCACGAGCGCAATCCGGTACGGCGCGTTCTTCTTCGGATACTTGATGAACTTGGTGTCGCTCTTCCACGGGACCATGCACGTGGGGTCGCTGGCCGGGCCCGAAACAATTGAAGCCTGCGCGAAGGCCGCGCTTGCGCCTAGCGCGAGCGCCGTAGTCACTGCCACTCGAAGCACCTGGATTCCTGCAAGCATGGCGTCTCCTCTTTGTTGGAATGGACTTACCGGCTGCTGGCGCACATGGCACGTCGTGATGCGCGGCACGATGTGCGAGGCCCGTGCGAGAGGCCAGAACGGCACGCGCGTACGCGTTCGCGTCTGACAGTACTGACTTACCTAGCCACGCGCGATAGTGGTTTACGAGCGTGCGCAATGCCTGCCGAAGCCGTGGTCGATTCACATCGATCTGCGCTGAAGGAATGCTGCGTTGCACATGAACGGACATGTCGATTCGATGATGCTCCGCTGGACCGCGGCAGCCGCAGACGCTCTCGCTCGTGCCCGCGAGGCATTACCGCGCCGCTCACTCCAAACCGGTGCACGAGGTACGCGGCGGTGCATCCGCCGAGCCCTTTCTCCCCTCTTCCAGTGCATGTCGGCAGGCGAAGGCCCGTGCGTCGTGGGGTGTCACGTTGGCACGCTTCATGCCTAATGAATCCCGTTCACGTTACTTGAATATCCTTCCTGGTGTTTTCAAAATCGTTTATCCGCAACGGGAGTGTCATGAACAAACGTCTTCGCCATTTGCTGACCGTGCTCACGGGCGCACTCGCGCTCAACGCCGCTTCGCCGTCATTCGCGCACGCGGACGATCTGCTCGGCCGCATCAAATCCAACAAGGAAATCACGATTGCGACGGAAGCGCGTTACGCGCCTTTCGAATACGTCGATAACGGCAAGATCGTCGGCTATGACGCCGACTTGATGGCCTACGTCCTCAAGTCCCTGCCGGACGTGAAGGTCAAGCAACTCGACCTGCCCTTTCAGGGTTTGCTGCCCGGTCTCGATGCGAAGCGCTTCGACATCGTCGTGACTGCGGTGACTGTCAACAAGGACCGCGCGGATCACTTCGCGTTCACAGTGCCCGTCGCCGATGCCACGACCGGCGTGCTCACCCGCGCCTCCGATGCATCGATCAAAGCGCCCAACGATCTGAACGGCAAGGTGGTCGGCTCGCAGACCGGCTCGGCGCAGTTGCAGGCGCTGATGGCGCTCGACAAGAAGCTCAAGGACGCGGGCGGTCCGGGTCTCAAGCAAATCAAGCAATACGTCGCGTTCGACGAAGCGTATGCGGACCTCGCCGTCGGCCGGCTCGATGCCGTCGCACAATCCGTCGCCAATCTCGGGCCGCTGATGAAGTCGCGTCCGGGCGTGTTCGCGGTGCTGCCGCAGACCATCGGTCCGAAGAGCTACTTTGCGTGGGTCGCGCGCAAGGACACCGACAGCGCCGCGCTGCTGAAGCTCTTCAGCGATGGCATCGCGAAAGCAAACAGCGACGGCACCATGAAGAAGCTGCAGGAGAAATGGTTCGGCTCGACGATGGACGTTCCGGCTACGCTCCCCGCGCCTTCCATCTGACATCGCCATGAAAGGTCCCGATCTGCTCACGCGCTCAATCGGCTACTTGCCGCAATTGCTCGACGGCGCGCTGACGACGCTTCTGCTATCGGCGGTCGCCGTGTGCTGCGGCTTCTTCGTCGGCGTGTTCGTCTACACGATGTCGGTCAGCGACAGCCGCCTGATGCGCGCAACGGCGCGGGTGTATGTCAGCGTGCTGCGCGGCACGCCCGTGCTCGCGCAACTGCTGGTGTTCTATTACGTGCCGTCCGCGCTCGGGCTGGCGTTGCCGGGGCTCGCGGCAGCGGTGATCGGGCTGTCGCTCAATACCGGCGCGTATCAATCGCAGATCCTGGGCGCGGGCTTTCGCTCCATCGCGCCGGGGCAGATCGAGGCGGCATCGACGTTCAATCTCACGCGGCGTCAGACCTTGTGGCATATCGAAGTGCCGCAGGTCGTGCGTGCGACGCTGCCGGCGCTGGTGTCCGAGATGATCGATATCGTCAAGGCGTCGGCGGTGGTGTCGGTCATCTCCGTAACGGATCTGATGCGCGTGGGACAGCAGCTTTCGTCGTCCACGTACCGGCCGCTTGAGGTGTATGCACTGGCCGCGGTGTTTTATCTGGCGATCACGTCGCTGCTGGCGGGCGCGGGTCATGTGTACGCGCTGCGTGCAACTCGGCGTGCGTGAGGAATCGGCATGCATAACTTTCTCGCGCTCTTTCCGCGCTTCATCGAGGCAATGGGCATCACGCTCCAAGTGAGCATGCTTGCGGCGCTTATCGGCATCGTCGCGGGGTTCGCCTTGAACGCGATGCGTCTCGCGCTCGGCCGTCCGTTCAGGTTCGTATATGGCGCGTTCGTCTGGCTGGTGCGCGGCACGCCTTATCTGTCTCAGCTCGTGATCGTCTATTTCGGGCTGCCGGTCATCGGCATGACGCTGACGGCCGTTCAGGCCACGATTCTTTCGCTCGCGTTCTACTCGAGCGCCTATTTCGCAGAACTCTTTCGCGCTGCATGGGCGAGCGTTCCACGCGGCCAGCTCGAAGCCGCCGCCGCATTCGGCGTGAGCCGGCGCGACGCATTTCGCGCCATCGAGTTACCGCAGGCGCTCGCGTTCGCCGCGCCGCTGATCGCGAACCAGACCATTCTCGTCATCAAGGAGAGCGCGGTCGCGTCGATCATCACGGTGCCTGAATTGACGTTGACGGCAAGCGATATCGTCGCATCGAGCTACACGTATATCGGGCCTTATGCGCTCTTGATCGCGTGTTACTGGCTGCTCACGCAAGCCGTCTCGCTGATCGCGCAGGCGGCCACATCCCGCATCTCGTTTCTGAAGAAGACATCATGAGCGACCTTCCGATTCTCAAGCTGCGCGCCGTCGGCAAGTCGTACGGCGAGAACCGCGTGCTCAAGGGCATCGACCTGGACGTGATGCGCGGCGAGATCGTCACGCTGATCGGGCCGTCCGGTTCGGGCAAGACCACCGCGTTGCGCTGCATGAACTTTCTCGAAGCCTACGACGAAGGCGAAGTGTGGATCAAAGGCCAGTTGCTCGGCTATCGATCGGAGGGACGCACGGCGAAGGACCGCGACACTGAAGCGACCATCGCCGAGGTGCGCCGTCCCATATCGATGGTCTTCCAGCAATTCAACCTCTGGCCGCACATGACCGCGCTCGACAACGTCGCGACGCCGCTCGTGCTCGCCAAAAAAATGAACAGACGTGAAGCGCGCGAAATGGCGCAGGCTGCGCTCAAGCGCGTGGGTCTGGAACACAAGGCCGATGCGTATCCGGCACGACTGAGCGGCGGACAGCAACAGCGCGTGGGCATTGCGCGGGCGCTGGCCATCGAACCGGAAGTGATTCTGCTCGATGAGCCTACATCCGCACTCGATCCCGAACTCGTCGAGGAAGTGCTCAACGTCATTCGCTCGCTCGCGCAGGAGGGCATGACGATGGTGATGGTCACGCATGAGATGAGCTTCGCCGCGAAGATCTCCGACAAGGTCGTGTTCATGGAAGCGGGAAAGATCGTCGAAGCCGGATCGCCTTCGCAGTTGTTCGGCAATACGCGCACGCCGCGGTTGCAGCAATTCCTGAAACCGTGGCTCGAACGCAGCTTGACGATTGCAAGCGAAGGAGCGACGTCGTGATCGCAAGAAAGATAGCGGACGCCGTGGACCAGGACCGTCTGCTCGAATCGATCGACACGCTCGCCGCCTTCGGCGCGCGCCGCGACGGCGGCGTGGACCGACCCGCGCTCGGCGAACGGGATATCGAAGCACGACGCTTTCTGATCGACCGTGCGCGTGCGCTCGGATGCAGCGTGCATGTCGATGCGTGCGCGAACCTGTTCTTCCGCCGCGAAGGCGATGCGGCGCTTGCGCCGGTGATGACCGGAAGCCACATCGACACGCAGCCGACCGGCGGCAAGCTCGATGGCTGTTACGGTGTGCTGGCGGGCTTCGAAGTGCTCGCTGCATTGAACGATGCGAACGTGCGCACGCGCCGCCCGTTCGAAGTCGCCATCTGGACGAACGAGGAAGGCACGCGCTTTTCTCCGGGCGCGATGGGGTCGAGCGCGTTCGTCGAGCCGTCGCGCATGGCGCGTTATGCGGATGCGCGAGATTCGAGCGGCATGACCTTGAGCGCGGCGCTGGACCATCACAGCAGCGCGTTTCCCGAGTTGCCTCAACGTGCGCAGCGTGAAGCCGCACATGCTTTCGTCGAACTTCACATCGAACAGGGTCCGCAACTCGAAGACGCCGATGTGCCGCTTGCCGTCGTCAGCGGCATTCAGGGCGTGCGCTGGTATGCGTTTCACGTGCAAGGCATCGCGGCCCACGCGGGCACCACGCCGATGCCGCTGCGCCGCGACGCGATGACGCTCGCCATCGCGCTGCGTCAGGAACTCGATGCCGTCGCGCACGAACTCGGCCGCGCCGATACGCGCGTCACGTTCGGGCGCTGGAGCATCGAACCGAATTCGATCAACACGATCCCGTCGACGGTGAGCTTCACCATCGACTTTCGTCATCCGGACGCGACCGTGCTCGCCGCGTTCGATCAGCACGCGCACGCCATCGCGCAACGTCATGGCGCGCGCATCGAAGCCTTGTTTACGCATGCGCCTGTCGCGTTCGATGCGTCGGTGTTGTCGTGTATCGACCAAGCGTGCCGCGCGCTGGATGCCCGGGCGCTGCATCTGACCTCGGGCGCGTTCCACGACGCGATGTATCTCGCAACGCATTGCCCGACCGGAATGATCTTCGTGCCGAGCATCGACGGCATCAGCCACAACCCCGCCGAAGCAACGGACGCCGGACATCTCGTACTCGGCGCACGCGTGCTCGCCCATTGCCTCACCACACTCTGCAACGACTAAAGGAACCGACATGAATGCCCTCGGCACCACCCTCGCAAGCACCGAAGACAACGGCCATGAAACCGGCGTCAACGCCACGCTGAACGAACCGATCTCGCCGGACGGCACGCCGGAACTCGGCACGACCTACACGGTGCCCGCCCGTTGCGGCCGCGCGGTGCGCGTGAAGGCGGGTCAGACTATCCGCATCGCCAATCCGCACGGCACGCAAGTGTGCGATACGTGGATCTTCAACGCGCAGCATCTGAACGAGTTCCTGTCGTTCGAACATACGCGCGCGTTCATCGACAAGATCATTCCGCAGCCGGGCGACCCGCTCGTGACCAACCAGCGACGCCCGATCGCAGAACTCGTCGCGGATACGTCGCCGGGCGTGCACGATACGCTGATTGCCGCGTGCGATCTGTATCGCTATCGCAATCTCGGTGTCGAGCACTATCACGACAACTGCGCGGACAACTTGCGGCTTGCGTTGAAGGCCATCGGCTTGCGCACGAAGGAAGTGCCTCAGCCGCTGAATCTGTGGATGAACATTCCGGTCAAGCCGGACTATTCGATCGACTGGCTGCCGCCCGTCTCGAAGTCCGGCGATTACGTCGACATCAAGGCCGCGATGGACTGCGTCGTCGTGATGTCGGCGTGCCCGCAGGATATCATTCCGATCAACGCGCTCAACCCGCTCGAAGTCGAGTTCACGGTGCTCGCATAAGCGCGCGCCTCATCCTTTCGATGGTGTTCATTCGTGGCCAGCAAACGACCTTCTTCACCCGCAGCGCGCACTTCCAGTAGAGCCGAGACCGCACCGGCATCCGCCGCCGATGGTCTCGGCACGCGTCTGCGTCATGCGCGCATGGTCCGGCACATGACGCTCAGGGCGCTCGCGGGAGCGGCCGGCTGCTCGGAGAGTCTTCTTTCGAAGGTGGAAGGCGGCCACGCGACGCCATCGCTCGCCATGCTGCACAAGCTCGCCATTGCGCTCGACACCAACATCGCGGCGCTGCTCTCCGCGCCGACGCTCACGGATTCGCCCGTGCAGCGTGCGAGCGAGCGGCCCTCGGTGCGCTTTCCGGGCGCGCGAGCCGCTCCACCTGCAGGCAAACGCAAGCGTGCCGACGGATCGATCATGCTCGAACGCTTGGTCGTTCCGAGTCCCGGCCAGTTGCTTCAGGGCGATATTCATGTGCTAGAACCGCTCGCGCGCAGCGACGAGCAGATTCATCACGTCGGCGAAGAACTGGGCTATGTGCTCGAAGGCGAACTGGAACTCACGCTCGGCGATCAGAGCTATTCGCTGAAGGCGGGCGATTCGTTCTATTTTCCGAGCACCGAGCCGCACAGCTATCGAAATCCGGGCGATACGGTCACGCGCATTCTGTGGGTCAACACGCCGCCCACGTTCTGATCACTGAATCCCTTATCATGGCCAGCACCGATCTTTCGCAGATGCAGTTGCCGCGCTTCGCGGGCATCCCCACTTTCATGCGCGTGCCGTTCGAGCGCGATCTCGCCGCGCTGGATATCGCGCTGGCGGGCGTACCCTTCGATGGCGGCGTCACCGCGCGTCCGGGCGCACGCTTCGGCCCGCGCGAAATCCGCAATATGTCCACGATGATGCGCGCCATTCATCACGTCACGCGCTTCAATCCGTTCGAAGCGTGCCGCGTCGCCGATATCGGAGATGTGCCATTCGAGCATCTGTACGATCTCGAAGCCGCGCACGCCGATATCCGCCGCTTCTTCGAGCCCGTGTTTCGCGCAGGAAAGATGGCGCTGATTGCGGGCGGCGATCACTCGATCACGTATCCCGTCTTCCAGGCTATCGCGCCGAAGCAGCCGCTCGCGCTCGTTCATATCGATGCGCACACCGACACATGGGACGCGTTCAAAGGCTCCAAGTTCACGCACGGCGCACCGTTCAGACGCGCAGTCGAAGCGGGTTTGCTGGACCCCACGCGTACCATTCAGATCGGCATACGCGGCGCGCAGAATACCGACGAAGGCTGGCGCTATTCACTGGATCACGGCATGCGGGTGGTCTTCATCGAAGAGTTCGAGGAACGCGGGCCGGCTGCGATCGTCGAAGAAGCGCGACGCGTGGTGGGCGATGCGCCCGTCTATCTGTCGCTCGATGTCGACGGTCTCGATCCGGTCTTCACGCCCGGCACCGGCACGCCGGAGATCGGTGGCCTGACGACGCGCGAAACGCTCGCGCTTTTACGGGGGCTCGACGGGCTGAACTGGGTCGGCGGTGATGTGGTGGAAGTGTCCCCGCCTTATGATCCGAGCGGCAACACCGCGCTTGTCGCCGCGACGATGATGTACGAGATGCTGTGCCTGTTCGCGGCACGTCTGGCTCGTTCGAGCCGAAGCTAGCGGACGTCGAACGATCGTTTGCTTGAAGGTCCGGGGTAAAGAGCGAAGTACCCGCGTCGCGGGCGTATCCCGCGCCTCCACTCCGACGGTTCCGCGTACGAACGATCGTTCGGTGAACTGAGAACCGGTCGAGCGTCGATGGCTCGACCGCTTTCATCTCGGCTCGTCTCCGCACATATTTCCGAACGGCCGCGGCACCGCAGTGCTCGCGGCTTCCATACGCCGAAGCCGATACGCGGAAAGACTTCCCGACATCCTAAGACCCAGCCTCCAACTATTTTCATACATTACGAAACTTTTCTCATGAAAGCGTTTCGTAATATCGATCTGCAATTCAACTTGAGAGGGTCGCATGAATCGATTGAAACACATGTTGGTAGCAAACATTGCCTGGGCCCGTGAAACGGCTGAAACCGATCCGCAATTCTTTCCACAACTCGCGCAAGGGCAAAGTCCCCGGGTGCTGTGGATAGGCTGCGCGGACAGCCGCGTGCCCGCCGAGACCGTCACACAATGCAATCCGGGTGATCTCTTCGTTCATCGGAACATCGCCAATCTATTCAGTCCTTCCGACGACAACACCATGAGCGTGATCGAATATGCGGTCAAGGTGCTCAAGGTGGATCACATCATCGTCTGCGGGCACTACGGCTGTGGCGGCGTGCGCGCGTCGTTGCTGCCGTTTTCGCGCGATCTTCCGCATGTGAATCGACGCATTGCGCCGCTGTGCGCGCTCGCCGATGCACATCGGCAAGAGCTCGAAGGCTTCTCCGACCTCGACGCGCGCACGAACCGGCTCGCGGAACTCAATGTGCTCGAACAAGTGCGCCTGCTGCGCGCCGAGCCTGTCGTGCGTATGCGCGAGACGCCGCCGCTCGTGCACGGCTGGATCTTCGGCCTGCACGATGGACTCATCAAGGAACTCGCATCCGCTTATGGCGATGATGCAGCCCGACGCGCAGAACCCGCGCCTTCCGAAGCACTCAGGACAGCGGAACTCGTCACCCGCTGAGTCGCGGGTGATATCTCGGGTCATTCAGTGAATTCGGATTGCAGCGTGGTTACCTACCACGCCGCAAGCCGGAACCCGCCATCAAAGATCATGAAGAACATGAAACCATCCAATCGTTTAGCCGAACTTCCGCGCGATATGTTCGCGGGCACAGTCGTTTTTCTTGTAGCGATGCCGCTATGTTTGGGCATTGCCAATGCGTCGGGCGTCGAGCCTTTCGCGGGGCTCCTGTCAGGGATCATCGGCGGGCTCGTCGTTGCGTTGCTGAGCGGTTCGCAACTCAGCGTGAGCGGACCGGCCGCAGGGCTCATCGTCATCGTGGTGGATGGCATTGCGGGCCTCGGCAGCTTCTCCGCATTTCTTCTCGCGGTATTGCTATCGGGAGCCATTCAGTTCGGCTTCGGCTTGCTCAAGGCGGGGCGCTTCGCGGCGTATGTGCCGTCGTCGGTCATCAAGGGCATGCTGGCGGCCATCGGCCTCTTGCTCGTCATCAAGCAGATACCGCTCGCCGCAGGTTTCGCCAATGCAGGCGCGCCGGCAGCAAGCGGCGCGGGCATGCTGAACACGCCGCTCGGTCCCGTATCCATTGCCGCGAGTGTCGTCGCCATCGTTTCGCTTGCCATGCTCGCCGCCTGGGAAACCCGCGCGTGGCGCCGCTTCGCTATCGTGCGCGCGGTCCCCGCGCCGCTGGCGGTCGTGGCGCTCGGCATCGGCATGACGTTGTTGCTCGATGTAGTGGCGCCCGGCTTTGCGCCGCCCGCGCAGCATCGGGTTGCGTTGCCCGCGCTTGAATCGTTCGGCGCGTTCACGGCCGCGCTCGAACTGCCGAACTTCGCCCAACTCGTCAATCCGGATGTCTGGCGTCTTGCAGTGACGCTTGCCATCGTCGCGAGTCTGGAGACCTTGCTCAGCCTCGAAGCCGTCGAACAACTCGATCCGAAGAAGCGCCCCGCGCATCCTGACCGCGAGCTGAAGGCGCAAGGCATCGGCAACATGATGGCGGGCGCGATAGGCGCGTTGCCGATCACATCGGTTATCGTGCGCAGTTCGGCGAACGTGCATGCGGGCGCGCAAAGCCGCTGGTCATCGTTCATTCATGGCGTACTGCTGCTGGTGAGCGTGTTTGCGCTGACGAGCGTGATCAACCTGATTCCGCTCGCCTGCCTTGCGGCGATTCTGATTTTCACCGGCCTCAAACTGGCGAAGCCTTCGCTCTTCGCCGCAATGGCCCGGCAAGGCTTCGAGCGCTTCGCGCCGTTCATCGCCACGATTGCAGGCGTGTTGCTGACCGACTTGCTGATGGGCATCCTGCTCGGCATAGCATGCAGTCTGCTGCTGGCGTTGCGCGCGAATCTCAAGCGGCCCATCACCATGGCGCAGCACGACGATCACTATCTTCTGTCGTTCCGCAAGGACGTGTCGTTCCTGAGCAAGGTGACGCTCAAGCATCATCTGGCCACGATCCCGAATGGCGCGACCGTAATTTTCGATGCCACGCGCGCCGATCATGTCGATGGCGACGTGCGCGAGATCATCGACAGGTTCATTGCGGATGCCCCCGCCAGAGGCATGCATGTGGAATGCAGGCAGATGCCGCCCGCGGAACAGCCGCAAGTGCGCATGCGGCTCAGAGCGGAGTAGGCATCGTGCGTAGGCGATAGCCATCACGCCGAATCGTTGGGAGAATGAAGCCCGGCGCGTCCGCGCAGACGACAGTGTCGTCTGCGTGTGCGTCGGGCCTTTTTACTTCACACGCCCCTACGTTTCCATCCGTTGACTTTGGAACTGACTGGTTCCTATAATGCAGTCACTTCAAGGAAGCATTCATCGCACATGACGAACATCGCTGTTGGCCGTCCTCGTGAATTCGAACTGATCGATGCGGCGCGGGACGCCATGAACGTCTTCTGGGATCGAGGATACGAAGGCGCGTCCCTTTCGGATCTCATCGAAGGGACCGGGTTGTCGCGCGGGAGCCTTTATAAAGCCTTCGGGGACAAGAAAGGGTTGCTGCTGGCGGCGCTCGACGTGTACATGTCGGAAGGACTCAAGGCCACTGCAGACATTCTTTCCCGGCCCGGCGCGGTGAAAGACGCAATCAGGGAATCGTTGATGCGTTATGTCCGGTTGTCCGTGGGCGATGCCGGGCGGCGCGGGTGTCTCGTGGTCGCCATGACCACGGAACTGGCCGGGCGCGACGCAGAGGTCGTCGAACGCACTGGCCGGATGTTTCGGCGCTTGCAGCAGATCTATGCCGCCGCGATCGTACGCGGACAGGCCAGCGGCGAGATTGCCGAGGGCGACGAGCAAGCATTGGCGCGCTTCCTGGTCTGTCAGATCGAGGGCATGCGCGTTCTGGGAAAAACCGGCGTCCCTAAGGCGGACATGATCGCGCTCGTCGACATCGCAATGAGCATCCTCGAGTGAATTTTTTTTGGCCAATTAGGAACCGGACGGTTCCAAACAGGAGCCTATTTCCATGCCTCGAAACGATCCGTCAGCCGACCCGCGTCGCTGGGCCATGTTCTCGGTCCTTCTTGTCGGTGCATTTCTGCCGCCGCTGGACTTCTTTATCGTCAATGTCGCGCTGCCTTCGATCAGGGAGGACTTCGGCGCAACATCGTCAGCCGAGCAGGCCGTCATTTCGGCTTACGCCGGTTTTTACGCGGTCACCTTGATTACCGGCGGACGGCTGGGCGACTTGTTCGGACGCGGCCGGGCATTCTTTCTCGGCTTGCTCGGCTTTGCAGCGGCGTCGACGCTGTGCGGCTTCGCAAGTTCGCCCTGGACGCTGGTCGCCGGACGCGCGCTGCAAGGACTGACGGCTGCCGTCATGGCACCGCAGGCGCTCGCTTCGATCCAGGCGATCTTTCCTGAGTCGGAGAAATCGCTCGCGCTCAGCCTCTACGGCGCAGTCTTCGGCCTGGCTGCCGTGGCCGGGCAGGCGCTGGGCGGCGTCCTGATCTCGCTTAATTTGCTGAATCTCGGTTGGCGCGCGATCTTTCTGATCAATCTGCCGGTGGCCATCCTCGTCGTGATGTTCGGTATTCCATTGATCAAGGAAACACGTGCGCAGGAAGCACGTAAGCTCGACCTCGTCGGCACGGCGCTATCCGTGATAACGCTGGCTGCGCTGATCGTGCCGCTCATCGAAGGACGCGACGCGGGGTGGCCCTGGTGGTCATGGCTGTCGCTGCTTGCAGCGCCCGCGCTGGCGTGGTTCTTCTTGCGCTATGAGAGCCGGCTAGCCATCAGGGGCGGCGCTCCGCTGCTCGACCCCGCCGTTCTGCGCGCACCTGGGCTGGGTCGCGCGCTGCTCATCGCGCTGCTGCTGTACTCGATCGGAACGTTCTTTCTCCTGTTTTCCATATATCTGCAGAGCGCCCTGCACGTCGATCCTTTGAGCGCGGGTCTCGTCTTTCTGCCCTTCGGCGTGGGCTTTCTCCTGGGACCGTTGTCGACACCCTTCTTCTCGCGAATCCTCGGCTCCTACGCCAATCCGTTCGGCATGGGGCTGGAAATCGTCGGTATCGTGAGTCTCGCGGGGCTCGTCGCCGTGACGCCGGTGGGCACTCCGCTCGCGTTCGTGCCGCTCGCTATCGCTCTGTTCATCATCGGATTCGGGCAAGGCGTCGCGCTGCCGACACTGA
Organism: Caballeronia sp. AZ10_KS36; assembly: GCF_023631105.1. Classification (NCBI taxonomy): domain Bacteria; kingdom Pseudomonadati; phylum Pseudomonadota; class Betaproteobacteria; order Burkholderiales; family Burkholderiaceae; genus Caballeronia; species Caballeronia sp. AZ10_KS36. Next base: position 191,086 of record NZ_JALQDQ010000040.1, on the reverse strand, counting down.
TGCGAATGGTGACGGGCCGCGTCGCGCCAGTCGTTTCAGGAATGATCGCCGGAATCGCCAGTTCGACACTGCAAATCAGCACGTCGCTGAGCGTCGCCATCATCGGCGGAATCTTCTACTCGGTTCTCGGCCAACGCCACGATCCGACTGCCATTGCGCACGCCTTTGTCGTCGCGATGTACTGTATCGTGCTGTGCCTCGCCATTGGCGCAGGATTGGGCGTCTCGCTCGCTCTTTCGTCCCGAAGGGAAACCTCGACCGGGCCAACCCGCTCAAGACTCGTCCGCGAACGCTCGTAGCCGCGAAAGATAGGACTGCCGCCGGACCATCCCGCCGAACGCGAAACGCGCCGGCCGCCACCGGCCTGATGACATTTCGCGGCAGACCTCGTATGTCCAGCGTTTACCCGCCCTTCAAAAAGTCCCGGTATTTGCCGATAGAGGAGTACTTAGATGACATTTTCCGATGACAGAGGCGCAGGGAATGACGAATAACGACCACGATATCGAGCAGCGAGTCAGGCTCGCCGGCAACAACATGTTCGAGCTGCTGCTCTTTCGCCTGGGAAACGCACCGCGAACCGGGGAACGCGAGCTTTACGGCATCAACGTGTTCAAAGTGCGGGAAATTGTCGAGATGCCGACGCTGACGGAGCTCGCCGGCTCATCGGACAAGGTCCTCGGCGTGGTCGACGTGCGCGGCGAAATCATCCCGGTCATCGATCTGGCCGCAGTCACCGGTTGCGTCTCTCGCGGCAAAAGCAGAATCCTGCTCGTGACCGAGTTCGCGCGTACGACGCAAGGCTTCGCCGTCGAGGAAGTCGATGACATCGTGCGCCTGGACTGGAGCCGCGTGCTCTCCGCAGAAGGCCATTCCACCGGCCGGGCCGTAACGAGCATTGCGCGGCTCGACCCGCATGCGGGCGGACGACTCGCTCAAGTGCTCGACGTCGAACAGATTCTGCGCGATGTGCTGCCTTCGAGCGAGCCGGAGATCACCGCGGACAATACGGGACGCCTCGTTCTTCCGCGCGGCGCGAAGGTGCTGGCTGCGGACGACTCCGGCGTCGCGCGCGCGCTGATCGAAGAGAGCCTGAATGCGATGGGCGTGCCGTACATCATGGCGAAGACGGGAAAAGAGGCTTGGGAAGTGCTCGAACGCGCCGGAGAGAAGGCCGCCCAAGCGGGCCGCAAGGTCACCGACGACATCGCGCTCGTGCTCACCGACCTGGAAATGCCCGAAATGGACGGATTCACGCTCACGCGAAAAATCAAGGCAGCCGCTGGCCTTCAATCCATCCCCGTCGTCATTCATTCTTCGTTGTCGGGCTCGGCGAACGAACAGCACGTGCGAAAGGTCGGCGCGAACGCCTACGTCGCAAAGTTCGTCGCGTCGGAACTCGCGGAGGTGATGCGCAACGCCATGGCGGAGGCGGCGGCATGAATCCGACACCCGATCCAAAAGCATCGCGACGATTCCCCTACAGCATTGGAAGCAGCGCGGTGTGGCAGGTAGATGCGACGAGGAAGCTAACGCTGTTCCTCGTCGACGCGTCGATGCCGCTATACAACGTCGTGATCGGCGACGTTCGCTTCTTCGCTAATGCGGAGCAGGCGTTGGCCTTCGCGGAGCAACTCGAAGCTGCACCGGACGAGCGCCCTTCGCGGCCGGCCTGGACCTGGGTGTTCGAGAGTGGCTTCGAGAAGTCGATCGATGGTTCGCCGAACAAGAAATGGCGCCTGCAAGAGGCATGATGCGGTGACGTCGAGGCAACGGCGCGAGTTCTCGAACGCCGCCGATCTGACCTTAGGCATCTAACGACGAGCGACTTGCTTCGGTGTGCGTAATAATAATACGAGAGACCTGGCAAGCGAAACAGACCCTTCTGCGACAAGTGTGTTCTTTCTGAAGATCGCCGCAAACATGCGCGCGAGTGCTTCTTGCGTTCCCCACCTCCAATTCCACTGAACTGCTTACGCCGTCGAAAAGACGGCGGCCGCCGTGCAAACGCGGCTACCGAGGCGTTCGTCGGTGTTTATCCCTCCCCCGCGCGGCACGACGTTTGCGGGACTGTTGGCACCACAAACGGTTGCTCACTATCGGAGACATCGATGAAACTCTTGACGACTCGGGACGGCCTGCCGCGGCTGTCATGGGGGGCGATCATCGCCGGCGTGATCCTTTCGATGATCGTGTATCTGATCATGAGCGTGCTCGGCACCGCCATCGGCGCATCTCTGCTTGCGCCGATGTCGAAGCCTGACGCATTGCGAGGCTTCGGCTTCGGCTCTGGCGTATGGGTGATTATTACGACCGTGCTTGCTGTTTTCGTCGGCTCCTACTACGCGGGCCGCTGCGCGCCGGTGCTCGGATGGCTGCATGGCCTGCTTTCGTGGGCCGTGATGACGCTGTTGATCGTCTACGGGATGACGTCGCTGATTACCGGCGCGGTCAGCACCGCCGGCAGCGTCGCCGCGACGAGCGCGCAAGTCGGCGCGACTGCCGCGAACCAAGCGGGCGGCGGCAGTCAGATCATCGATTCCGCGAAGCAACAACTGCAAGCAGCGGTCGCATCGGCGGCGTCGGCGGCATCCAGTCCCGAAGCCGAACAGAATGCGCGACAGGCAGCAGAAACGGCGGCCAAGGGCGTCGCCCGCGCAAGCTGGTTCTCGTTCGCCGCACTGGTCGTCGGCGCCATCATCTCCATCGTCTCCGGGGGCGCGGGCTTTCGTCATCAACCGCCGTTCGAGGAAGACGGCGGCTCGGCGGTGGACCGCGACGCGGCATCGGGCCGTAACCGGCCGGTATCGAGCCGCGGGCGGCTCTGAACAGGGCGGCGAGAGCCATCCGCAAGTGTCCGGCTGAACATCGGATGGCGAGGGATCGGCTTTCTTGCAACGCTGCGGGCTGTCGCGAGAAGCCGTCCTGCGTTCCCTCGCCTTTCCGTTTCAGAGCGAATCCGCGTTCAGTGCGGCGGCGACGATTCGCAGCTGCTCCCGCTTATGCGCTGCCACGGTGGAATGAGCGCCGGCCGGCGTTTCCTTGCGGCATGCATTGCGTAGGGCGCAACCGGCGGGAAGTACCTTCTCCAGTTCTTCCCGAACGAATCGCCATGCGCCCTGGTTTCGGTCCTCTTCCTGCGCCCACACGATACTGCGCAGGTTGGTGAACCCGGCGAGCGCGCGCCTCAGTTCGTCGTGCGGGAAGGGATAAAGCTGCTCGATGCGGATGATCGCAGTCGAGTCGTCCCGGGATTCATCGCGAGCGTCGCGCAATTCGTAGAAGAACTTTCCGCTGCACAGCACGACGCGTTCAACGGCAGTCGCATCGGCGATGCGTTCGTCGTCCATCACGCTTTGAAATGAACCCTCGGCCATCTCGCGCAGCGGCGCATGCGACGCCACGTTGGCGTAGAGCTTCGACTTCGGAGACATGACGATGAGCGGGGTCCGATGTTGCGCCGTCGCCTGCTGCCGAAGCAGATGGAACCATTGCGCGGAGGTCGAAGGCACGACGATCCGCATGTTTTCATCCGCACATAGCTGAAGGAAACGGCCGAGGTAGCCGCTCGAATGCTCCGGGCCCACGCCCTCGTGGCCGTGCGGCAGCAAGACCGCAAGCGCCGACTCATAACCCCACTTAAATTCACCGGCGGCAATGTACTGATCGACAAAGACCTGCGCGCCGTTGACGAAATCGCCGTATTGCGCTTCCCACACGGTCATCGTTGCCCTGGTTTGCACACTGTAGCCGTACTCGAATCCGAGCACGGCTTCCTCGGTGAGCGGCGAGTTCACGATGTCGAATCGTCCTTGGTTCGCGGCGATCGCATTGAGCGGTACGTGGCTATGGCCCGGCACGTCGTGCGCATCCTGCGCATGCCATACAGCATGGCGATGCATGAACGTGCCGCGCCCGACGTCGAGACCCGATAGACGAATATCATGCCCTGCTGCGAGCAACGAGGCATACGCCAGGTTCTCGGCGAAGCGCCAGTCGGCCGCGCGTTCTTCGTCCGCGACGGTGTCCTGCCACTTCGCGAGCATCGACGCGACGAGCGGATGGACCGACACGTCCTCCGGCACACGGGTAAGCGCAGCGGTCAGCTCGCGCAACTGGCCTAGCGACAGCTTGGCGGTGGTCGGGGCCGGCTCGGTCGTGCCCATGTCGCGACGATTCTGAACGATGGCCTCTGCAGCGGTCTCGTTCGACGCGAGTCTGCGCAACGCTTCGTCCCGCAGGCCGCGAAGCGCCGTACCGCCACCCGTCGCGATGTAATACAGCTCCGTCACGGTCGGATGCATGTCGATGGCCGTCTGCCATAGCGGTTGCGTGACCGAAGGCACGTCATGCTCCGAATGCCCGAGCCGCCGATAACCGATCAGGTCGATGACGATATCGGCGCGGTGCTGCTTGCGATAGTCATACGCGAACCGCGCCGCACGAAGAACATCCTCCGGATGATCCGCATTGACGCGCAGGACCGGTGCATCGATCATGCGGGCGACATCGGTACAGTAAGCGTGGTCGCGCAGGTTCATCCGGTTCGGCGTGGTGAAGCCGATCTGATTGTTCAGGATCACGTGGATGGTGCCACCCAAACCATAGCCGTCCTGCCGCGTCATATTGAGCGTTTCCATGACGACGCCCTGCCCGGCGAAAGCAGCGTCACCGTGCACGGCGACGGGTACGCAGTCTTGACCGGGATGGTCATCCAGCCATGCGCGCGCCATTCCGCTGATGACCGGATACACGCTTTGCAGATGAGAAGGATTGTGTGCGAGCAGCACCGCGACGTCTCCGCACGACGTGCGCTTCGTGACCTCACCGCCGAGATGGTACGGAAGGTCCGTCTGGATAGCCCCGAGATCCGATTCGGGATCGAGGCGATCCATCATTCGTTCGGCGGGGAACTCCATCACGTTGACGAGCGTATTCAAGCGTCCCCGATGGGGCATGCCGAGAAACAACTGTCGCGTGCCATCGCTTGCGGCGCTTTCTATCAAGGTGTCGAGAAGCGGAACGAAGCTCTCGCAGCCTTCGAGCGAGAAGCGCTTGGCATCGTCATATCGTGCCGCGACGAAGCGCTCCCACATCTCCGCGTCGAGAAGACGCGCGAGCAGTGCCTTGCGCTGTTGCTGCGTCGGCTCGGGCAGCGTGAGGTCCCGCTCCATGCGTTCGAAAAGCCAGGCGCGGCGCAACTCGTTGCGTACGCCGCTGCAATCGAGCGTCAGCGCGCCGCAATAAGCGCGCTTCAGTTGGTCTTCGAGTTGCCCGACCGTCGCCGCCGATTCGAACGGTGCAGGTGCGTTGCCGGCGGCGATCGCTTGAGACGCGTCGAGTCCGTGGTAGCGCGGCGACAAGTCGGGCGCGTATCCCGGCGCGGAGAGTCCCAGCGGGTCAAGCGTCGCGATGAGATGGCCGTGCTTGCGGTATGCGTCGATCAGTGCCGCCGTGGGCGAGGCCGCCTTCGATAGCGCGGCGTCAGGCTCGCTTGCGCGGACGCTGGCCGCCTCGTGAACGAGCGCGGCGTCGATTGGGTCTTGGTACATGCTATGAGCTCGATTTCGGATAGAGTTCTTGGGTTCGCTGTCTCTCACCCCGATTGAAGGCGCGGTCAGCGAGTGCGCCGTGCATGACGGCGCACCCCCGACGGTCAGCTGGTCATGAGCATCGGCATACTGGATCGACGCGCGGGCTCCGCATGGGCCGCTGCGCGTACATCGTCCGGGGACGTCGCTACATCCAGCTTGAAGGAAGCGACCAGTTGCGTCAGTTCGGCGGCCTGATCGCGCAACGACTGGGCTGCGGCCGCGCTTTCTTCCACCAGCGCGGCGTTTTCCTGCGTGACCTGGTCCATTTGCGTGACAGCCTGATTGATCTGCTCGATGCCGTCGCTTTGCTCGCGGCTCGACGTGCTCATTTCACCGACGATGGTCGAGACGCGCGAGATGCTGCTCAGCACTTCACGAATGGTTTGCCCCGCCTCCCCGACGATCTGGCTACCGGTGTCGGCCAGGTCGACGGAATCGTCGATAAGCGTCTTGATCTCCTTGGCAGCCGTCGCGCTGCGCTGCGCGAGGCTGCGCACTTCGCTCGCCACGACTGCGAAGCCACGTCCGTGCTCGCCCGCCCGCGCCGCTTCCACGGCGGCGTTGAGCGCCAGGATGTTGGTCTGGAACGCGATGCCTTCGATCACGGCGATGATGTTCACGATCTCGCGCGATGAGGCGTTGATGGCCTCCATCGTATCCACGACGCGGTTCACGGCTTCTCCGCCTTTGCCCGCAATGACCGATGCATCGGATGCAACGCGGTTGGCTTCGAGCGCGTTGTCGGCGTTCTGCTTGACCGTGGAAGTCAGTTCTTCCATCGCGGCGGCCGTCTCTTCGAGGGCGCTCGCCTGCTGTTCCGTCCGGCTCGACAGGTCCATGTTCCCGCTCGCGACTTCCCGCGACGCGTGCGTGATCGTTTGCGTCGCCGTGCGCACATTGCCCACGATACCGTGCAGGTTCTCGATCATTCGCTTGAGCGCGCCTTGCAGCCTGCCGATTTCATCGCTCGACGCGACTTCCAGACGATGCGTCAGGTCGCCGTCCGCCACCGCTTCGGCAAGGTTCACGGCTTCATGAATGGGCCGCGTGATGCTGCGCGTGATGACCACGCCCGTGCCGATTGCCGCGAGCACCGCACCGAGCGACAGCAGGATCATCTGTATGCGCGCGTCGTTGCCGTCTTCGGCTGCCTTCGTCACGGCTGCCTGCATGAGCGCCGCCTGATAGTCGACCATTTTGTCGACGAGCAAGTAGTAGTCGTCCTGTTGACGGGCGAGATCGCCGAGATACAGCTCTCGTGCGGCCTGTTGCTCGTTAGCTTTAACGAGTTCGAAGAACTTGCGTACGCTCACCCCATAAGCCGTTCGCGCGCCGATCTGCTCCTTGAAAAGCGCCTTTCCGTCATCGCTCGTCAGCAGCTTTTCGAGTTTCGAATAGGCTTGCGCGTTCGCGCCACGAATCGCCACATAGTCGTCCATGTACTGCTTGGTCTGGTCTTCCGACGAGGCGAGCAGGAGTTTGCTCAAGATGCCATTGGCCTTGTAGCCATTGGTCTTGATGGTATTGCTCAACGCGATCAGCGAATAATGTTCGCTGACGACGTTGTCCATTTTCTCGTTGCTGGCTTCCAGATGCTTGGTTCCCAGCGCCGCCGTGCCGATCATCAGCGCGACAACCGCGCCGAACGCACAGCCCAGCCGAACGCCGATCTTTAGATTTTTGATGCGCATTTTGCGAATCGCTCCATGTTGTCCATTGTTTCTCCGCGTGGAGTCCTGCTGACTCGTCCTGCGCCGAGTACCGTGAGTGGTCGCTCGTATGCGCTTTTTGACTGTCGGCAATTGAAAGGAATATCGGCAATTACGGCATCGGAATTAAGGGCATGCTGAAATAAATTCTTTACCGAAGTTGGCGTGAACCGATGCGTTCGGCCAGCCTGAAGAGATGGGGGGCTGTTCTTTTCGAGCGTCTAGACGCGGCGACGCTGAGGCAACTCGGGGAGACGGCGAGGCGTGCCGGTGCGCGCATGAGCGGCGCGGGCGGAATGAGCTAACGGCGAGGAGCGGCGTTGGGGAAACTCGACGGCCGCCGATCATCTCCCGTTGCGATCACGCTCGGCCGGGGTCCGGTCGGAACGGTTGAGCTTTATGACTGCGCGAGCGCGGCCTGACGTGGCGTCAGCTGATCGCTCGCGCGCGAAGGTATCGTGGAGCTTGTGGCGACAGCGCCGCTGGCGGAGTCACGGGGGGAAGGCGCCTCCGCGCCCAGCGGAGTCGTCGGCGACGAGAGGCAGCCTCGGGGCTTAGAACGTCGACCACTCACCATCAGCCGCCGCGCAGGCCGCTACCGGCGCAGGGGCCGTTGCCTTCACCGCGCGGGGGGCCGGCGGTGTTCTCTTGACAGGCGACGGCCGCGTCGTCTGCGGCGCGCGACTGATCGTCGTGGGCGCGGCGGATGATTGGGCCGTGCGGAACACAGCGACGGCGGCGGTCAGTTGCTTCGCTTGGTCCTCCATGGAACCCGCCGCTGCCGCCGCTTCTTCCACGAGCGCCGCGTTCTGCTGAGTGACCTCGTCCATCTGCGAAATGGCCTGATTGACTTGCTCGATGCCGCGGCTCTGCTCGTTGGAAGCGGACGCGATCTCGCCCATGATGTCGTTGACGCGCTGGATGGCGGTCCCCACACGCTTCATCGTCTCACTGGCCTGTGCGACAAGGACGGTTCCCTCATGCACTCGGCTGCCGGACGTTTCGATGAGGTCCTTGATCTCCCGTGCGGCCGTCGAGGAACGCTGCGCGAGGTTGCGCACTTCGCTCGCAACCACCGCGAAGCCCCTGCCCTGCTCGCCTGCGCGTGCCGCCTCCACTGCTGCGTTGAGCGCAAGGATGTTGGTCTGGAATGCGATCCCTTCGATCATCCCGATGATTTCGGTGATCTTGCCCGAGCTCTGTTCGATCGAATCCATGGTCTCGATGACCTGACCGATGATCGCGCTGCCCTCGTTGGCAACGGTATTCGCGTTCTCGGCGAGCCCGCTGGCTTGCTGGGCGTTCTCGGAGTTCTGCTTGACCGTTGCTGTCAGTTCCTCCATGCTCGCCGCGGTCTCCTGCAGCGACGCGGCCTGCTGCTCCGTGCGGCTCGACAGATCGGTATTGCCCGCCGCAATCTCAACGGCACCCGACGAAACGGCTTCCGAACTCGTGCGGATGGTCGTCACCATCGCTTGCAGACCGCGACGCATCTGCTCCACTGCGGCGAGAAGGCTGCGGTCGTCCCCATCCTTGATCGCCGTAGGAGAACTCAGGTCGCCGGCTGCGATCTCTCGAACGACGCGCGCTGCGAACTGAGGCTCGCCGCCGAGTGCGCCCGTGACGTTCCGTATGGTTTTCCACGCCAATGCAGCAATGGCCGCGAGCGCCAGCGCAATCAATCCGCTGATCTGCAGCATCGTGTGCACGAAGGTTGCACTGATATCGTCGGTGAAGAATCCCGTGCCGATCCACCAGCCCCACGGTTTGAACTCGACGATGCCGTTCATCTTGCCCGTCATGACGCCCGTGGACGGGTGCGTGGTGACCACCATCAGCACCGGAATGTGCTCCTTATCGAGCATCTCGCGATAAAGCTCGGTGTCCGGGCGTCCGTCCGGCGCCTTGCCGAGCAAGACCTTGCCGATGTTTTCCTGTTTCCGATGCACGAGTGAGGTTCCGTCCGGCAGGCGGGCCCAGTAGTAGCTCTGGTCGGAATAATTCATCCGGTTCAGTGCGGTCTTCGTGGCGGTTTGCGCCTGTTCGGTCGTCATCGCACCGGCAACTTCCTGCTGGTGGTAGTACTCGGCCAGGTGCTCGGCCATCTTCAACATGTTCACAATCTGCGCCCGCTTGTCGTCGAGCATGGCGCTTCGCACGCTGTAGACGCTATATCCTCCGACGGCAAGCAACGCGATAAGCGCGGTAATGGCAAGCAGCGCGAGCCGAGTAGAAATCTTCATGCTAGGTTCCAGGGCGTGGTTGCGGTGGCCGCGATGCGCGGCGTTCTACCTGCTAACGGCAGCAGCGGCGACCTCTTGAATGCGGGGAAAACCATTACCCTTTCGCATGAACGCATGAACGCATGAACGCATGAACGCATGAACGCATACACGACTCAGCGGCGAACTGGAACATCCGCAAAAGCCAAGGCAATAAACGGCCGATAACCATGCATCACTCTGCGCATATTCATGGACCACACTGAACGAAAGTCGCCCGCCGATCTGAAACGCCTCATCGTCGCGACGGTCATCAGCAACGGCTTCGTTGCGTACGACTTCACCGTGTATGGTTTCTCCGCAGCGATGATCGGACGGCTGTTCTTTCCCGCGCACGACGCCGCTTCGTCTCTGCTGTTTTCGCTCGCGACGTTCGGCGCCGGCTTCGTGATGCGCCCGCTCGGCGCCATGCTCATCGGACGATACGCAGACCGTCGCGGCCGCGATGCGGGCATGCGACTGTCCATCGCCCTGATGGCGGCAGGCACGTGGCTCATCGCGTGTCTGCCGACGCCCGCGACGATCGGCGCGAGCGCGACCGTCATGATCGTATTGGCGCGGCTCATGCAAGGACTGGCGGCCGGCGGCGAGATCGGCCCGGCATCCGCGCTGCTGATGGAGTCGGTGCCCTATGAACGGCGCTGCTTCATGGTCAGTTGGCGGGGCGCGAGCCAGGGTGCCGCAGCATGCGTGGCTGCGCTCGTCGGCGCGTGCACGTCCGCACTGCTGCCGCACGACCAGCTCGTGCAATGGGGATGGCGCGTGCCCTTCGTCATCGGCGGATTGATCGCGCCGCTCGGCTGGTGGCTTCGTCGCATACCGGGCGATGCGTCGCCATCGAAGCCGCGTCCCGCGCGCACGCCGCTGCGGATGGTGCTTCGCGAGCACGCACGGCCTCTCGCATGCGGCATGTTGATGATGGCCGCGCCTTCGTCGAGCATTTATATTGCGGTGCTGTACATGCCGAACTACCTGACGCATACGTTGCACCGGCCGCCCGCGATCAGCTTTCTGATCGCGTCGCTCTCCGGCCTCGTGATTCTTGTCGTGACACCGCTCGTCGCGCTCGCCGCAGACCGGCTGATGAGCCGCAAGACGCTGCAGTATGCATCGCTCGTCGGCGCGCTCGTCACGGCTTTTCCGGCCTTCCACGCGCTGACGCGAGGCGCGCCCGACACGCTCGCGCTCGTGATCGTATTGCTCTATGTCGCTATTGCGCTGAACAACGCGGGCGCAGGTTCCGTGCTGATGCTCGAAGCGTTCCCGAAGCATCGGCGCGCAGCAAGCCTGTCGGTCGTCTATACGTTCGGCGTTGTGGTCTTCGGCGGATTCTCGCCGCTCGCCGTCGCATGGCTCATCGACGCGACCGGCAACGCGATGACGCCCGCGTGGTATCTGGTCGCCGCAAACGGCCTGGCGCTGCTCGCACTCAGCCGCTTCCCCGAACGCCCCTTGAATGCGCGGCGTGCATGCGCATGACGGGATCGCTCGCCGCCGCCCGCAACAGGTCTTGTGCGCGCAGCCGCATGTCGAGCGGAGTCACATCGAAGGCGCGATAAAACGCGCGCGTGAAATCCGACGTGCTCTTGAAACCAAGACCCATCGCGATGTCGGCAACCGGCCGATCCGGAAAGCGCGCGAGTTTATCGGCAGCTTCGCGCAAACGGCGATTGCCGATGTACGCGCGAAGGCCGCCTTCCTGCTCGAACGCTCGATAGAGAGCCTCACGGTCGAGACCGAGTGCATCGACGATCTTTGCCGGCGTGAGATCCGCCCGATGCAGGTGCGTCTCGACATAGCGCTTCACCTGGCGTTTTGCCGCGAATCGCAGCGTGTCGCGCAAGTCGTGCAAGTCGTGCAAGGCATCCGCGTTGTCGGCGAATGCGGCGAGCAGGAGCTGCGCGCCGCCACCGAGCGCGTCGATGGCTTCGGACCGGTTCAGCGTCGGCAGTGCGTGTGCGACCGCTTCGAAATGCCGGAAGACCTCGCGCGCGAGCGGCGCGTCTTCGGGCAAGACGCGGCCGTGCAGCGCATCACAGTCGCCGATATGCGCTGCCACGACCGAACGCGGCAGGAACATGGTCAGCACGCGGCACGCGGGACGCTCGATCCGAAAGCGCTGGTTCAGATCGAACACCGCGATTCCGCGCACCGAATCGGGCGCGCTGCGCTTCTTGCGCACGCCGCTGATATGGCCGGACTCGCCCTCCGCATAAACGTGGAACGCGAAATCGTGGCGTGTATCCGTCGACACGCGCGCGATCGACCGCTCGAGCACTAGCGCTTCGGTGCGCGCTTGCGTGAACACCAGTCCGCCCGCCGCATGAAGGTCGATACTGCCCGCGAAGCCGCGCGCGATCTGATCCTTGTCGGGCAATACGTCGACGACGTGCCCCACGCGGTCGCGCCATGCGAGCAATTGACGCTCGCGCGGGAACGTCAGCGTCGAAAAGCGCGTGGCTAGCGTAGGCGGACTGCTCGGCGGGCATGATGGGATGTCGAGTTCGGTCCGTTTCATGTTCGATAACTTGCGGGCGCACGTTGCGGTCCAGCAAAGCCGTACAGAAGGTTAACGGCTCGATAAGACCAAATCCACAGGCCGGCGTTCGATCCTCTTTCGATATTTGCCGTTCCGATTTGCCTATGAAGAACTCAATGAGCATTCTCCCGCGCGCTCTCACGTTTTGCGGCGTAGTGGAAAGCGCGAGTCCACGCAGAAATATTTGTGTTCGATCAAGCGCCTGCCCCGGCAGACCGCTGTAGCATGGGTCCGAGAACACCTGCCACCGGCGCGAGACACTTCACTGCGCCGCCCCTTGCCGTCCCTATACTTTCTTTTGCTGTAGAAGTCGACGCGTGGCGCACATTGGCCCGGTGCTTGCTTGTTTCGGCGCCACACTATCCGGCGAATCGACCGGCACTTGCACAAGGAGGAGACGATGCAAGACGAGATCCGCGAGATTGCGGGCATCCCCGATGAAAGGGAAAACGGTTGGCTCATCCCGGCGATCCGCAACGCCCATCAGCGATCGGAGACGTTCGGCCTCCACGCTTCCACGCGCCCCGACTACGACGTCCTCACCCGCGCCGACCTGCTGCTCAAGCTCGAGCAGAACCGCGTGCTATGCGCGCACGCGACGCCGGTTATGGAAAGCCTGCGTGAGCAGATCGTCAATACGCAAAGCATGATCGTTCTCACGGACGCGCAAGGCTTGATCCTGCACTCCACGGGTGACGACGACTTCCTCGCGCGCGCCGAAAAGGTCGCGCTGAGAGCGGGAGCAAACTGGGCGGAGGAACGACAAGGCACGAATGCAATCGGCACCGCGATCGCCGAACGCTCGGCCACGGTCGTGCATGGCGACCAGCACTATCTCGCGGCCAACCGTTTTCTCACCTGTTCGAGCGTGCCGATCCTCGATCCATACGGTGATCTGATCGGCGTGCTCGACGTAACGGGCGATCATCGCAGCTATCATCGTCACACGATGGCGCTCGCGCGCATGTCGGTGCAGATGATCGAAAACCACCTGTTTTCCAGCACTTTTCAGGGCATGATGCAGATTTCCTTCCATGGCCGGCCCGAATTTCTCGGCACGCTCATGGAAGGCATCATGGCGTTCAGCTTCGATGGCCGCTTCCTGTCGGCCAATCGCAGCGCACAATTCCAGTTCGGCCTGCCGCTGTCGGCGTTGCGCGCGCATACGCTTTCGTCGCTCTTCGGCCTGACGAGCGCGCAATTGATCGATCGTTCGCAAACGAGCCGCGCGCCGCACATTTCGCTCAACCTGAACAACGGCACCGTCGTCTGCGCGCGCGTGCGCCTCGACCGCGCGCCCTTCGCCGACGCGACGACGCCCGCCGCACGGCCTGCCCCGCGCGCGTTGGCCCCTTGTGAGCCGTCGTCCAGGCTCGCATCGCTCGAGACGGGCGATGCCAGAATCTCGGCCGTGATCGGCAAGGTGCGCAAGGTCATCGGCAAGGGTATCCCCATCCTCATCACCGGCGAAACGGGCACGGGCAAGGAACTCCTCGCGCAAGCCATTCACAGTGATTCGCCGCGTCGCGGGGGGCCGTTTATCGCGGTGAACTGCGCATCGATCCCGGAAAACCTGATCGAATCCGAGCTGTTCGGGTACGAGGAAGGCGCATTCACGGGCGCGCGGCGCAAAGGCGCGGCGGGCAAAGTGCTTCAGGCGAACGGCGGCACGCTTTTCCTCGATGAAATCGGCGACATGCCTTACCACTTGCAGGTGCGGCTCCTTCGCGTGCTCCAGGAGCGCGTGATCGATCCGCTCGGCTCGAGCAAGTCCATACCGGTGGACGTGGCGATCATTTGCGCAACGCACCGTAATCTGCGCGAGATGATCGCTCAGAACGCGTTCCGCGAAGACCTCTACTACCGGATCAACGGGCTCGTGGTCAAGCTGCCGCCCTTGCGCGAACGCACAGACCTCGCCGTGGTCATCACGAACATGATGCGGACGTTGAGCGCCGAAGAAGCATGCAACACGCGTCTGTCCATCGATGACGACGTCATGGCATTGTTCGAGCGTTATGCCTGGCCGGGAAACTTCAGGCAGTTGTGCAACGTGTTGCGCACCGCCGCCGCAATGGTCGACGACGATGGCTGCATCCGCCGCGAGCATCTTCCCGAAGACTTCTTCGATGACCCGCGCGTCCCTACGCCAGCGGTCAGTGAAGCAAGCGTTTCATCGGCATTGGATGGTGAACGGCTCGAGGAAGTCACCGTGGCCGTCATTGCGGCGGCGCTCGCGCGTCATCATGGCAATGTGTCGGCCGCCGCCCGCGCGCTCGGGATCTCACGGAACACGATCTATCGCAAGATGCCCGGCTGTTCATCCATGGAGCAGTGAACTGTTGCCCGGGTGTTGCACTTTGGAGCACTCCGGTGCCGGAGCGTGCTGCGCGCGATCTCTTTGTCGAAGGCATGGACCTTGCACCTGTGAGCGCCGGTTGCGAACGGTTCGCGACCGCTGCCACGCATCATTCAAGGAGACGCCATGCAATGGACTAAGCCCGCCTTCACCGATCTGCGCTTCGGCTTCGAAATCACGATGTATATCGCCACACGCTGAAGCCTCAATAAGCATATGTCCGGCTCGGAGCGGTATCGATCCGGACATATGCTCCTCCTCCACTATTCTCTCCACATTATGTAGGACTCCGAAGTCCACAGCGACCCTGCGATGCGACGCGCCTTGTATCGACTGATCTCGCCACTGCCCCATCCGGCAACACTCGACGTCCCACTACTCCACATTGCAACACCCGTGCATCCATCCGCTGCGGCATGAGCTCGAGTTGCATCGACCGCCGCGTCAGCGTGGGGCAAGCCTGGCAGGCGCTTCCTTGATGAATGGCACGTGAGTTGCCTTGACGATGCGGCAACCGTTTCGCATGTCTATCGTTATCGGACACGCAAGAGAGAAGACGTTGCATTCATATCCAGGAGACGACGATGAAGATTCGACCAGTCCCGGCGATGCGCTTGGCGGCCCTTGCAGCAGGCGCCGCGCTGACATTCGCTTTTGCACAGCATCAGGCCATCGCGGCGGATGGCACGCCGGCGCAATACTCCGATGTCACTTATGAACGCCTGATAAGCGCGCAGGACGACCCGGGCTGGCTCACCTACTACCGCACCTACAACGGTCATGCTCACTCTCCGCTCAAGCAGATCGACACGCGCAACGTCAAGGACCTGAAGCAGGCATGGAGCTACAAGTTTCCCGCTGAGCTGCAGCAGGGTTTCGAAGCGACGCCCATCGTCAACGGGCGCTTTATGTTCGTGACGACGCCCAAGGACAACGTCTACGCATTCGATGCCGCGACGGGCAAGCAGCTCTGGAAGTACGAGCCGCAACTCGACGCAAAGTCGTTCAAGACGGCCTGTTGCGATGTCGTGAATCGCGGGGTCGCGCTCTACGGAAAGAACGTCTACGTCGCGATGCTGAACGGCGAAGTGGCCGCGCTCGATGCACAAACCGGCGCACTCGTATGGAAGAAGGCCATGTTCGATCCGGGCATGGGCTACGCATTCTCGCTTGCCCCGCTCGCCCTCGACGGCGCACTCGTCGTCGGCAGTTCGGGCGGCGAGTACGGCGCGCGCGGCTTCATCGCAGCGCTCGATCCCAACGATGGCAAGTTGCTGTGGAAGCGCTTCACGGTGCCCGGCGCGAAGGAGCCGGGCGGCGACACGTGGCCCGATGGCATGCAGGAACATGGCGGCGCGCCCGCATGGCTCACCGGCACCTACGACGCGGCAAGCAAGACGCTCTACTGGGGCGTGGGCAATCCCGGGCCGTGGCTTGCCGACCTGCGGCCCGGCGATAACCTGTATTCGGATTCGCTGCTCGCGCTCGATCCGAAGACGGGCGATCTCAAGTGGCATTATCAGTACACGACGCATGACACGTGGGACTACGACGGCGTGAACACGCCGGTGCTCGCCAACGTCAAGTATCAGGGCAAGGACTACGACGCGATCATTCATGCGGACCGCAACGGCTTCTTCCATGCCATCGATCGCAGCAACGGCAAGCTGATCTACGCGCGGCCGTTCGTGAAGGCTACGTCGGTCACGGGCTACACCGCCGATGGCAAACCGGTGCAGGATGCCGCGAAATACCCGAAAACAGGCACGACCATCGAGACGTGTCCCAGCTTCCTTGGTGGCAAGAACTGGTGGTCCGTGTCGTACGATCCCGAGACACACCTTGCCATCGTGCCCGCGCTGCATGCGTGCATGTCCTTGTCCGGCAAGTCGGTGAATTACATGGAAGGCCTGCCTTATCTCGGAGAAGGCTTCGAGATCAAGCCCGAGCCTGGCAGCAAGGGCTATGGCGAACTGCAGGCGATCGACGTCGATACCGGCAAGAAGAAGTGGAGCTATTGGACCAAGCTGCCATGGAACGGCGGCGTCGCGACCACGGCGGGCGGCCTTGCGTTCAGCGGCTCGCTCGACGGCCACTTGCTTGCGTTTGATGAAAAGACGGGCAAGGTTCTTTGGAAGAGCCCGAAGCTCGCGAGCGGCATCATCGCGCAGCCTTCGGTGTATGAGATCGACGGCAAGGAATATGTCGCCATTCTTGCGGGCTACGGCGGCGCCAATCCGATCTGGGGCGGTCCCATGGCCAAGGTCGCCGACAAGGTGCCGCGCGGCGGCACGCTCTATGTGTTCGCGCTCAATCGTACGTGAACCGCACCTGAACCGCAGATCGGACCGCAGGGCGCAACGTCTTTCGCGCGCTCTGCGGCGC
Source organism: Caballeronia sp. AZ10_KS36 (assembly GCF_023631105.1). Taxonomy (NCBI): domain Bacteria; kingdom Pseudomonadati; phylum Pseudomonadota; class Betaproteobacteria; order Burkholderiales; family Burkholderiaceae; genus Caballeronia; species Caballeronia sp. AZ10_KS36. The sequence goes on along the minus strand of NZ_JALQDQ010000040.1, from coordinate 174,218 downwards.
TCTCCTACCACCGGACGTCTGGCCATGACTCATTCACTCCACACCTTTCGCGCGGCGGGGATGCTCGCGGCATTCATCGCGCTCGCTCCTTCCGTGTCCCATGCCACGGTAAAAATCTGCACGTTTCCCGGTAGTCCGTCGGCGTCTCTGGATCGCGCCGTCGCACAAGCAGTCTTCGCGCGCGCCAACATTCCGATCGAGTTCGTGCACGGTATCGGCGAAGGCGATGACGACGGCGTTTCGCTCAGGGAACTCGACAAGCTGCTCACTCGCGATTGCGACGTGATCGCAGGCTTTCCGCGTTCCACGGTCGCCGATGCGTCCGGCGGCAAAATGCGCTTTTCCAGCGGTTATCTGCGCGCGGGATACGTGAGCGTCGAGGCGCCCGGCACCGTGTTGCAGGGCGCAGCGAAGCGCACCGTCGCTGCCACCTATGCGAGTCCAGCGCAACTTATCGCCGTGCAGCAGAAGGGCGTGACGCTCGACCTCGAGAATAGCTGCGCGTCGACGGTCGACGCAGTGGCGACCGGACGCGCGCGCAAGGCCATCGTGTGGTATCCCGCCGTCGTCGCTTATGGCCTGATGCATCCGCAGCGCAGCTTCGATATCGCGCTCGCCGACTCGCCGTATGCGGAATGGCAGCTCTCTTTCGCGTTCGGCGCCAGGGCCGCTGCATCGCGCCCGCTCATCGACGAAACGCTCTCGGCCATGCGCAAGGATGGCGAGCTTCTGGCGCTGACGAAGCAGTGGACCTTGCCCGCGCGAACGACATCGACCGGTTATCTCGACACGCCGTCGACGGCATCGCCCTTGTTCTCGGGGATCATGCTCGCGGACGCGAACGCCTCGCGCATGGGCCGCAACATCAAGGTGTCGAACGAAGTCGGCGCAGAGCCGCCATCGTTCGAACAGGCCCAGATCTCGCATGGAAAGACGCTATATGGAAGCTCGTGCGCGAAGTGCCACGGCGCGCAGCTCCAGGGTGTGACGGCGCCCGCATTGCAGAGGCCGTCGTTTGCACCGGCGGCGAATTCGCATCTGACGGTCGGCGGAATATTCACCTACATGGCGACCAACATGCCCGCCGATCGCCCGGGCAAGATGAAGGACCAGGACTATGCGGACATCATGGCGTTCCTGCTCATGTCGAACGGATACAAGCCAGGCCCGACCAAAATGACCGCCGACATTGCCCGTGCCTCGAAGCTGCCGCTTAACGCGGGGCCTGGTCATTGATTCGGTCTCGGCGGACGTCCACCGCGCGCCTTCGACCTCGAAGGGGCGCGGTGAATCCATAGTGCTTGCAGCCACGCGGCTACGGTCCGTGAGCTGCCCTCATACTGTTCCCACACCGCCTGCGCTCTGTTCCATCGACTCCGCGATCGGCGCCGCGAATGCGGCAAGGCGTGTGACCAGGCGGCAGGCAAGTGCCTGGCTCAACGCCGGTACGCCCCACTCATCCATCGCATCGGCGCTACGCGCCCGCTCTAAGCGTTCTCGCGAAGACCCCAATTCACGAGTGCTACAGCACGATACACCTGTCGCGAATATGAACAGCCGCCGCCTGCGCCCGCAACGCACGGTCTCGCCTAAACCCACGCTGCGCATGACGATGCCGTGCACGAGCTCAATGGCATGGAACTCGCAATGTACTCGCAGCGGCGGCGCGCATCGCCAGCGCCGGACCGCTTCTATCGACATGCGAGGAGCACACAGATGAACCATGCGGAGATGCAGTTCCTGAGCACCGACTATCCGTACAAGAAGCAGTATGGAAACTTCATCGGCGGCAAGTGGGTGCCGCCCGTCGGCGGCGAATACTTCGACGACATCTCGCCTATCACCGGCGAGCCGTTCACCTCCATTCCACGTTCGCGCGAAGCGGACATCGAAGCCGCCCTCGATGCGGCTCATGCCGCGAAGGCATCGTGGGGCAAGACGTCCACAACGGACCGGGCCAATCTGCTGATGAAGATAGCGGATCGCATGGAAGCGAACCTCGCGCGGCTCGCGGTAGCCGAATCGATCGACAACGGCAAGCCGCTGCGCGAGACGATGGCGGCCGATATCCCGCTCGCCATCGATCACTTCCGCTACTTCGCGAGCGCCGCACGCGCACAGGAGGGCTCCATCTCACAGATCGACGAGGACACCGTCGCGTATCACTTCCATGAGCCGCTCGGCGTCGTCGGTCAGATCATCCCGTGGAACTTCCCCATCTTGATGGCTGTATGGAAGCTCGCGCCCGCGCTTGCGGCCGGGAACTGCGTGGTGCTGAAGCCCGCGGAACAGACGCCCGCGTCGCTGCTCGTGCTGCTCGAGGTCATCCAGGACCTGTTGCCGCCGGGCGTGGTGAATGTGGTCAACGGCTTCGGGCTCGAAGCTGGCAAACCGCTCGCATCGAACAAGCGCATCGCAAAGATCGCGTTCACCGGCGAGACGACGACAGGGCGCCTCATCATGCAGTACGCCAGCCAGAACCTGATACCCGTGACACTGGAACTCGGCGGCAAGAGTCCGAACATCTTCTTCGCAGACGTGCTGAACGCAGACGACAGCTTCTTCGACAAGGCGCTCGAAGGCTTCGCCATGTTCGCGCTCAACCAGGGCGAAGTGTGTACGTGCCCATCGCGTGCGCTGATCGAAGAGTCCATCTACGAGCGCTTCATGGAGCGCGCGCTCAAGCGTGTCGCGGCAATCACGCAAGGGCATCCGCTCGATACGAAGACGATGATCGGTGCGCAAGCCTCGCAGGAGCAGCTCGAAAAGATTCTGGCTTACATCGACCTCGGCAAGCAGGAAGGCGCGGACTGTCTCATCGGCGGCGAACGCAATGCGCTCGAAGGCGAGCTTGCCAAAGGCTTCTACGTGAAGCCGACAGTATTTCGCGGCCACAACAAGATGCGCATCTTCCAGGAAGAGATCTTCGGACCGGTGCTTTCGGTGACGACATTCAAAAACGAAGAAGAGGCGCTCGCCATTGCGAACGACACGCTCTATGGCCTCGGAGCAGGCGTCTGGACGCGCGACGGCACGCGGGCGTATCGCTTCGGGCGCGCAATCCAGGCGGGCCGCGTATGGACCAACTGCTATCACGCGTATCCGGCGCACGCGGCGTTCGGCGGCTACAAGCAATCGGGCATCGGACGCGAGAACCACAAGATGATGCTCGATCACTACCAGCAGACGAAGAACCTGCTCGTGAGCTATAGCGAAAAGCCGCTTGGTTTCTTCTAACTTTCGAGCGCGCGGAGCCGCCGCATCGAGCTATCGAGCTATCAAGCTATTGAGCGGCGACTCCTCGCGCACAAAGAGGACGACATGGACGAAGCAGCAGTGCAGCGCGTCGTCGCGACCCCGGCGGCGATAGCGTTGATCGAAAAGCTCAAGGCCGAGCATGGCGCCATGCTCTTTCATCAATCGGGAGGCTGTTGCGACGGCAGCGCGCCGATGTTGTTTCCGGTCGACGAGTTTATCGTCGGGGCCTCCGACGTCAAGCTCGGTGAACTCGCCGGCGTATCGTTCTACATGAGCGAATCCCAGTTCGAATACTGGCAGCACACGCAACTCATCATCGACTGTGTGCCGGGCAATGGCGGCATGTTCTCTCTGGAACGTCCGACCGGCCTGCGCTTTCTCACGCGGTCACGGCTGTTCAGTGATGCGCAACACGCGTGGCTCAGCACGCATCCGGTCGAACACGCGGGATAGGCACAGCCTGCTTGTCCCGCGCGTGCGCACGGCCGACCTACGGCGCGTCGAAGAACCGATTCACAGGCCTCGGCAGGCCGAGATGCTCTCGCAGAGTCGTTCCTTCGTAGGCGCGCCGGAAGATGCCGCGCCGCTGCAACTCCGGCACCACCTTCGTGGCGAAGTCATCGAGTCCGGCGGGCAAGGTCGGGAACATGACGTTGAAGCCGTCGCTGCCCTCCTCGACGAGCCACTGTTCCATCTCGTCGGCGATATCCGTCGCGGTGCCGACCATCTGCAAGCCCGAATAGCCGCCTACGCGTCGCGCGAGTTCACGAACGGTCAGCCCCTCGGCGCGAGCCATGTCGATGACGCGTTCCCGCGCGCTACGGCTCGCGTTGGTCTCGGGGATTTCGGGCAAAGGGCCATCGGGATCGAACGACGATACATCGTGTCCCAGCGCGATCGACAGCGAAGCGAAGCCGCTGTCGTCATGCACGAAGGTATCGAGCAACGCGCGCTTTTCCTGCGCTTCGTCTCGCGAATCGCCGACCACGACGAACGCGCCCGGCAGAATCTTCAGATGGTCTCGCGCGCGGCCGGCGCGCTCCACGCGGCCTTTGACATCGGCATAGAAACGCTTGCCCGCTGCGAGGTTCGGCTGCGCGGTGAACACGGCGTCGGCGGTTTCGGCGGCCAACTGCTTGCCTGCTTCCGATGACCCGGCCTGCACCACGACCGGCCAGCCCTGCACCGGCCGCGCGATGTTGAGCGGCCCGCGCACCGACAGATACGGTCCTTTGTGGTCCAGCACGTGCAGCTTCTCGGGGTCGAAGAAAAGGCCGCTTTCGGTATCGCGCACGAACGCGTCGTCGGCCCAGCTATCCCAGAGGCCCGTGACGACATCGTAGAACTCGCGCGCGCGCCGATAGCGCTCGTCGTGTTCCATATGTTCTTCGCGGCCGAAGTTGCGCGCCGCATCGGGATTGGACGTGGTGACGAGATTCCATCCGGCGCGGCCGTCGCTCAAGTGATCGAGGGACGCGAAACGGCGCGCGATGTGATACGGCTCGTCGAAGGTGGTCGATGCCGTCGCCACCAGCCCGATGCGTTCGGTCACGGCGGCGAGCGCGGAAAGCAGCGTGAACGGTTCGAACGAAGTCGCGGTATGGCTGCGCTTCAACGCATCGACCGGCATGTTGAGCACGGCGAGATGGTCGGCCATGAAGAACGCGTCGAAGCAGGCCGCCTCCAGCGTCTGTACGAAGCGCTTCAAATGACGGAAGTTGAAGTTGGCGTCGGCGTAAGCGCCGGGGTAGCGCCACGCGCCGGTATGCAGGCTGACCGGGCGCATGAACGCGCCGAGATGGAGTTGTCTTGAGTGCGGCATCGCGTGGTTCGGCAGAAAGTGGATTCGCCCACGGTACTGCAACTGGCGAAAACGTGCTCGGATCGGCTGACACTTTGCTCTTCATGTCGCAACGAATATGGCTAGCACAAGAACGGGATGACGCTTATGCCGTCGGCGCTTCGTTGCTATGCATGAAAGATTCGTAGCCTTGGAACGCGAAGTGCCTATAGTCGAAGGCTCATCACATTACTTCATTCCGTCCGCTCCATGACACACATGTTCCATCGTCGCCGGCTGATCGCGACCGCCCTTTCTTTTCTGCTCGCCGCTGCCGCCCTCTCGCCTCTTTCGACGCAAGCCGAGACACGCGAAGTGGTCATCGGCTATCAGGATATGGTCGTGCCCTGGCGCTATGCGCAGGCAAGCGGCGCCGTCGAGAAGGCGACGGGCTACAAAGTGACCTATCGCAAGCTCGGCAGCGGCGCGGACGTGATACGCGCGCTGGCTTCGGGTTCCATACAACTCGGCGAAGCGGGATCGAGTCCCATCGCGGCGGGGCTGTCGCAAGGCGTCGATCTGTCGCTGTTCTGGATTCTCGACAACATCAACGACGCCGAGGCGCTCGTCGCGCGCAACGGCTCGGGCGTGAGCAAGCTCGCCGATCTCAAGGGCAAGACGCTCGGCGTGCCGTATGTGTCGACCTCGCATTTCCATGCGCTCGTCGCATTGCAGCAGGCGGGCGTCGAGCCGTCGGCGGTGAAGATCGTCAACCTGCGTCCGCCCGAAGTGGCGGCCGCGTGGGAGCGCGGCAACATCGACGCGACCTACATCTGGGATCCGGTGCTGGCCCGCGTCAAGCAGAACGGCAAGGTGCTCGTCACGTCGGGCGAAGTCGCGAAGGAGACCGGCAAGGCGACCTTCGACGGCTTCGTCGCGTCGCGCAAGTTCGCACAGGACAACGCCGCGTTCATGACCGGCTTGGTCAAGGTGCTCGCCGATACCGACGCGCAATATCGCGATCACAAGGCCGACTGGAGCGCGGGCTCCGCGCAGGTGAAGGCCGTGGCGGAGGAGTCCGGCGCGAACGCGGCGGACGTGCCCGCGAGCCTCGCGCTCTATGCCTTCCCGACCGCGAGCGAGCAGGCGTCGCCGACCTGGCTCGGCGGCGGGCAACAGTCCGGCGCGGCGAAGTCGCTCGCCGCGACCGCACAGTTTCTTAAGCAGCAGGGCACCATCCAGAACGTGCTGGCCGACTACTCTGCCGGCGTCGATCCACGCTACGCGCAACAGGCCGCGAAATGACGGCGCTCGCCATCCGCAATCTCGGCGTCACTTACGAAGGCGCGAGCACGCCTGCGCTCATGGGCGTCGATCTGCACATCGGCAGCGGCGAGTTCGTCGTGGCGCTCGGCGCATCCGGCTGCGGCAAGACCACGCTGCTCAACTGCCTGGCCGGCTTTATCGATCCGACCGAAGGCGAGGCATCGCTCAATGGCGAGCCAATCATTGGACCGGGCGCGGACCGTGGCGTGGTGTTTCAGAAGCATGCGTTGATGCCGTGGCTCGACGTGCTCGACAACGTGGCGCTCGGCCTGCGTTTTCGCGGCATGAAGCGCGCCGAGCGTCACGAGATCGCGCGGCGCACGCTCGCGCTCGTCGGCCTCGCGCAGCATGAACACGCGAAGGTCTATGCGCTGTCGGGCGGCATGCAGCAACGCGTCGGCATTGCGCGCGCACTGGCAAGCGATCCCGAAGTGCTGCTGATGGATGAACCGATGGGCGCGCTCGACGCGCTCACGCGCGAAAGCGTGCAGGAGCTGATACTCGACGTGTGGGCGCGCACCGGCAAGACCGTGTTTTTCATCACTCATAGCGTCGAAGAGGCGCTCTTTCTCGCGACGCGGCTCGTGCTGATGACGCCCGGCCCGGGACGCATCGAGGAAGTGCACGAGCTGCCTTTCGCGCGCGAGTACGTTCGCAGTCGCGATGCGCGCGCCGTGAAGTCGTCGCCCGCGTTCATCGAATGGCGCGAGCGGCTGACGCGTCGTTTGCATCGAACGGAAAAGGAGGCGGCGTGAACCGGCCCGCTTCGGATACGCCGTTCTCCGGCGCAACGGCGGCGTCGCGTCCGACCCGGCGCGGCGCCCGCGCGAAACGCCGCGCGCGCTATCGCGGCATGCCCGGCGCGGGACCGACAGCGGTGCCGAGCATGCTGTGCGTCGCGGCGCTCGCGCTGCTCTGGTGGTCGGCCACGCATTTAGGGTGGCTGCCGCCGCTCTTCTTGCCTTCTCCGGAAGCGGTATGGCGCGCATTCGTCGACGCCTGGCATGGCCGTCTTCAGGGCGGCCTGCCGCTCTCGGAGCATCTGCTGTGGAGCGCGATCCGCGTGTTCGGCGCGTTCGCGCTGGCGGTCGTCACGGCCGTGCCCGTCGGCATCGCGATGGGCGTGAGCCGCATTGCGCGCGGGGTGCTGGACCCGCCGTTGGAATTTTATCGGCCGCTGCCGCCGCTCGCGTATCTGCCGCTCGTCGTCATCTGGTTTGGCATCGACGAGACCGCGAAGATCGTCGTCATCTGGCTCGCGTGCTTCGCGCCCATCGCGATGGCCGCGCGTGCCGGCGTGCGCAGCGCGAGCGCCGAGCAGGTCAACGCGGCGTGGTCGCTCGGCGCGAACTTCCGGCAGGTGGTGTGGCACGTCGTATTGCCCGCGGCGCTGCCTGAAATACTGACGGGCTTGCGCATTGCCGTGGGCTTCGGCTGGACGACGCTCGTTGCGGCCGAGATGGTCGCCGCCACGGCCGGCCTCGGCCAGATGGTGCTCAATGCGTCGAGCTTTCTGCGCACGGACGTGGTCGTCATGGGGATCATGCTGATCGGAGCGATTGCGTGGATCTTCGACTACGGCATGCGCGCGCTGGAACGGCGGCTCGTGCCGTGGAAGGGACGTTGAAGGGTCTCGCCCGCAGGCGCATGCGGCGGTCGCGCATGCCGAAGCGGCACGCGTGTTGCTACCCGGCGATGCAGAAAGCCGCTGGAGGTCGCCATGAAACGCGTATCGGCGCAGGAGGAGCTTCAAAGCAGCGCCCGCTCGATCGTGCAACCATTGGCCGCGAGACTGGGCGCGCGAAGCTGTCTGTATTTCGAACTCGGTGCAACGCCAGCCAAAGACCTGACGATCTCGGTCCGGTATCGTCCGCCCGAAGAGGTCGTGCTGTCGGAATATGGCGAACGGTTCTATGAAGACGATCCGTTGACGCGGCCCTTCCGCTCGTGGCTGCAAGGAGAAGGGACAACGGTTCCCGAACCGCTTGTCGTCGCACTGCGCGAACTGCCGCAACGTGCGAAGACAAGCTACGAGACGCGCTTTCTCCACCGCGCACGAATCTACGACGTCATTGGTCTGGGGATACCGATGTCGCTTGCTGGCGCACGCAAGGTCTTTTGCTTCGGCATGCATAGACGTGCGACGGAACCGTGGTTCACTGCGTCCGAAGCGAAGACGCTGCGGCGCGCCGCGACCGCGCTGCGCGTGAACGCAGAGAACCTCGCGCTTCGCGAGCAACTCGCACTGCGCGACCGGGTTACGGATGCGTTTTCGCACAGCGGCTCGTACAGCTGGATACTGTTCGACTCGCACTTGCGCGTGCGTGACATGAGAGGAGACGCGCTAGGCCGGCCAGGCGCGCGTTCAACGATGGTCGAGCGCATACGAGCGCAGCTCGAAGCATGTCGCTGCGCCAGGAACAGCCATACGCGTTCGATCAGCCTGCGCGTATACTCAGGCGTGGAAGAAGATGCTGCCGCAACGCTTGCCGCCCGGGAAATCGCGGGCGAAGGAGGCGAGCGATGGTGGCTCGTCCACACCGACACGGCCCCCCGCTCGATCACAAGCAGCGGCTTCGATTCATTCTTCGACGCCGCAGGACTCACAGCGCGCGAGCGAGAAGTAGCTCGCGTAGTCGCCGAGGGCGCAAGTAATGCGGCCGTCGCGAGAGCCCTCGGCATCTCGGTGCTCACCGTTGAGAACCACCTGCGATCGGTGTACGGCAAACTCGGCGTTTCGAGCCGCCTGCAAATGCTTCGCGCGATGCACGATGCCTCCTCTACCTCAACTCCCGAGCGAAGCCACGCAAGTCGTCAATGAGTGCATCGGGGTCCTCGTTGAACGGAAAGTGTCCGCCCGTCGGCATGGTCGTGTAGCGCACGACCGAGTGCGACAGACCAGCGACTTCGCGTGGCGGCATGGGGAATACGGGATCGCGATACGCCGCGAGTGCGACGGGCACCTCGATGGATCGTCCTCGCGGAAGCGTTTGATACCCTTCCAGACCTTCCGCGACGTAGATCCATGTCGAAGGCCCGAAACTGTCCGTGACCAGGTAAAGCATGATCTCGGTGAGGAGCCGGTCCATTGATATTGCGTCGCCGAATGATCGTTGCGACAGATCCGACCATGCGTGAAACGCTTCTGCAATCCATGCGGCGACTCCGACCGGGCTGTCGAACATCGAATACGCCAGCTTGAGCGGCTTCGTTGCCTGAATCCGCGCATAGGCGCTCTCGTTCTTCCACAACTCGGCTTCGCGCGCGGCGAACGAGCGTTCGTCAGCATCGGCATTCTCACTCACAGCACCCGTGCGAGGCGCGGCGCCGTGATGACGCACGCTCTGCATCGTCAGATGGAGCCCACGAATATTCGCGCGATGATGGAACCCGAGCATCTCCGCGATGGCACTGCCCCAATCGCCGCCGTGGACCAGGTACTCGTCGTAGCCGAGCGTTCGCGTCATCAGCTCGTTGAAAAGCGACGCAATGCGTCGCGGGCCGATCGGCGTTGCCGGTGGCGGCGAAAAGTCATAGCCGGGCAGAGAGGGAATGACAACGCTGAAAGCGTCTTCTTCGCGACCGCCGAAGCGCTCGGGGTGGGCAAGCGGCTCTAGCAAGTGAAGATAGCTTGCGAACGTGTAGGGCCAGCCGTGGATGAGCAAGAGCGGGCGCGGCCGCGCTCCGGAACCTCGCTCGTGAACGAAGTGGAGTTCCTGACCGTCGATATTCGTCAGAAAATGTTCGGCGGCGTTGATGTTTCGCTCGGCCTCCCGCCATTCGTATTCGGTTAGCCAGTACTCGCACAATGTGCGCATCCATGCAGCCGGTGGTCCATACCGCCAATCGGTGGCGTCGCGCGGCTCGGCAAATCGGGACCATCGATAAGACTGTATGCGTTCCCGGATGCGGGAGAGGTCTTCGTCCGGAACGTGGACGCGAAACGGAGTCAACGACATGATGGCGTCTCCATGATTGCGACACTTCATCATGGCCGGATGAGCCGAACCTGTCATGACGGAATTCCGTCATCCTTCGATTGCGGAAGGCTTCTCTCCATACCGCCTCGTGCGCAAGCGGAATCGCAAGCACAGCCTCAGGCAAGCGCCCGATCACAACCGACGCGCCTCTCCGATTGCGCACGAACCTCGACTGCTATCGCGGCGTCGGCGCATCCTGCCGGATCAACTCACGACGTTTCAACTCGGCCCAGAATTCCGCCGGTATCTCGGTGCGGAAGGTCCGCAGGTTGTCTTCGAGTTGCGCGACCGTGCGCACTCCCGGGATGCTGGTCGGGATCGCGGGATGGCCAAGGACGAATTGCAGTGCAGCGGCCTTGAGCGGCACCGAGAAGTCCCGGCATACCTGCTCCATTTTGCGTACGCGCTCCAGAATGGCTTCGGGCGCGGGCGCGTAGTTGTATTTCGCGCCGGGAATCGCGCCCGTGGCGAGTATGCCGCTGTTGAAGCCGCCGCCGAGAACGACCGACACCTGTCTTGCTTCACACAGCGGCAGAAAGCCGTCCAGCGCGTCCTGCTCCAGCAGCGTGTAGCGGCCCGCCAGCAGCAGGCAGTCGAAGTCCTGCCTGCGGATCGCTTCGTGAGCCACCTGCCACTCGTTGACGCCCAGCCCGACCGCCTTCACGACGCCTTCGTCGCGCAGCTTCAGCAATGCTTTCGATGCGCCCGCCATCGCCGCTTCGAACATCTGCGGCTGGCGCTCGCCGTGCGTGAACACGTCGATGTCGTGGATCAACGCAATATCGATGTGCTCCAGCGCCAGGCGTTGCAGACTGTCTTCGATAGAACGCATCGTGCCGTCGTAGCTGTAGTCGAAAGCGAGCTCGAACGGCAGCCCGTCGACCCACGGTGCGAAGTCGATGTCGGCGCGCTTGCCCGGCTTGAGCAGCCGCCCGACCTTCGTCGATAGCACGAACTGATCGCGCGGATACCAGCGTAGCGCCTGCCCGCAGCGCGCTTCGCTCAGGCCGTGTCCGTACATCGGCGCAGTGTCGAAGTAGCGTACGCCCGCGTCCCACGCTGCCTTGATCAAAGCCGCCGAATCCTCTTCGCTGATCGGCCTGAAGATGTTGCCTATCGGCGCGGCGCCGAAGCCCATCACCGTTGTTTCAAGCCCTGAACGCGGCCATTTTCGTTTGGCGACTGGATCCAAGTCTGTCTCCTGTTGTGAGTGAGATTGCGCGTCGCTTACTTGACCTTTGCAGCAGCCGCGAGCTTGCGCACGCCCTCTTTCGCATCCTCGTTCGAGTTCATGAAGTTCGTCACCACATCGGTGATTGCGCCAGCCGTGACGGGCGACTGAAGTTCGCCGAAAGCGAGCGATGGCAGAAACCCGCCCGTCTTGATCGTCGCCTGCTCGTCTGCGCGGGACTTCTTCGCGCAGTTGTCGAACTTGTCCATCGGCACATCCAGCCTGACAGGAATGGAGCCTTTATAGAGGCTGAATTGCTGCTGGAAATCGACCGACATGATCGTTTTGGCGAGCGCGATCTGCCCCGGTGTCGCATCCTTCTTGCCGTTCTGCTGAAAGAACACGAAGGCATCCGCCGTGTACGTATAGGCGTTCGACGTTCCGGGCGCGGCCGCGCAGACATAATCGACATCCGCCTTCTTGTTCGCATTGGCGAATTCCCCCTTCGCCCAGTCGCCCATGAACTGCATGCCGCCCGAGCCGGAAATGACCATCGCGGTGGCGAGGTTCCAGTCGCGGCCCTGATAGCCCTTGTCGAAGTAAGAGCGGATCTTCTGAACGGTCTCGAACACCTGAATCATTTGCGGCGATGTCAGCGTCTTCGGATCGAGATCGACAAGGGCTTTGCGATAGAAGTCCGCGCCCTGCGACAGCACGACCGTCTCCCAGATCGTCATGTCTTGCCACGGCTGTCCGCCATGCGCCACCGGCGTGATGCCCGCGGCGCGAAACTTGTCGGCGAGCGCGAAGAACTCCGGCCATGTCGTCGGCGGCGTGCCGCCCACTTTGTCGAGGTCCGCCTTGTTGATCCACAGCCAGTTGATCCTGTGAACGGAGAAAGGCGCGGCCACATAGTGACCGCCCGCCTTGATATCGCTATCGATGAGCGCGGGCGTGTGCGCTTTCCATTCCGCCGCAGGGGCATCGACCGTGACGAGCATCCCTTGCTCGGCCCAGTCCTGAATCAGCGGCCCCTTGATCTGCGCGGCCGATGGCGCATTGCCCGAGATCACCTGCGTCTTCAGCGCCGTCATCGCCGCCGCGCCCGCCCCTCCTGCAATCGCGAAGTCTTTCCACTCGTAGCCCTGTTTGCTCATGTCGTCCTTGAGCACGCGAATGGCTTTCGATTCACCGCCCGAGGTCCACCAGTGAAGAACCGAAACCTGTTCCGCAGCGAGAGCAGCATGGGCGCCCGAGACAAGCAGCGCGACAGCCGTCGCAACCGACGTCAGTTGTTGTTTCATTGCAGTCTCCGAATTTATCGTTATGGATCGAGCGACGCATGCGCGGTCGAAAAGACCACGCATGCATGCCGGTACTTCAGCTACAGGTTGAAGCCGAGTTGCGCCTTGCCGAGTGGAGTCAGGTCGTCAGCCGTTGCGCGGCCGATGAAGTCGACTTCGAAATGGTCGGTCGGGAAGTCGGGCGGACTTTCGCCTTTCAGGAAGCTCGGCAACTGGCGCTTCAGATACGCGTCGTTTTTGGCGCACGCCGGCGCCGAGGCGATATACATCACATTGCTATAGCCCGCACCGTTATGCTCGTCTTCGACGGCATGAATGACGTCGCTGTGCCAGAACACGGTGTCGCCCGCTTGCATCCTGGGAATGGACGACAACGCTTCGAACAGCGGCGCATGGAATTCCGGCTTGATCGAGAGCGCGCGACCGGGCATCGCGCCGCAGAGATCATCGTCGGCGACATCGTCCTGAAGCGCGCGCAAGAGGATGTACACCATCGAATTGGCAATGGGCACGAGTTGCAGCGTGCCGTCGCCCGGGCCTTGCGGCGTCAGCGCCGTCCACCCCTGAAACGTGCGGAACATCGAGCAGACGGCGGGCGACGCGATCTCCTGCACCTCCGTGCGAAAAGCCGCGTCGAAGGCATCGTACTCGCGCCAGTTGCCGGAGAACACGTGGCGATACACCTTGCGAAAATTGCTCTCGATCCAGCGTTCGACCGAGCCGCCGTCGCAATGCGCCGACAAGCCGAGCGATGCCGAACCCGGCGGCCGCCGGCGCAGACGGTCGGCGTAGACGGGCACATGTTCCGGATCGAAGTGAACGCGTCCGTCGCTTTCGTTGCGCCAGAGTTTGTTGAGGAAGACGCGCGCGGCCGTCAGCGATTCCGACTGACGCGCCAGCACTTGCGGCTTCGACCAGTACACGCCATAGATCTGCGGCTTGCTGGAAGCAAGTTGTCCGAAGTATTTGTCCTCGGCGCGGTTTTCGAGGCGCTTGTCGAGATCATTGCGTTCGACGTATTGCGCGATATCGTCATCCCATTGCTGCACCTGTGCGCGCGGGAAAACGTTGCGGATCACACATGCGCCGCGCGACTTGACGAGCGCGATCTGTTCGGCCGTCACGCGCTGTTCAGTGATGTCGGAGAACTGAATCTCCGGAATGACGTTTTCTCCGCGATCGCGCTGGGCTGCGATTCGCTTGGCCTCCGCGCCGATCGATTCTTCGACTTCGGCGAAGACCTCCCGGTAGTTCGGCAACGCCGCGCGAAGCTGTTTTTTTGCCTGCCGGATTGCGGCCGGCACGTCGTCGATTATGAGCGCCATGCTTGTCTCCTTGTGAAGCATCGTGGCGATAGCATATGACGCGTATTCGCAACCGGGTGATACTATCCAGTCGAATTATTTGCGCTTTCGGCCATGAAACCTGCATACGAGCATGTCGCATTCGGCGAGGACTCTTCGGTCCGGGTTTACCATCGGCGGCTTCCGCGTATTCCGTTCGAGTGGCATCACCACCCCGAGTACGAGCTGACCCTGACGATGAACAGTCATGGCAAGCGCTACATCGGCGACTCGGTCAACGACTACGGCGCGGAAGATCTCGTCCTCGTGCCGCCGGATTTGCCGCATACGTGGGCGTCCAACCGCTCTATCGAGCCGTCTTCGCCGCAGGTGGCCATCGTTATCTGGTTCGACGGCGACTGGGCGCGGCGCATGGCGGATTGCTGCCGCGAATATGAACCGCTGCGCAGGCTCTTGCGCAGAGCGGCGTGCGGACTGGCATTCGAGCCGCCTGCCGGCGAATGGATGCGCGGCCGTCTGGACGCGTTGCTTTCGAACGTGGCGCGCGAACGCCTGAGCGCGGCGCTCGACATTCTCTGCACGCTCGCCGACGCGCCCGGCCAGCCGCTCGCTTCACCGAGCGCCTTCGATCAGGCGACGACCGGTCCGTCCGGCCATGAACCGGAGCGGATCAACCGCGTGCTTTCGATGATCGATGCGCGTTTTGCCGAACCGCTGCGGCTGTCCGAGCTCTGCGCGGCGGCCAGTTTGTCGGAGCGCACGCTCACGCGGTACTTCGTGCAGCATATTGGCGAAAGCGTCGGACGGTATATCACGCGTGTTCGGATCGGGCACGCGTGCCGGATGCTCGCCGATACGTCGCTGCCCGTGGCCGTTATCGCCGCCCGCTCGGGCTTCGCGAACGTCGCGAATTTCAACCGGCAATTCAAGGCCGCGAGGCACGCGACACCGGCCGAATATCGGCGGCAGTTCGCGGCGGCGGCGCCTGCTCTTAACGACGATGCGGCGTTGCTGACCGAGCGATCGCCTTCGCTCGAACGCGAGCGCAAGTCATCCGGCGAGAGAAAGCGGCGAAGCGCGTGAGACCGAAGCGCCTAGTGTCTCACCTGCGCGGCGTGTTCTTGAGCCATCGGCAGCGCGATGCCGCCTGACGCGTCGCGGTGCATGATCTCGGCAAGCGCGGCTTCATCGCGGGCAATCACGCCGGGAAGATGCGCACGCAGGAAGTCGACCCAGGTCCGCGTCTTCGCATCGATGAATTTGCGCGACGCATAGAGCGCATAGAGATTCGTGGACTGAAGCGTATGCTGCGGCAGTACGCGCACGAGCGAACCGTTGCGCAAGCCGTCGATTGCGGCATAGAGCGGCAGCATGCCGATGCCCATGCCTTCGCGAATAGCCACCACGAGCGACTCCGCGATATTCACCTGCACCGGCCCGCTGATCTGCAAGGTCTCGCGGCCTTGGGGACCTTCGAGCGTCCATTCCCGCGCGGGAAATGCCGGCGTCTGCAAGGTGAGGCAATCGTGGTCCGCAAGATCGGCGGGCTGCACCGGTGCGCCTCGTGCGCGAATGTAGTCGGGCGATGCGCACAGAATGCTGAACGTGCTGCCGAGCCGGTGCGAAATCACTTCCGAATCGGACAGCGCGGCTGCCGAGACTACCGCGACATCGCTGCTGCCTTCGAAGAGATCGGGCATGCGCTGCGACAGCGTCAATTCGACCTTCACGTCCGGATACAGCGCACGGTATTGCGCGATGGCGGGAAGAATATAGTGCTGCCCTACGCTTGCGAAGCTGAACATGCGCAGCGTGCCCGACGGGTGCTCGTGCGCGCAGCTCGCTTCTTCCTCCGCCCCGTCGACGTCCGCGAGAATCTGCACGACGCGCTTCAGATACCGCTCGCCTGCCGATGTCAACGCAAGGCGCCGTGTCGAGCGGTTCATCAAACGGGTGCGCAAGTGCGCTTCGAGTTCCGATACGGCGCGCGACATGGCGCCAGTCGTCGAGTTCATCGACTGCGCGGCGGCCGTGAAGCTGCCGGTCTGGATCACGCGAGCAAATACCCGCATGTTCTGTAGGGTGTCCATCAAAACGTCACAATTGCCGGAAGGTCACTATTGTCCGCTTAATGGTTAGACCTATTGTTATTGTTTCTGGAAAGAATGTTCCCCGATTCCCTCATTAATCCGTTCGCGCACGCTGTCTAGAATCGCTGCCTTCACGAAGAAGGCAGCGGGCAACAGCATGTCGTTCATGTATCGGCCGCGCGAGCGCGCCCCTATCGCGCGAGGTTCCTTCGACTGCTTGCGCGACTGCTTGCGCGATTGGATGGCAACGGATGGCGCGCTCTGGCTGCACTTGTCCAAGACGCTCATTGCGGCATTCCTCGCAATGGGCCTCGCCATGCGTCTGGAGTTGCCGCAACCGCGCATTGCGATGACGACGACCTTCGTGCTGATGCAGCCATTCTCGGGCATGGTGCTCGCGAAGAGCGTCTATCGCTTCGCGGGTACGATGCTCGGCATGGTCGCCGCGCTCGTGCTGGGCGCAGTATGCGTGCAGCAGGCGGAGCTATATGCCATCGGCTTGACGATCTGGGTGGCGACCTGCACGGCGCTGGCGGTGCGATATCGGCAGTATCGCTGGTACGGCTGGGCGCTCGCGGGCTATACGGCTGCGCTGATCGGCGTGCCGCTCGTCACGGCGCCCGGTCAGCTTCTCCTCGCGACGCTCACGCGAGGCGCGGAAGTCATGCTCGGCATCGTGTGCTCGGGCTTAGTCAGTGCGTTGCTTCTACCGCGGCATGCAAGCGCGAAACTCACTGCGACGCTCGCGCAACGCGAAGCCGCATTCAGGGCGCTTGCCGCCGACATTTTGCGCGGCAGCCTGAAGCGAAGCGCGCGCGAGCGGCATTACGCTCGACTTGTCGCGGATATCGTCGGCTTCGAAGCGACCCGGCGTCTCGCGGCTTATGAGAACCCGGCCCTGCGTCATCAGCGCATGCAGCTCTCGCAATTGAATAACGCGTTCATGAATGCCTGCGCGCGTCTTCATGCGCTCGACCAGTCGATCAAGCGGCTACGCGCCGATATCGCATGCCCCGCCCTCGCGGCATGCCTGCGCGAATTTGCAGATCTGCTGGATTCGACCGATTGCGACCGGCACGCTTTGATGCGCTTTAGAACGTCGCTATCGGCGCGCCTGACGGATGCATCGCAAATCGACATCGTCACATGCGCGGAGCTTCTTGACCGATTGATCAGCGACATGGACCGCATAGCGCAGTTGCGCGCAGCACTGTCCGCGGGTCACCGAGATGACATGCCGTTTGCGCACTATGTCGCGAAGACGGACGGCTTCGTGGTCGCGACGACGTTCGCGCGCACGGCGATGGTGATGGCGGCCGTCGCGGCCTTCTGGATCGCCACTGCATGGCCGAGCGGCGGCTTCGCACTGATCGGCGCGACGCTGGCTTGCGGATTGTCATCGGCATCGGCGCGGCCGGCGCGGTTCGTCGCGGAGATGGCTGTGGGGACGGCCGGCGCAATCGTGATCGGCTATGTCTTCTTGTGCCGCGTCTATCCCGCGATAGACGGCTTCCCGCTGCTTTGCGCAATGCTTTCGGCACCGCTCGCGTTGGGCACATACATTGCGATGCGTCGGCCGACAGCGGGCTATGGCGTCGGTTTCTGCGTCTTCTTCTGTCTGCTTGCAGCGCCCGATAACGTCATCGTCTATGACCCGGCCACGCTGTTGAATAACGGCATCGCCATTCTCGTCTCGATGCTCGTCACGTCGGCGGCATGCGCCATACTCGTGCCGCCTCATACGCCGTGGCTCGTGGGCAAGACGCTCGCCGCGTTGCGTGCTCAAGCCGCGCTCGCCTGCGAAGGCCCGCTGGCTTCCTTGAGCGAACGCTTTCATTCAGGCACGCATGACCTCATGTCCCAACTGCTGGCCCTTTCCGCGCAGTCTTCGCGAGGGCATCGTCGCGCATTGTCGTGGATGCTCGTCACGCTCGAAGTAGGACAGGCGATGATCGATCTGCGCACGCTAAAAGCGGCTCTCGACGTCGATGCGATTCCACCGCCGATTCGTCTCACTTGGGCCTCATCGGTGGCGCTCATGCTTCGCGACGTCGCCATGCTCTTTCGCATGCCCTCTAGTGCGTCGCTTCGGCGCGCGATCAACTCGGTCGTGCGGTCGATTTTCGCTGCGGAAGTGCTCGTCGAATACGCGAAAGCGTTGGGCGCAGATGGCGGCGAAGGCATCCGCGACGCGCACCGCATTCTGGCGTGCCTGCATTTGATACGCGGCGCGCTGATCGATCCGGACGCGCCTTTCGGTTCTTCTCGCTGAACCGATCTTTCCTCTGCATGGAAATGTGCCTTCCGTGCGCGACGATTTATCGCGTGAAGCCGGCTGCCTATAGTGTCTGCACTGCCGAGGCAATGTATGCCAGCGGTCAAGTCCCAAGGAGAGTTCGATGAAGTCGCTTAAGTTCGTAGTCGCTGCAATGATGGTATCGGGCGCATCGCTCGCGATGGCGCAAACGTCCGCGCCCGCTGCTGACAGCAACACTAATCAGTCGTCGATTCAGTCGTCGATTCAGTCGCCGAATCAACCGTCGAATCAGTCGCAATCGTGCGTCGGCCCGGCCAGCTATTGCACGGTCTTCTTCGGCGGCAGTTGAAGCGCGAAGGCGCTGAAATTAGACAAAGCGCAAGAGAAGCGCATCCTGAATTTTCCGTGCGGCGACGCACGGCAATAAAAGCGTCAGGCAATACATATAATCCCGGCGTCGCTCGCAACGCTCTCTTCAATGCGCGGCCTATCAGTCAGGCGCAAGGCGGATGCGAGCGCGTGATTCATGCAGTGCTGGTGGAGATACCGATGTTCGAAGACCGCATTCGTTGTGCCGCGCTACGCGGAAAGATTACTTCCGCAGCCGACGCAGCGCAGCTCGTGCGCAATGGCATGCGCGTGGGTGCAAGCGGCTTTACCCGCGCCGGCGATGCGAAAGCGGTACCGCTCGAAATAGCGCGCCGGGCGCGCGTGGAAAGGGATCCGCTTCGTATCACGCTCATGACGGGCGCATCTCTTGGCAACGACATCGACCGCATTCTCACGGAAGCGGGCGCACTGGAGCGCCGCCTGCCGTTTCAGGTCGATACCACGTTGCGTCGCGCCATCAATCGCGGCGAAGTCATGTTCGTCGATCAGCATCTTTCGGAGACCGTCGAACTATTGCGCGATAAGCGCCTCGGCGCACTCGATATCGCGATCATCGAAGCGGTTGCGATCACCGAAACCGGTGGCATTGTGCCGAGCACATCGGTAGGCAATTCGGCGACTTTCGCGATGCTTGCGCACAAGGTGATCGTGGAGATCAATCTTGCGCAGCCGCTCGCGCTGGAAGGCTTGCACGATATCTGGTCGCCCGCGCCGCGCCCGTCGCGCGCGCCGCTGCCACTCGTTAATCCGAGCGATCGCGTGGGCACGCCGTCTATCGACATTCCGCTCGAAAAGATTGCGGCCATCGTCATGACGAATCAGCCCGACAGCCCCTCGACCGTGCTGCCCGCCGATGAAGATACAGCGATGATCGCGGGCCATCTCATCGAATTCTTCCAGCATGAAGTGTCGCGCGGCCGTCTGCCGAAAGCATTGCCGCCCTTGCAGGCCGGCATCGGCACCATTGCGAACGCGGTGCTGTCAGGCTTCGCCGCCTCGCCCTTCGAAGCGCTCACGCTCTATTCCGAGGTGTTGCAAGACTCGGCTTTCGATCTCTTCGATGCAGGCAAGCTCGCGTTCGCGTCGGGCGCGTCCATGACGCTATCGGCCAAACGCCAGGAACAGGTCCTGAGCGATCTTGACCGCTATCGCGACCGGCTCGTGCTGCGCCCGCAGGAAGTGAGCAATCACCCGGAAGTCATTCGCCGCCTCGGACTCATCGCAATCAACACCGCGCTCGAGGCCGACATCTACGGCAACGTGAATTCGACGCATGTGGGCGGCACCCACATGATGAACGGCATCGGCGGGTCGGGCGACTTCGCGCGCAATGCATCGTATGCGGTCTTCGCGACGAAGTCCATCGCGAAGGACGGCTGCATTTCAAGCATCGTTCCGATGGTCCCGCATTGCGATCACAACGAGCACGACGTGGACGTGATCGTGACGGAACGCGGACTCGCCAATCTGTCGGGCCTTGCGCCTCGTGAACGGGCGCTGACCGTGATCGACAAGTGCGCGCACCCGCTTTATCGAGATTTCTTGCGCGACTATTACCGCGACGCGCAAGCACGCGGCGGGCACACTCCGCATTGCCTGGAAACGGCTTTCGCGCTGCATGAACGCTTTGCGAAGACCGGCTCGATGCTGCAAGACGGAAGCAAGCCGGGCTGTTGATCACGCCCAGCGGCTAGCTTCTGTCCAGAAAGAGATCAGCCACAACGGAGCGAAGCCACCGGTTCCCTGCCTCGTGGTGATACTTCGCATGCCAGTGCTGTCGTACTGCAAACGTGTCGACCGCGAGAGGGCAGGAATGTACCGCGATGCCATTGACTCGGGCCAACGTCTCGCCAATGTTTCTCGGCAACGTGGCGATCAGGTCCGTGGATGCGATGATCGATCCGAGCCCGAGCATACCCGGCAGCTCCAGCACTACGTCGCGCTCGATGTTCTCGCGCAATAACGCTTGTTCGAGCAACTGGGCTCCCGTGCCGCCAGCGATGATCACATGCCCTTCGCGACAGTACTGTTTCAGGCTCAGCCTGCTACGCACGCGCGGGTGGTTTCGATTCGCCAGGCACACCCAGTCTTGCATGTACAGCTGCTGCTGATACATCCCGCCGCCCAGCCAAGGAACGTGTCCGATCGCAAGATCGGCTTCACCGGACTCCAGCGCCCGTTCGGTGTTCCCGTCGATCCGCGCGGCTTCGAGCCGAATACCCGGCGCCTCGGCGCGCACATGAGCCAGCATCCGCGGCAAAAGCGTGATGTGGCTCGCGTCTGTCATGCAGATGCGAAAGCGGCGCTTGGCGGTACTGGGATCGAACGAGATCTCCCATGCGGCAAACCGCCGAAGCGATTCGAGAATTTCTCTGCACGGGCCGATCAGCGCGTCTGCTTGCGGCGTCGGCGTCATGCCGCCCGGCGTACGAACGAACAGGGGGTCCTGCAAATGTTCGCGCAGACGCCCCAGCCAGATGCTGATTGTCGGCTGACTTTGGCCGAGCTGCTCCGCCGCCCGCGTGACGCTGCGCACGTCATACAGAAGGTCGAAGAGCTGAAGCAGTTTGAGATCGGGAAGTTCGGATGGGTTCACGGCGTATTGTCCTGCGCAATGGTCGCATTGTAGCCATTGCCTTGCGCCTTGCGGACACATCGCCGTGAAAGCGGCGCGTCAGGCCCGCTAAGATCACCCAGCCGCCGACACCACCGCGCGAAGCCCGAGCGAATAACTGTCGATGCCGAAACCGCAGATCTGCCCTTTCACGATTTCCGCGAACACCGAGTGATGGCGAAACGCTTCCCTCGCATGGATATTCGACATGTGAATCTCGACGACAGGCACAGTCAGTATCGCGAGCGCGTCTCGTATGCCGTAGCTGTAGTGCGTCCAGGCACCGGCATTGATCATCACGCCGTCGACCTGATCGGCGAACGCCTTGTGGATGCGCTCGCACATGTCGCCTTCGCTGTTGGTCTGGTAAGTCTCGACCGTGACGCCCAGTTCTTTGGCCAGCGCGTGAAGCTGCGCATCGATGTCGGCGAGCGTGGCCGTTCCGTATTGCACAGGATCGCGCTTGCCGAACATGTTGTGATTGATACCGTGCAGCATGAGAAACGTTTTCATCGTCTAGTCCTAGTGTTCGACTTCGCGCTGGGCCGCAGGCGCGACGTTCGTCTCGACAACGGCTCCCGTCTTCGCGGCGGTCACGATTGCATTGGTGATTCGAAGATTCTGCAAACCATCGCGCGCTGTGACGAGAGGACTGGCTTCGCCGTGTATGACGCGCCGAAAGTGCTCCATTTGATGCCGCAGAGGATCGTCGCGCGTCAACTCGGCGACACTCACATCGAACGGCTTCCACCACGAACGATCCTCGGCCTTCCCGTAGGTCTTGAGCCGCATGGTCGGAATCGACAACGATCCGAAGGTGCCGGCAATGGCATAGCAGTCTTCATCCGAGTATGACGAATACGCTTTGTTTTCCTGCGAGGTCTGCTCCCAGCTTCGCGCGCTCGCTGCGGTATCGGATAACAGAAAGGTGCCCAGTGCGCCGCTCGCGAAACGCAGAATGATTGCAGCGGTATCTTCCACCGGGAACCCGCGCGTCGCGTTCGATGAAAACGCCTGCACGGCAACGATGTCGCCGCAGAGCATGCGCAGATTGTGGATCTCGTGAATCAGGTTAAGCAGTATCGGGCCGCCTCCTGGCTCCTTGCGCCAAGGCGCGGCCGTGAAATAGTGATCGGGCTTGAAGAATAACGCGCTGCCCATCACGGCCACGAGCGGACCAAGCGTTCCATCTTCGATGATTTGCTTCGCCCGCATCATGATCGGGCTATGCGCGCGGTGATGCCCGATGAGCACTGACGCGTTGTGTCGATCCGCGGCGGCCACGAGTGTTTCGGCCTCGTCGACGGTCGCAGCAATGGGCTTCTCCAGCAGCATCGGCAAGCCTGCTTGCATGCACACGAGCGCGTGCGGGAGGTGCAATTGATTCGGCGTGGCTAGCACGACGCCATCGGGGCGGTCCTTCGAGATCAGTTCTTCGAGGGACCGGTAGTGCGAAACGCCCGCAGCCGCGGCGACATCGCCTGCGGCGTCCGACGGATCGACGACCGCCGACAGCACGCAGTGAGTGCTTTCCCGAATGACGCGAATATGTTCGAGGCCGATGTAACCGGCGCCGGCAACAGCGATGCGTGTCTTCTCCATGTCACTCTCCGTAGCTTTCGGGGCCGGCGGGATCGCGCTCTTCGAGATCAGATTGCGCAGGATGCCGAGCCTCGATAGCGGAATTGTGTCGGTAACGCCTCGGCCAGACAAGCGGGGTGAACGCCAGCATGAGAAACTGCGTCTACGGTCGCACAGTGCGGCGTCGAATACGTCAACGCGCCTCAGCCGCGTCAAGCCAGCGGGACAGTCAAACGATCAATGACAGCGCGCGTTTGCGGGCGAACGCCACGCCACCACGCGAAGGCTTCGGCCGCTTGCTCGATCAGCATGCCGACGCCATCGGCGAGGCTGCGAATGCCGGCATCGCGGGCGAGGCGCAAGAAGGGCGTGAGTCCCTTTCCGTAGGCCAGCTCATAGGCGCTTCCCATCGGACTGAAGACACTCGACGGGACCGGCGGCAGTTGTGCGGTGAGACTGGCCGACGTCGCATTGACGACGAGATCGAATCGGCCCATCGATGCAAGCTCGGGATACCCGCACGCGCTCAGGAAGTCGCCCGCTGTCACTTGGTCGACGAGCCTCTTTGCCTTTTCCACGTCCCTGTTGGCAACGACGAGTTCGCTCGGCTGTGCGGCAATGAACGGCAGCAATGCGCCGCGCACCGCGCCTCCGGCACCGAGAATCAGTACCCGCTTGCCCGCCATCGGCTGATGCAGGTTCTCTTCGATATCCCTCACCAATCCCACACCATCGAAGTTCTCTGCGATGATGCGCCCGTTCTCGAACTTCATCGCGTTGACTGCGCCCGCAAGCGTTGCGCGCTCGCTGCGTTCGTCTGCCATGGCGAACGCCTGTAGCTTGAACGGTGCGGTCACGTTCATGCCCTTGCCGCCCGCAGCGATGAACTCTCTGACCGTATCGACAAAAGCGTTCTCGGGTTCGAGAGGACCTTCGATAGCGACATACGTCATGTCCTGCCCGGTCTCTTGTGCGAACAGACCATGAATAAGCGGAGACTTGGTGTGCCCGATCGGGTTGCCGATTACCGCGTACTGGTCGCTCATTGCGCGCTCCGTTTCGAGAACAACACGCCGTCGGTTTGCATGGCGTCGATTTCGGCCGCACTGAAACCGAGCGACTGCGCCACTTCCTCATTGTGTTGCCCGAGGTCCGGTCCCACTTCGGCAATCGACGTGTCGCAGTCGGAGAAACGGAACGGCAGGTTCGGCAGACGCAGTTTGCCAAGACGCGGGTGCTCTTGTTCCACCACCATGCCGCGCGCAACGATCTGCGGATCGGCCACCACTTCATCGATGCGTTGAACCTTCGCGCACGGAACATCGACGCTGTCGAGTAATCCCAGCACATCTGCAACCGGCCGGGATGCGACCCAAGGCTTCACCACTGCAAGGATCGCTTCGCGATTCGCGTTGCGCCCGTTGAGGCTATGAAAGCGCGTATCCGTGCCGAATCCCTCGGGCCCGCCATGACCTTCGACGAGCGCGGCGAACCGCTTCCACGAATCATCGACCTGAGCGGCAATCACGAGGTCGCCATCCGCTGCGCGGAACACGCCGTACAACGTCGAGGTCGGCATATCGTGGCCGGTCTGCTCGGGAACCACGCCCTGCATGGTGTAACACTGCACTGCGTACTCGTGCATCGAAAACAGCGTGTCGTACAACGCCATGTCGATGTGCTGACCGCGTCCGCTCTTGACTCGACCGAGTAGCGCCGCGTTGATGGCAGCAACCGCATGGATGCCTGTGTACATGTCGCCGAGCGAGATGCGCATGAGCGGCGGCGGCTCGCCCGGATTGCCGATCATCTGCATGATGCCGCTCTTGGCTTCCGCGATGAGACCGAAGCCCGCACGATGCGCGTCCGGCCCAGTGTGTCCGTATGCGGAGATCGAGCAATAGACGAGTCCCGGATTGCGCGCTGACAGCGCGGGATAGCCGAGACCGAGCTTGTCGAGCGCACCCGGCCGATAGTTTTCGATGAACACGTCGGCCGAATCGCAAAGACGCTCCATGAACGCCTTGCCGCGTGGGTCCTTCATGTTGACGCTCACGCCGCGCTTGCCCATGTTGAGCTGCAGGAAATAGGCACTTTGCTGGTCGTCCAGAATCGTGGCGTGCTGACGTCCTGCGTCGCCGCTACCGGGGCGCTCGACCTTGATCACCTCCGCGCCCAGCGCGGCGAGGCATCGGCCGACATACGGACCAGCGAGGAAGTGGCTGTAATCGACCACGCGGATACCTTCCAGCGGACGGGATTGCATCAGTTTGCTCCCGGACGGCGTGGAATCATCAGGCGATGTTCCCCGCGCTGAACGACCTGCCCATCCTGATTGATCAACTCGGAAGGCAGTACGACGATGCCCCATTGCGGCTTGCTCTTGCTGGCACGCACCGAGCCGACGCGGAATTTCACATGCAGGACGTCATTGACCTTGATCGGCAGCAGAAAGTCCCACGTCCAGCCGAGCGACATGCCCGGCAGGAATCGATAGTCACTCTGCGTCTTCAGGCCATCCGCTATCGACAAGCCGAAGAGCCCGTGCGCGACAATCGACCCGAAGTGGCTCGCGTTCGCATATTCCTCATCGACGTGCACCGGCGTATGGTCGCCCGTGAGATCCGCGTACGCGAGAATGCGCTCTTTCGTGACGGTGTACGTCGGGCTCACGCATTCGTCGCCTTCGCGCGCGTCGTCCCAGTACTTTTCGGTGATAGTGGTGCTCATGCTCACGCCTCCCCGCGTGGATCGATCGACAGCGCCTGCGCGACGCACGCTGCCGGCCTGGCCTGAATGAGTTCGACAGCGAGTCCGTCCGGAAGACGCAGCCAGTTGCGTCCCTGAGGCATTTCGCTGACACCGAACGCTTGCGCCGCTTGCAGTGCGGCATCGAGGTCTTCGCACATCACGCCGAGATGCGCGAGCCGGCCCTCCGGGCCTTCATAGCGAGGTTCGCTGATGAACTGCAGGCCGCCGAGCGTCCAGTATTGACGCGGCTCATCGACGCTTCCGTCCACTTCGCGCATCGTCATACCCAGCACCTGCTCGAAGAACCGGATATGCCAGTGGATGTCCTTGACCCAGATCGCCACATGTTCGAGGTACGCTTTCGGCACGCTCATGCTGCGGCTCCTTGCTTTTGGCGGTCCGTCATCGCGCGCTCGATGCCTTTGATGCAGGCGACCAGCGTCGAATTGACGGGCGTCGGCACGCCGAGGCGTTGGCCCCAGCGCACCACTGCTCCATTGATGAAGTCGATCTCCGTGACCGATGACTTCTCGATGCTTTGCAGCATCGAGGTCTTGAATGCGGGCGACAGCCCGTCCGCCGCCATCTTCCAGGCGTCCTCGGCAGTCGGAATGGAGAGCGCGACGCCTGCGGCCCTGGCCGTAGCCATTGCTTCTTCGATGGCCGCAAGCGATGTCGCCTTGAGAACGGGCTCGTCGTAGAGTTGTCCGTAGGTGAGTCCGGTGACGCCGGTGATCGCGCCGGTCGCGACGTTGATCAGCAGCTTGTCCCACATGGTGCCGATAATGTTGTCGCTGACGGTGGTCGTCAGACCGGCGCTATTGAAAGCGTCCGCAATCGCCGTCACGCGGCTCGTCATCCGGCCGTCGAGTTCCCCGATGATCGTCCGCTTCCCGGTGACGCCGGACTGGATATGGCCGGGCGAACGCAGCACGCCGCCGACATACGTCTTGCCGGCGAGAACGCGTTCGCGTCCGACGATCTCGCTCAGCACGTCTTCGTGACCGAGACCGTTTTGCAGCGATAGCACGACCGTTTCAGGTCCGACGAGATCGAGCGCGCCGCGCATCGCCGAATCGGTATGGAAGGATTTCACCAGCACGATGACGACATCGACCGTGCCGACTTCGGCCGAGTCCATCGTCGCGCGAACCTTGACGCGGCGAGTGCCCCGCTCGTCGTCCACTTGCAGGCCGTCGCGCGACATGGCTTTCACGTGTTGCTCGGAGCGATCGACGAGCCAGGTCTCGTGGCCTCCTTCGGTGAGCGCGGAGCCGATGGCACAACCGAGTGCGCCAGCCCCAAGAAAAGCGATCTTCATTGGCGTCTCCTTGATATGGAGACGAAGATACGGGCTACACCGCCATGCTGGCAATGCAATGGCTTCAATAGCGTTATTGCCTGACGCAATACACCTGTCTCACCGTTTGGCAGAGCTCGCGTGGACCGCTTGCGCCTGCCTCGCTGAAACCACGTACACTCTGCGGCTGCCGCATAAGGCGGCCTCTATCGCGCGACGCTCGGCGTCAGCATAAATTTCTCTTTCTTCTATCAGTCCCTCACGCATGGCAAACATTACGCTTCAAAACAGCAAGGTCGTCATCGCGGGCGGCACGTCGGGCATCGGCTTCGCCGTCGCACAAGCCGCGGCGCAGGCGGGTGCCGAAGTCATCATTGCATCGAGCAATCAGCAGCGTGTCGAAGCTGCATTGAAGCGGCTGCCGCAAGGCGTGCGCGGCGAGCCGCTCGACGTCACCGACGAGGCGCAGGTCAGCGCCTTCTTCGCGCGCATCGGAGCGTTCGATCATTTGGTCTACACCGCTGGCGAGGCGCTGCTGCTGGAGAACCTCGCGGACCTGTCGATTGCCGCCGCGCAGCGTGCTTTCGAAGTGCGCTACTGGGGCGTGTTGAAAGCCGTCAAGTATGGCGCGCCTTTGATCCGCGAGAATGGCTCGATCACGTTGACGAGCGGCGTCGCGTCGTCGCGTCCCCTGCCCGCATGGACGATCCCGTCGAGCATCCTCGGGGCGATCGAGTCGCTGACCCGCACACTGGCCGTCGAACTCGCGCCACTGCGCGTCAACGCGGTGGCGCCCGGCGTGCTGCGCACCGAGATGTGGAACAGCATGGGCGACGCCGATCGCCAAGGCCTCTACGACTACATCGCCGAGAAGATGCCGGTACGGCGCGTCGGTGAAGCGAGCGATGTCGCGCGCACCTATCTGTATTTGATGGAGCAAGGCTTTAGCACGGGCCAGGTAGTCGTCGTCGATGGCGGCCACGTGCTGGTCTGAATAGGCGGCCCGCCGTGCAAATGGCGCGGGATACGGCGTCGTGCCTAAAGATTGTTCGATTGCGCGCGTGCCGGCTTTGCAAGCGCGCACGCCGCCCCCGACACTCTGGCAACCGGACTCGCGGAATGCGCGATGTCTGCTCTTTCACAGATGCGCCGGGAACCCCTCGGCGGGCTCCCGAAGCACATGCAGCGCCGTGCCAACGCGCTACATCGCTGCACAGTCGATCATGCCAACTCGCGGAGCAGTTGAACTTCGATCGGCCCTTCCAGACGCGTCTTGAACGCCTCGGCCATAGCAAGAAAATGCGGTTCCTGCTCGTGTCTGGCAAGCGCTTCGCGCGTCTCCCATCTTTCGATGAACACGAACCGACCAACATGCTGCGGATCGGAATGCGCGGTGTACAGCCGACAGCCGGACTCCTTACGCGTGGCGGAAACACAGGTTCTGATGACGCTTTCTACTTCTGCTTCCATCCCGGCTCGGGCTTGAACCGTTGCAACGACGGTGACTTCTTCGGACATGAGACGGCTCCTCTTCAATTGACGATATCAATAACGACTTTGCCTACCGCTTCCCCGCTCGCCAAGCGCCCGTGAGCCGCTGCGGTGTCCGCAAGCTGAAAGCGGACCGGATCGACGACCGGCGAGAGCTTACCTTCATCCACCAGCGCCGCAATCTTGCGCAAGATGACGCCGTGGCGCTCGAGCCCCTGCCCGGTCAGCATCGGCAACAACATGAAGATGCCGATAAGGCTCAGACTGCGCCCGAGCACCGGGGCGAGGTCGTGCTGCTCCCACGCTGCGCAAGTAACGAGCCTCCCGTACAAGCGAGTCGCCATGGCGGACTGTTCGAGAAGCGCACCGCCCACCGTGTCATAAACGATGTCGAAACCCATGCCATCCGTGTATCGGGCGACATAGTCCTCGGTTGACATGTCGCGATAGGGGATCGCTACGGCGCCGAGACGTTCTGCGAGCGCGAGTTTCTCAGGCGTCGATGCCGTCGCGAACACTTTGGCGCCGAAGACCTTCGCAAGCTGAATGGCGATATGGCCGACACCGCCCGCCGCCGCATGGACCAGGACCTTTTCATCGAGGCTTACCTTCGCTCTGTCCACCAGACCCTCCCAGGCGGTGATCGCAACGAGCGGGAGCGCGGCGGCTTCTCGCATCGAAAGGCGGGCCGGTTTCGGAGCGACGAGGCGCGCGTCGACCACCATGTATTCGGCAAGCGATCCGGCTCTGCCCTTGACGCCGCCAGCACAGCCGTAAACGGCGTCACCCACGTCGAAACCCTCGACGCCTGCGCCGACCTTGCTGACGATGCCGGCGAAGTCCATGCCCAGAACCGCGGGAAGTGCGGGCGCGGCCGGGCCGAGTTCGCCCGCCTTGATCTTGAGATCCGCTGGGTTGACACCGGAGGCATGCACGGCAACGAGCAGTTCGCCTGCCTTGGGTTCGGGGATCGCGAGCGTATCGAGCACTTGCCCTTCGACGCCGAATTCGTTCAATACAAATGCTTTCATAGATGGACCTTCCGATTGGAGGCAGAACGATAGCGCCCGCCGCACCATTTGCAAAACGACAAATTCAAATCGCGTGCATGAGCGCCGCTAATGCTAAGATCCGCGCTCTTTATTTCTTCGCGCATCGCCATGACGACGCCTCGGCTCGAACTCGACAGTCTTCGCACCTTCCTGGCTATTGCAGACGGCGGAAGTTTCACGGCAGCAGCAGCGAGTGTCGGACGGACGCAATCGGCAATCAGCCTGAAGATCCGGAAGCTCGAGGAAACGCTCGACAAGCAGCTACTCGTGCGTAACGCACACCGCACGACACTGACGCCCGCCGGGGAATTGCTACTGGGCTACGCCCGGCGTCTCGTTCGTGACAGCGACGCTGCGATCGCGCACCTGCGCAGCTCCGAGGCGACGGGGACGATACGGCTCGGCATCGGTGAGCTGTTCGTGCCCGATCATCTGCCGCGAGTGCTCACGCGTTTCAGGCAGGCGCATCCGAAGGTGCGACTTCAGGTGCAGGTGGGACTATCGGCCGATCTGATCGAGCAGATGCGATCAGGCGGCTTGGAGGTTGTCGTCGCCAACCGCGAGGGAGACGAACGCGGGGGACGCGTGGTATGGACCGAGCCACTGAGGTGGGTCGCAGCCAATGACTTCGAGTTGGGCGACAGCGGGCCCGTGCCGCTGGTGGCACTGCCCGATCAGTGCGCATATCGGCGCATGGCCATCGATGCTCTCGCGTCCGTCGGACGTCCCGGCGACGTGGTGTACGCGTGCACCAGCCTGCTCGGAGTCGAGGCGGCCATCGCCGCGGGGTCGGGCCTGGCGATACTCGGCCAGTCTTCGCTCGCCCGTAACCCCGGTTTGCAAGACCTCAGCCAGCACTTGCCGCCGCTGCCCGCCTGCGAAATAGCCGTTTATGGCGAGGCAGCCGACAACGGCCGCGCCTTGCGCGCACTGATTCAATTCATCGAAGACAGCTTGCGATCGGACTCGGTGCTGCGAAAGACATAGCCGACGATCGGCACGCTTGCATACAGGCCGCGTACCTTCGTTGCCACCCTCATCGTCCTGACACACAACACGTTTGCGTGAACACCGGGCTTCCCGCAGCTTGCGGCGCGAGACGCGATCGTGTTACCTTTGTTACCGATAACATCCTATCGATCGGACCCTGCATTGCCTTCAATGTTACCGGTAACGAACGGCGCGACGGTCCGACGACGGGAAAGTGCATGCACCGGAGCACGGCGGACAGAGACGCTTGTCGTCCACACCCTTCGCCCGGGCGCAAGCCACGACTTAAGCTGACTACACACAGTACGGAGACAAACACGATGCCAACCATCACTCAGGCTGCCGCAAACACGGCAGTCGTCGGGGACGAGGCCGAAGACCAGTTGTACCGGAAAGTCCTGAAGCGAATCTTGCCCTTGCTGCTGCTTTGCTACGTGGTCGCCTATCTGGACCGGGTCAACGTCGGCTTCGCGAAGTTGCAGATGCTCGATGCACTCGGACTCAGCGACAGCGTCTACGCAGTGGGCGCGAGCATCTTCTTCTGGGGCTATTTCCTCTTCGAGATGCCGAGCAACCTTCTGCTTCACAAGTACGGAGCCCGCTTCTGGATTGCCCGCATCATGGTGACGTGGGGAATCGTGTCTTCGTCGCTTGCCTTCATTTCGCCGCTCGCCAGCTTCTTCCATGTCGGAACAGGGACGATGTTCTACATCCTCCGTTTCCTGCTGGGCGTCTGCGAAGCGGGATTCTTCCCGGGCATCATCCTGTACATGAACTACTGGTTTCCGGCTCGGCGTCAAAGCGTCGCCATGTCGGGATTTCTGATTGCCATTCCGGTAAGCCTTACGCTCGGCGGAGTCGTGTCGGGCTGGCTGATGCAGAACACGCATGGCCTCTTCGGCATGGGCGGCTGGCAATGGATGCTGTTGCTGGAAGGCATCCCGTCGATACTGGTTGCTTTCGTCGTGCTGTTCCGCATGGGCGATGGCATTCAGTCCGCTAAATGGCTGACGGCCGCGGAAAAGGCTTTGCTGCAACAAAACCTCGAGAAGGAAAGCGCCAAGAAGACGCATAGCGTCGCTGCGGCGTTGAAGAGTCCGCGCGTCTGGCTGCTGACATTCATTCTCTTGACGTTTAACACGGGCTTTTATGGTTTGGCATTCTGGCTGCCGTCGATCATTAAAGCCTCAGGAGTGAAGAGCACACTCAACATCGGACTACTGACGGCCATTCCTTATATGTGTGCTGTCGTCGCCATGATCTGGAACGGCGCCCATTCACGCAAGACTGGCGAACGGCGTTTGCATGCCGCCATTCCGGCGTGCATCGGTGGAATCGGCCTGATTCTCAGCGCGCATTTCGCGAGCAATGTGCCGTTGTCCATCTTTCTGTTGACGGTGGCTACTTGCGCGATTCTCGGCCTGATGCCGATCTATTGGACCTTTCCCGGACAGATCCTGTCTGGAACGGCTGCGGCAGCAGGCATCGCGCTCATTAACTCCGTGGGCAACCTCTCGGGCTTTACCGGCTCGATGATTACGAGTGTCGCCAAGGATTTGACCGGGAATATCAATAACGGAACGTATGCACTCGGGGCTTGCTTACTGGTCAGTTGCGTTCTGATTCTGGCGATTCCGAAAAACATGCTCAACGCGGAGCGGGTAGAACACTAACGTTCCGTCTCCTGAGCGCGGTGTCCGCTTCGTGGTGGTCACCGCGCCGGTCTGTTGCTTCGAACGGGCCGAACATCTGAACCGATACCGGCTCGCCTGCGCCGCGTCTCCGCGCCAAGTACTCTGACAAGAGTCTTGGCCGACAGGCGACATCCAAACACGGCCTTGTTGGCTTTAGCCGCGTCGTTAATCCAGTCCCGCCGCACCATGAGGTCGCGGTGCATGTAGCCGATTAGCGCGACCGTCCGGCGAATTCGAACGTGGCGCCTGTAGACTTGGAGTGTCCAACGTGCGTTCCAGGCAAGCCAAATGTTCTCTTCCAACTCTCGTTTCGGCCCGATTGCTACGGCGTTAGCGGCTGCTGCCCTATTCGGCGCGGCCACACCGGTTGCAAAGGCTTTGCTGGGCTCGAACTCCCCGTTCGTCGTGGCGGGACTGTTCTATCTCGGCAGCGGGCTCGGCTTGGGAATAGCCATTCTTGCTCGAAGGCTCAGGGGGACCGGCCCGAAGTTGCATCAAGGTATGACGAGGGCCGAGTTGCCATGGCTGCTCGGCGCCATCGCCGCCGGCGGCGTTGCGGGCCCCGCTCTACTGATGATCGGCCTGTCGACCACACCCGCCGCGACCAGTTCCTTGCTGCTGAACCTGGAGGGCGTCCTCACCGCAGTGATCGCCTGGGTCGTGTTTCGCGAGAACGTCGACCTTCAAGTGTTCCTCGGCATGGCGGCAATCGTCGCTGGCGGCGTTTTACTGTCTTGGCAATCAGGCGAAGGCGGGGTCTCCTTCGGCGCTGTCATGATTGTCGGGGCCTGCCTGTCATGGGCGATCGACAATAACCTCACGCGCAAGGTGTCGGCCAACGACGCGATGGTCATCGCTTGCCTTAAAGGATTGATCGCCGGGCCGGTCAACCTCGCGATCGCATACGCCACAGGTTCATCGCTACCTGGCTTCCTGATGGCCGGTGCAGCGATGGCGACGGGATTCGCAGGCTACGGCATCAGTCTCGTGTTGTTCGTCGTCGCCCTTCGTAATCTGGGCACTGCGCGAACAGGAGCCTACTTTTCGGTTGCGCCGCTTTTCGGGGTGGCTCTTTCCCTCGTCATATGGCCCGAAGTTCCGAACACCCTTTTCTGGGTAGCAGCGGCACTCATGGCTTCAGGCATCTGGCTGCACGTCCGCGAACGACATGAGCACGAGCATACCCATGAGCGAATGGAACATGCACACCGCCATCGCCACGACGAGCACCATCAACACGAGCATGATTTGCCCTACGATGGGACCGAGCCGCATTCCCATCCGCACGTCCACTTGCCGATCACGCATTCTCATGCGCATTTCCCGGACGTCCATCATCGCCATCGGCATTAGCTTCTTCCGGCCGACGACGAAGCTCAGATGACGATCCGCTTTGCCCCTTCTTATGGCGCGAATGAACGCACCTCGCCCGAATTTCGTGCATCGTGACGCGTTGCAGTGCAGGCCGTCACCCGTACCGAGCATCCTTCGCTCGATATAGGCCCCACAGGCTCGATTCTCCGCGCTTGGCACGCTTCCCGCTTTAAACGGTGTGCAAGGAGCCGGCGCGTCATCCGGTTCACAGACAATCTGAAAAGGACGGCTAGGGTTCCGGTCTGCTCGCAGATGCTGGTCCGAGAGCTGTCGACCTCGAACGAGGTTACACGGCGGGACAAAAGCCCGGGAGAGAACGCGATGTTCGCGCTGCTCCCTGCCGTCGCCAACCGTCTCCTCCGAGGTCAACCTCATGCGCAAGCTCGCCCGCTGTCTCGGCATCGTCGCCGTTTCCCTCGTCACGCTCGCTTCGAGCGCCGCCTTCGCCGCGACCCGCAACGACTTCAAGGTGTGCTGGACCATCTATGCAGGCTGGATGCCCTGGGGTCAGGCGAAGACTCAGGGCATCGTGTCGAAGTGGGCGAAGAAGTACGGCATCAACGTCGATGTCGTGCAGCTGAACGACTACGTCGAGTCCATCAATCAGTACACGGCCGGCAAGTTCGACGGCTGCGCCATGACCAACATGGATGCGCTCACCATTCCGGCCGCGGGCGGCGTCGATTCGACCGCGCTCATCGTGAGCGACTACTCCAACGGCAACGACGGCGTGCTCATGAAGGGCAAGGGCAAGCAGATCGCCGATCTGAAGGGCCAGCAAGTCAACCTCGTGCAGTTCTCCGTGTCGCACTATCTGCTCGCACGCGCGCTCGACAGCGCCCACATGAGCGAGCGCGATCTCAAGGTCGTCAATACATCCGATGCCGATATCGCAGGCGCATTCGCGACGCCGGCCGTTCACAACGCGGTGACATGGAACCCGATGCTCGCCGATCTCAAGGCCCAGCCGAACGTCACCGAGGTCTTCGATTCGAGCAAGATTCCCGGCGAGATCATGGACATGATGGTCGTCAACACGAAGACGCTGCAGGAGAATCCCGCCCTCGGCAAGGCGCTGACCGGCGCATGGTTCGAGATGGTCACGCTCATGCACGGCAACTCCGCCGAAACCACGAACGCGCTCACCGCGATGGCGAAGTCTTCCGGCACCGATCTCGCCAACTTCAAAGGCCAGTTGTCCACCACTGCCCTCTTCTACACGCCGAAAGCGGCGCTCGATTTCGTCACGAGCCCGGACATGCCGAAGATCATGACGCGCGTCGCGAAGTTCTCGTTCGATCACGGCCTGCTCGGTCAGGACGCGAAGAGCGCGGACGCGGTGGGCATGGCGTTCGACAAGGGCGTCGTGGTCGGCAACAAGAGCAACGTCAAGCTGCGCTTCGATCCGACCTATGTCGAGATGGCGGCAGCGGGCAAGCTCTGATCATCTTCGAGTCTTCAACGAGGCGGTCACCATGCGACTCATCAATCGACATCCGAGCAGGACCGGCGGCCTGATGCTGCTGCTGTTGCCGTTCGTCGTCCTGTTTGCCGTCTATTTCACCGGATCGTCGATGCGGCTTTCGGTCAATCCCGACGACAAGCTGTTACCGAGCGCGGCGCAAATGAGCGATGCCGTGAAGTCGGTCGCCTTCACCGAGGACAAGCGCACGGGCGAGTATCTGTTGTGGGCCGACACGCTGTCGAGCTTGCGGCGGCTTTGCATCGGCCTCGTGGTGAGCGCGGCGATCGCTCTGGTGGTCGCCATCGCGACAGGCTCGTTCCCGCTCGTCAGCGCGACGCTCTCCCCGTTCATCACCGTCATTTCGATGGTGCCGCCGCTTGCCGTGCTGCCGATTCTCTTCATCGTGTTCGGGCTCGACGAGTTGTCGAAGGTCGTGCTGATCGTCGTCGGCATCACGCCGATGATCATTCGCGACCTGCATGCGCGCGCGGGCGACATTCCCGCCGAGTTGTGGGTCAAGGCGCAGACGCTCGGCGCGAGCAGCTGGACGCTGATTCTGCGGCTCGTGCTGCCTCAACTGCTGCCGCGCTTGCTGGTGGGGCTGCGTCTTTCGCTCGGCGCCGCGTGGCTCTTTCTGATCGCGGCGGAAGCGATCGCGTCCACCGACGGCCTCGGCTACCGCATCTTTCTCGTGCGCCGCTATCTGTCGATGGATCTGATTCTGCCGTACGTCGCGTGGATCACGCTGCTCGCGTGGCTCACCGATGAGTTGCTCCGACGCATCACGCAATGGTGCTTCCCGTGGTACGGCGGGAGCGCGCGATGATCGAAGTCCGCAACGTATGGAAGGAATACGGCGATCAGGTCGTGCTGGAACGCCTGAACCTCACCATCAAGGAAGGCGAATTCTGCTCGATGGTCGGCGCCTCGGGCTGCGGCAAGTCGACGTTTCTGCGGCTCTTGCTCGGCCAGGAACGCCCGACGCGCGGCGAGATTCTGCTGGATGGCGCGCCGCTGCCGGGTGAACCGGACGCTCATCGTGGCGTCGTATTTCAACGCTATTCCGTGTTCGACCACCTGGACGCGCTGCATAACGTGATGCTCGGCCTCGAACTGCCGCGCGCGAAGTTGACGGGCCGGCTGTTTGGCGCGCAGCGACGCGCCGCGCGCGACGAAGCAGCCGCGATGCTCGAACGCGTGGGTCTGGGCGCTGCGCTCACCAAATATCCGCAGCAGTTGTCGGGCGGCATGCAGCAACGGCTCGCCATCGCGCAGGCGCTGATGATGAAGCCGCGCGTGCTGTTGCTCGACGAGCCGTTCGGCGCGCTCGATCCGGGCATACGCAAGGACATGCACGCGCTCTTGTCCGAGCTGTGGCGCGAATCGAAGCTCACCATCTTCATGGTCACGCACGACCTGAAAGAAGGCTTCACGCTCGGCAGCCGCGTGCTCGTGTTCGACAAGGTTCGCGTGGACCCGCAAGCGCCCGGCGCGTACGGCGCGCGCATCACCTACAACATTCCGCTCGATCGCACCCGCGACTCCGCCTCGGCCGTTCATATCGCGCAGGCGGCAGTGCAGGGTGCTTCGGACATCGAACTTGTTCCACTGGAGGGAATCCGCCCATGACATTGCTGCTCGAAGAAACCGTCCCCGGTGGCGGGCATACGTCGCTGATCGTGAAACGCGGACAGTCGCTGCGCGTGACGGACCTGCGCGGCGGCGCGAACGTCAGCGTGATGATGGTGAACGCGGCTGAGAAGAGCGAACGGCTCAACCTGCCCGATTCGCTGAAGTGCCAGCACACCGCGAAGCTCACGGCGGGCCATTGCCTCTACTCCGACATGGGGCGCGTGCTGGCCGCGATCGTCGCGGATACGTGCGGCTGGCACGACAGCATCGGCGGCGTATCGAACGCGCAGGAAGTGACCGAGCGCTACGGCGTGGGCCGCTATCAGGAATTGCGTAACGCGTTCTATCGCAACGGCACGGACAACCTGCTCGTGGAGATGGGCAAGTGGGGCCTCGGCATCTCCGATCTGATGATGACGCTCAATCTGTTCAGCCGTGTTGATGTCACCGACGAAGGCGCGCTGCGCTTCGTGCCCGGCAACTCGAAGGCGGGCGACTACGTGGAGCTTTACGCACCGATGAACACGCTCGTCGTGCTCACGGCGATTCAGCATCCGCTCGATCCGAACCCCGAGTACTCGCCGAAGCCCGTCAAGCTCGAACTGAGCACGGCGCAGCCGGATGTCGCGGAACTCTGCCGCACCGCGTGCGACGAGAACGTACGCGGCTTCATCAACACCGAACGCTTCTTTTTGTGAGCACGGACCTACTCATGACCAGCACGCTTACCGTCAGCGACAAACATCCCGAAAGCGCGGTGTATCGCGAAACGCTCGCCGCGGGCGAGCCCTGGCTGCACGAGGTGAAGGCCGGGCAGACGCTGCGCATCGTCGATCTGGAAGGCAATCAGGCCGTCGATACGCTCTTCTACAGTCTCGCCGATCCGCGCGAACGGTTCGATCCGCAACGCACGCTGCGCCGCCAAGAGAGCCTTTATCTGACGTCCGGCTCCGTGCTCTATTCGAACCTCGGCAATCCGATGCTCACGATCGTCGCCGATACGTGCGGCCGTCACGACACGCTGGGCGGCGCGTGCGCGCAGGAAAGCAATACGGTGCGCTACGCGCTCGAAAAGCGCTACATGCATAGCTGCCGCGACAACTTCCTGCGGGCCTGCGCGCACGACGGGCGGCTTTCGAAGCGCGACATCGGCGCGAACGTCAACTTCTTCATGAACGTGCCGGTAACTGCGCAAGGCGGCCTGACGTTTGAAGACGGCATTTCAGCGCCGGGCAAGTACGTGGAATTGCGCGCGGAAATGGACGTGATCGTGCTGATCTCCAACTGCCCGCAACTGAACAACCCGTGCAACGCCTATAACCCGACGCCCGCGGAGCTCTTGATATGGAACTGAAGCGCATCCGTAGCTTCATCTATCACATCATGCTCGTTCGCTCGGGACGATGCTTCGCGAGCACGCGCGAGGAACTGACACGCGACGAACTAACCCGAGCGCATCGCTGAACGCGTGTCGTGTCGGCCGTGGACGACCACGGCTCGCCATTCTCACGGCGGGACGGCCCGCCTCCGAATCAAGACTGCCTCCATGTTCGAGAAGATACTCATTGCCAACCGTGGCGCCATTGCGTGCCGCATTCTTCGAACGTTGCGCGAACTGAATGTCACCGGCGTCGCCGTCTATGCGGAAGCCGACCGCGCGAGCCTTCACGTCAGCGAAGCGCCCATCGCTCATGCGCTCGGCGACGGCCCCGCCGCCGTGACGTATCTCGACACGGCGAAGATTCTGGAGGTCGCGCGTCGCGAAGGCGTGCAGGCGATTCATCCGGGCTATGGCTTTCTGTCGGAGAACGCGGCGTTCGGCGAAGCATGCGAAGCGGCGGGCATCGCGTTCATCGGGCCGACGCCGGCGCAGTTGCGCGCCTTCGGCCTCAAGCACACGGCGCGCGAAATCGCCGCGAGTCAGGGCGTGCCGATGCTCGAGGGCACGGGACTGCTCGAAGGCGTGGCGGCGGCGCTGGAAGCGGCGCAGGCCATCGGCTATCCGGTGATGCTGAAGAGCACGGCGGGCGGCGGCGGCATCGGCATGCGCGTGTGCTGGAATGCCGACGAACTCGCCACGCATTTCGATGCAGTGAAGCGTCTCGGCGAAAACAACTTCAGCGATGCGGGCGTGTTTCTGGAGAAGTACATCGAGCGGGCGCGGCATCTCGAAGTGCAGGTGTTCGGCGACGGCCACGGCGACGCCATCGCGCTCGGCGTGCGC
The DNA here is from genome assembly GCF_023631105.1 of Caballeronia sp. AZ10_KS36. Taxonomy (NCBI): domain Bacteria; kingdom Pseudomonadati; phylum Pseudomonadota; class Betaproteobacteria; order Burkholderiales; family Burkholderiaceae; genus Caballeronia; species Caballeronia sp. AZ10_KS36. Next base: position 135,190 of record NZ_JALQDQ010000040.1, on the reverse strand, counting down.
GATTGTTCGGTGCAGCGTCGCAATCAGAAGGTGCTCGAAGAAACGCCCGCGCCGTGCCTGCCCGAAGGCATATCCGACGCACTGTGCGACGCCGCCGTGAAGCTCGCGAAGGCCGTCGATTACCGCTCCGCGGGCACGGTCGAATTCGTGTACGACAGCGCGGCGCGCCAGTTCTATTTTCTCGAAGTGAATACGCGCCTTCAGGTGGAACATGGCGTGACCGAGCAGGTCTGGGGCGTCGATCTCGTGCGCTGGATGATCGAGCTTGCGGCCGGAACGCTCACGCCTTTGAAGGAACTCGCCGCGAGCCTCACGCCGCGCGGCCACGCGATACAGGCGCGGCTCTACGCCGAAGACCCGGGACGCGATTTCAAACCGAGTCCGGGCTTGCTCACCGACGTGGCGTTTCCGCCCGCCGATGGCCGCGCGCTGCGCATCGATACGTGGATCGAAGCGGGAAGCGAGGTGCCGCCCTACTTCGACCCGATGCTTGCAAAGATCATCGCGTGGTCGCCAACGCGCGACCAAGCCCGCCACGCTTTGGATGCGGCGCTCGACGAGACGCGCGTCTACGGCGTCGAAACGAACCGCGACTATCTGCGCCAGATCGTGCAGGACACGCCGTTCGCATCGGGCGAACCGTGGACCCGCTGCCTGGAGGCGCTCGCCTATCGCGCGACGACCGTGGAAGTCGTGAGCGGCGGCACGCAGACGACCGTGCAGGATCATCCTGGACGGCTCGGCTATTGGGCGGTCGGCATTCCGCCGTCGGGACCGATGGACGATCGCGCGATGCGGCTCGGCAATCGCCTCATCGGCAATGCGGCGGATGCGGCCGCGCTCGAAATCACGATGAGCGGCCCGACGCTGCGCTTCAACACGGACGCGGTCGTCGCCATCACGGGCGCGCAGATTCCCGTGCACCTGAACGATGTCGAACAGCCGCTGAACACGAGCATCCACGTTCCCGCAGGCGCCACGCTCGCGCTCGGCACGATACGCGGCGCGGGCGCGCGCGCTTACCTGTGCGTGCGCGGCGGGCTCGATGTCGCGTCGTATCTCGGCAGCCGCAGCACGTTCACGCTAGGCCAGTTCGGCGGACACGGCGGCCGCGCGCTGCGCGCAGGCGACGTGCTGCATCTTTATCCGCTCGCGGATAAGCACGCGGGCGCGACGCTCGCCAACGTTCCGGCGCTCGACAGCGTGCGCACCATTCGCGTGATCTACGGACCGCATGGCGCGCCCGAGTACTTCACCGCGCCGTACATCGAGCGGTTCTTCGACACCGAGTGGGAGATTCATTTCAACTCCAGCCGAACCGGCGTGCGCCTGATCGGACCGAAACCCGAATGGGCGCGCGAGGACGGCGGCGAAGCGGGACTGCATCCGTCGAACATTCACGACAACCCGTATGCGGTTGGCGCGATCGACTTCACCGGCGACATGCCGGTGATTCTCGGCCCCGATGGCCCGAGCCTCGGCGGTTTCGTGTGTCCGGTGACGATCATCGAAGCGGACCTGTGGCACATCGGTCAGTTGAAGGCGGGCGACAAGGTGCGCTTCGTGCCGGTCGATATCGACGCAGCACGCGAGGCCGCACGCCAGCGTAGCCGCGAGATCGACACGCTGACCATCGAGCCGAACGTACTGCCTGAGCGGAGCGCGCCGCTGACCTCGCCCATCGTTCTGGACACCGGCTCGGGCCATGAAAGGCTCGTTGCGCGCGTTTCCGGCGACACGCACTTGCTGCTCGAAATCGGTCCGGCGGAACTCGATCTCGTCTCGCGCTTTCGCGGTCATGCGCTGATGCAGGCGCTTGAAGCGCAGGCACTTGCTGGCGTCATCGACCTCACGCCGGGCATTCGCTCGCTACAGGTTCACTACCGGCCCGACGATCTGCCGCTCGCGCACCTTCTTGCGATCGTCGCCGAGGCGTGGCAGCAGGTGCTGCTGCAACAGGATTTGCGCGTGCCGTCGCGCGTGGTTCATCTGCCGCTTTCGTGGGACGATCCGGCGTGCCGGCTCGCCATCGAAAAGTACATGACCACCGTGCGCAAGGATGCGCCGTGGTGCCCGAGCAATCTGGAGTTCATCCGCCGCATCAACGATCTCGATTCCATCGATGCCGTGAAGCGCATCGTCTTCGACGCGAGCTATCTCGTGATGGGCCTGGGCGACGTGTATCTCGGCGCGCCCGTTGCCACGCCGCTCGATCCGCGTCACCGGCTCGTGACGACGAAGTACAACCCGGCGCGCACTTGGACGGCGGAGAACTCCGTCGGTATCGGCGGCGCGTATCTCTGCGTGTACGGCATGGAAGGGCCGGGCGGTTATCAATTCGTCGGCCGCACGTTGCAGATGTGGAACCGCTATCGCAAGGTCGCGGATTTCGCGGGGCAGCACTTCCTGCTGCGCTTCTTCGATCAGATCCGCTTCTACGAAGTCCCGGCGGACGAGCTGCTTCGCATCCGCGCGGATTTTCCGCTGGGCCGTTATCCGTTGCGCATCGAGCAAACGGAGTTGTCGTTGTCGGACTATCAGGCGTTTCTCGCGAAGGAATCCGCGAGCATCGACGCTTTCCGCTCGCGGCAACAGGCGGCGTTCAACGCGGAGCGCGAACGCTGGCGCGAAGCGGGCGCGACCGAGGATACGCTCGATGCGCCGGCCGTCGAAGAAGCGCCATTCGCCGCGCTCGAAGACGGCGAAGTCGCCGTTGACAGCGAGATCGCGGGCAGCCTCTGGCAAGTGAAGGTGGCGACCGGCGACATAGTATCCGCAGGCGACGTGCTGCTCGTCATCGAATCGATGAAGATGGAGATCGCCGTTTGCGCGCCCTGCGCGGGCAAGGTCGGCCCGATCCATGTCGCGCCGGGATCGCCCGTGCGCGCCGGCCAGCGCGTCGCCATCATCCAACGTCACTGAACACGGGACACATCATCATGCCGTCATTCGATCTGCGCCTATCCACGCTTCGGTCCGCCTATCGCGCGAAGACACTCACGCCGCGCGCGTTGATTGCGCAATTGCGCGACAAAGCGGCGGCGCTGAATCCCGAGTTCAATCTTTTCATTCACCTTTTGAGCGAAGCGGAACTCGCCCCGTACCTCGAACGGCTAGATGCGCAGGACTCCGAATCAATGCCGCTCTACGGCATTCCGTTCGCGATCAAGGACAACATCGACCTCGCGGGCATACAGACGACAGCCGCCTGCCCCGCGTTCGCCTACACGCCATCGGAGTCGGCAACCGTCATCGCGCGCCTGATCGAACTCGGCGCGATACCGCTTGGCAAGACCAACCTCGATCAGTTCGCGACTGGTCTCAACGGCACGCGCTCGCCGTACGGCAAGTGCCGCAACAGCGTGCGCCCGGAGTATCCGTCAGGGGGATCGAGCGCGGGATCATCGCTCGCTGTCGCGCTCGGCGTGGCGAGCTTTGCGCTCGGCACGGACACGGCGGGTTCTGGCCGCGTGCCTGCCGCGCTGAACAATCTCGTCGGACTGAAGCCGACGAAGGGCCTGCTTTCGATGGCCGGCGTCGTGCCCGCCTGCCGTACGCTGGACTGCGTGACCTACTTCACGGCGACGGCGCAAGAAGCGAGCGAACTGCTCTCGCTGACCGCGCAAGCGGACCACCGCGATGCCTATAGCCGCCAGAATCCGCAGTGGAACACGGCGCGCGCGTTCGGCACGCCCGCCGCGTTTCGTTTCGGCGTGCCGGCGCAGTTGGAATTCGCGGGATGCGCCGAAAGTCCCGCATTGTTCGATGCGGCTCGCGCGATGCTCGAAGCAGCCGGTGGCGAGGCCGTCGAGATCGACTTCGCGCCGTTCGTCGAAGCGGCGCAGCTTCTGTATCAAGGTCCGTGGGTCGCGGAGCGTTACAGCGTCGTGCGCGACCTGATGCTCTCGCAGCCGGATGCGGTGCTGCCCGTCATCCGCGATGTGCTGGCGAAGGCGCCCGGCGCAACCGCTGTCGACCTGTTCCGCGCGCAGTACCGCTTGCAGGCGCTGAAGGCAATCTGCGACGCGTCGCTCGATTCGCTCGACTTCGTTCTGACGCCGACGTATCCGCGTCCGGTCACGCTCGCCGAACTTGAAGCGGATCCTATCGGGCCGAACTCGCTGCTCGGTCATTACACGAACTTCATGAACCTGCTCGACTACGCCGCCGTCGCGACGCCGACAGCTTTCATGCAGAACGGTCTGCCGTGGGGCGTCACCGTCTTCGGCCGCGCTTTCACGGACCAGTATCTGCTGGGCGTCGCCGACTTGCTGCAACGCACGAGCGGCATCGCATGCGTCGGCGGCAACGTGATGTCGGCGGGCGAGCGAAGCATCGCCACGAACGATCGCGTTCGCATCGCGGTGTGCGGCGCGCATATGCAGGGCTTGCCGCTCAACCGGGACCTGCTTTCCCGGGGCGCGCATCTCGTGCAGGCAACGCGCACCGCTGCGTCGTATCGGCTCGCGGCGCTGCCGGCGTCGTCCGATGGAACGCGTAGGCCCGGCATGTGGCGTGTGGCGGAAAACGGCGTCGAAATAGCGGTGGAAGTGTGGGACATGCCGTTCGCCGAACTCGGCTCGTTCATCGCGACCGTTCCCTCGCCGCTCGCCTTGGGCAAGGTCGAACTCACGGACGGCTCGTGGGTGATCGGCTTTGTCTGCGAGCCGTATGGCGTTGAGTCGGGCACGGACATTTCCGCGTTGGGGGGATGGCGAGCGTGGCTTGCCGAACAGCGGCGATGACCGCGGCGTTTTGCCGATCGTAGCCATTCACGTTGGCCGATCGAAGTGCCGGACTCTACGCGGCGTCGTTAATACGATGTTCGCGATGCGTTCCCACGCCCGTTGGCACGGCGAATGACGTGCACGCTTCCTCGTCCGCTTCGCCACCGACCACGCTCGACGAGGCATCGCCTACCGCACGGCCCTGACTACGCCGCCAGCTTGCAGGCGGCATCCCGAACTGGCGCTTGAACGCCCGATTGAACGCCGCCTCCGATTCGTAGCCCACGCGTTCCGCCACTGCCGCAATCGGACGCGGCCCAGCGAGCAGGTCCTGCGCCGCCACTTGCAAGCGCCAGCACGCGAGGTATTGCATCGGCGCCTGACCGAGCAATTGCGTGAAGCGCTGCGCAAGCGCGGAACGCGAGAGACCGACGCGGCGCGCGAGTTCATCGACGGTCCAGTCATGACCCGGTTGCGCGTGCAGCAACGCGAGCGCCTTGCCGACGAACCGGTCTTCGACGCCCGCGAGCCAGCCCCGGCGATCTTCCGGCATCGAGGCGATGCAGCGTCGCACCGCTTCCACGAAGAGCAGTTCCGAAAGCCGCGCAAGCACGGTCGCGCTGCCGGGACGCCACTCGGCCGCCTCCGTCACCGCGAATCGCAGCGACGATTCGAGCCACGCGGATTGCGGGTCGTTGCGCATGTCGATCTTGAAGAGACGCGGCAACGACGCAAGCACTGGATTGACCAGCATATCGTCGCAAGCGAGAAAGCCGCAGACGATCCGCGTGCGGCCCGCTTCTTTTCCAGCTTCTTCGCCCGAGCCTTCGCCACCGACACATAGCCGCATCACGTCGCCGGGCGACGTCGCCAGATATCTCGCCACGAGTTCCTCGGCGGGCGTCGGATCGAGATCGAGCGAACTGCCCATCAGATGCGCCTCGCCTTGCGGCACGACGAGCAGTTCCCCCGCATCGACGCGAATGGCTGACGCGGGATCGTCGGTCAACGCCGCCCTGCACCACCCTTCCAGAATGAGGTGAAACGACACGACGCGCTCGGCGCGCGGCAGGAACGTCGCGCACATGGCGGGCGCAACCTGCCCGACCACGCACCACGGCGCCGTGAAATGGCCGTTCAGATACACGGCCCCGCTGAGACGCAGAAGACGAAGAACGTCGGAAAGCGCATCCATGGCCAGTCCCAAAGTTTCGGCGTCCCGCGCAAAACATCTGGACGCTCGGTCATTCAACGAAGGGCTCCGCGCGCCGATACTGGCATCCACGCGAAACACTACTGACGCAAGGTTAAGCCTAGACGTTGCGTTCGCCAACCCACACTAACGAGGGGTCTCCAGATGAATGACGCAGCTACTTACCAAGGCAGTTGTTTTTGCGGCGCAGTGCGGTTCACGGTGAACGGCAAGCCCGAAGGCATGGGCTATTGCCATTGCGAATCGTGCCGACGCTGGTCCGCGGGCCCCGTCAACGCGTTCACGCTCTGGAAGCCGGATGCGCTGCGCATCATTCGCGGAGCGGACCATATCGCCACTTACAACAATACTGAGCACAGCTATCGAAAATGGTGCAGGATCTGCGGCGGGCATCTCTTCACCGAGCATCCGCATTGGGGGCTGACCGACGTCTATGCCGCCGTGATCGACGACTTCCCATACGAACCCGGCGTGCATGTGCATTACAAGGAATCGAAGCTGCCGATGAAAGACGGTCTGCCGAAGATGCAGGACTTGCCGAAGGAAATGGGCGGCTCGGGTACGAGCGTCGCCGAGTAATTCGTGTTGTTCCCTATCAACCCGCAAAAAGGCAGCACACCTAAGCGATCTCGCCGCGCTGCCATCTTGTCTATCAGGAGCCATGTCATGTCCGCAGTCGCTACCGCATTCTCGCCCGCCGCCGATCTCGCCGCCGTCAAGGTCCGTCAGCAAGCCGCCTGGTCCACGGGCAACTACGCAGTCATCGGCACGACTTTGCAGATCGTCGGAGAGAATCTTTGCGAGGCGCTCGACTTGCGCGCAGGCAGTCGCGTGCTGGATGTCGCAGCGGGCAACGGCAATGCAACGCTCGCCGCCGCGCGCCGCTATTGCGACGTCACTTCCACCGACTATGTCGCTTCGCTGCTCGATGCAGGTCGCGCACGCGCGCAAGCCGAAGGCCTCGCGGTGCACTTTCAGGAAGCAGACGCAGAAGCCCTGCCTTTCCCGGATGCATCGTTCGATGTCGTGCTATCGACGTTCGGCGTCATGTTCACGCCGAATCAGCAACAGGCGGCGAGCGAACTGATGCGCGTGTGCCGGCCGGGTGGAAAAATCGGACTCGCGAACTGGACGCCGGAGAGTTCCATCGGACAGGTCTTCAAGACGATGGGCCAATACATCACGCCGCCCACTGGCGTGAAGTCGCCCGCGCTGTGGGGCACGGAGACGCGCCTCGCCGAATTGCTCGGAAGCGGCGCCGCGCGCATCAGCGCAGTAAAGCGTGAGTTCGTCTTCCGGTATCGGTCGGCGGAGCATTTCGTCGATGTATTCCGCAGCTACTACGGTCCGGTGAACAAGGCGTTCGCCGCGCTCGAAGGCGAGCGGCAAGCCGCATTTCTCGGCGATCTGATGGCGCTTATCGAGACTCGCAATCGTTCCGGCGATGAGACGCTCGTCTTGCCCAGTGAATATCTCGAAGTCGTGGTGGAACGCAAATGATCCCGCTCAAACATGTGTTAGAGGAAGCGCTGGACGCCGGGTTGCGCCTGCACGTGCTCGTCTCTTCTACAGAGTTGCGGCGCGGGTCGTCGCTAATCATGGGTATGCCGTTGTTGTCCTCCGTGTGCTTCTTCGTTCTTCGACTTGCGCTGTCGCGGATAGGTGTAGTGGTTTGAGCGGAGATACAGCTAGCAAGGCGGCGCGGACGTACGCCCGCGCCGTTTGTTCCTCAGCCTTCTTCCTCGCAGCCGTCACGCGAAAAGCGTGTCCAGAGTAATCGGCAAGTCCCGCACGCGCTTGCCCGTCGCGTGCCAGATGGCGTTGGCGACAGCCGCCGCCACGCCGACCACGCCGATCTCTCCCACGCCCTTCGCGCCCAGCGGATTCACGACGTCGTCGTGCTCGTCGACGAAGATGACGTCGATGTCGTGGATGTCCGCGTTCACCGGAACGTGATACTCCGACAGGTTGTGATTCATCTGCCGGCCGAGCTCGTGATCGAATTGCCCGTGCTCGTGCAGCGCCATGCTAATGCCCCAGACCACGCCGCCCGACACCTGACTCGCCGCCGTCTTCGGATTCACGATGCGCCCCGCCGCCACCGCGTTGACCACGCGCGTCACGCGCACGGTGCCGAGCGCGGCATCGACGCGCGCTTCGACGAACACCGCCGAATGCGTGCCGATCGAGTACGACTGCTGCTTGTCGTGCGGCGTCACGGTCACCTGCGCATCGAGCGTGTCGAGGCCCGCGCGCGTCATCAGTTCTCGCAGCGACACGCGTTGCTCGTTGCCCTCGCCGCACGCGACGTATTCGCCGTCGAGCCGCACCGCGTCCGGCTGCGCGCGCGCGAACGCATCGCCGCCGTGTTCCTTCGCGATCGACACGAGCTTGCCGCGCAGGCGTGTGCACGCCGCATGCACCGCGCTGCCGACCGACGACACGGTCCACGATCCGCCTTCGAGCGGCGCCTTCGGCAAACGGCTGTCGCCCAGACGGAAATCGACGTGTTCGAGCGGCACGCCGAGCGCATCGGCGGCGAGCTGCGTCATCACCGTATAAGTGCCCGTGCCGATGTCCGCCGTGGCGCTCGACACGACGACACGCCCGTCGGCGCCGATCTCCGCAAGCGCGGACGCCTCGTTCTGCATCGCGTCCCAGATGCCGGTCGCCATGCCCCAGCCGACGAGTTCGTTTCCTTCGCGCATCGAGCGCGGCGCGAGCGGGCGCTTGTCCCATCCGAAGCGTGCCGCGCCCTCTTCGAAGCATTCACGCAGCGCCTTGCTGGAGAACGGCAGGTTCTTGTTCCCGTCGCGCTCCGCATAGTTGATGAGCCGCAGCTTCAGCGGGTCCATGCCGAGCGTCTCGGCGAGCTCGTCCATCGCCATTTCCAGCGGAAACAGCCCTTGTGCCGCGCCGGGCGCGCGCATGTCGGCGGGCGTCGGCACGTCGAGCTTGCTCACCTTGTAGTCCAGCCGCACGTTGTCACAGGCATACAACTGTCCGGCCCAGTTCACGATGACGTCGCAGTAGTCTTCGTATTGCGATGTCTCGGACACCGCCTCGTGAATGACCGCCTCCAGCCTGCCGTCGCGATTCGCGGCCAGCGCGACGCGTTGCAGACTCATCGGCCGATGCGCGAACGTGAACATCTGCTGCCGCGTCAACACCACGCGCACGGGGCGCTTCAGATCGCGCGCGGCCATGACGGCCAGCGGCAGATGATATTGCGGACGCAAGCCCGAGCCGAACGCGCCGCCGACGAACGGCGAGACGACTTCGAGCATGTCGTCGTCGAAGCCGAAGATTTTCGTCAAATACTGCTTGGTGTTGAGCACGCCCTGCGTCTTTTCATAGACGGTGATTTTGCCGGACGGCTCGGGAATGACCGTGCAGCCGTGCAGTTCGATCGGATTGTGATACTCGGCCGGCGTCGAATAGCGGCTGTCGATCTTGAACGCGGCGGCGGCCAGCGCGCCGTCCGCATCGCCGCGCGGCGGTGGCGGCGGCTCGAAGCCGCCCTTCTCGGTCGAAGGCGGATAGCTGTCGCCTTCGACTTCGCGCAAATCCGTGCAGTGGCTCGTGCGCTCGTAGGTCACTTCGATCAGCGACGCCGCATGACGCGCGAGCTCATAACTTTCCGCGACGACGAGCGCCACCGGCTGCCCGCTATACCAGATGCGATCGTCCCACAGCGGCCGAAACGGCATGCCACCCGGCGCGGACTGGTCCTTCCACGCGGCGTCGTTGAGCGGCAACTCGGGCCGGTTCTCGTGCGTGAGCACCATCAGCACGCCGGGCAGTTCGAGCGCGCGCCGCGATTCGATCGACACGATGCGCCCGCTCGCGATGCGGCTCGGAAGAACGAAGCCATAGCTCATGTCATCCGCGAAGAATTCGCCTGCGTATCGCGCCTCGCCCGTCACCTTCTTTCTGCCGTCGACGCGGTTGACGGGCTTGCCGCTGAAGTGCGCGCCCTGCCGCGCGATGCGTTCCAGTTCGTTCGGAGAATTCATGATGCGTCGTCCTCTCTGCTGGCGAGGCTGATACCCGATGCCTGTTCGAAAGCGCGCTCGATGGCGCGCGCGGTCAGTTCGATCTTGAATGCGTTGCCGGGACGGCCGCGCGCGTCACGCACCATTGCGCTCGCGAAGTCGCGCACGGTGGCGGCATCGAGCGTCTTGCCGCGCAGCGCGGCTTCGGCGTCGCGGTTGCGCCACGGCTTATGCGCCACGCCGCCGAGCGCGCAACGCACTTCTTCGATGCGAGAGCCGTCGAGCTTCAGCGCGAGCGCGACCGACACCAGCGCGAACGCATACGACGCGCGATCACGCACCTTCACGTAGGCGTTATGTTGAGCGAAGCCATCGGCGGGCAAGGTGATGCCGACGATGATCTCGTCATCGCGCAGGTTCGTGTCGATGTGCGGCGTATCGCCGGGAAGCCGGTGAAACGCATCGAACGGAATGACGCGCTCGCCTGCGTCGCTCTTCACGCGCACGGACGCGTCGAGCGCGGCAAGCGCCACGCACATGTCCGACGGATGAACGGCGATGCAATGCTCGCTCGCGCCGAGAATGGCGTGGATGCGATTGACGCCATTCATTGCGCCGCAGCCGCTGCCCGGCTGGCGCTTGTTGCACGGCGTGGCGGTGTCGTAAAAATAATGGCAGCGCGTACGTTGCAGCATGTTGCCGCCGACGGTCGCGACATTGCGAATCTGCGCCGAAGCACCGGCCAATATCGCCTTCGACAGCAGCGGATAGCGCGACTCGATGCGTTCGTCGTAGGCCACGGCGCTGTTCGTGGCGAGCGCGCCGATGTCCATGCCGCCGTCCGTGTTCGGCTCGATGCCGGTCATCGGCAGACGTCGGATATCGACGAGGCTTTCGGGGCGCGCGACGCCTTCCTTGATCAGATCCACGAGGTTCGTGCCGCCTGCGAGAAACGCCGCCGACGGCGCGCGGTGCGCTTCGAGCGCCGCGGATACGTCGTTCGCGCGCGTGTAGGAGAAGCGGTTCATGGGCGCGCCTCCTCGTTCTGAATGTCGGTCCCTTCGACGCCTTGCCCGTTCGACGCCTGCAGGATCGCGTGCACGATGTTCTGATACGCGCCGCAGCGGCAAAGGTTGCCGCTCATCGCTTCGCGCACTTCGGCGGCGTCGTGGGCATGTCCTTCCGCGAGCATGCCGACGGCCGAGCAGATTTGCCCCGGCGTGCAGTAGCCGCATTGAAAGGCGTCGCAGTCGATGAACGCCTGCTGCATCGGATGCAGCGCGTCGCCGTCAGCCAAGCCTTCGATGGTGGTGATGGCCGCGCCGTCGTACGAAACGGCGAGCGCGAGACACGTATTGATGCGCTGGCCATCGACGAGCGCGGTGCACGCGCCGCATTGTCCGTGGTCGCAGCCCTTCTTCGTGCCGGTAAGCTGGCAGTGTTCGCGCAGCAGGTCGAGCAGTGTGGTCCACGGCTCGATGTCGAAACTACGCGCTTCGCCGTTGATCTTCAGCGTGCAGGCGACGCGCTGCGCATGCGGCGCGCCCACGTCCAACGTGGTCGCGGTCGATGAGGTATTCATGGGATCTCCTTGCGGGAATCCCGGTGCGAAGCATGCGCCGTGCCTTGTGCCGTGCTTGCGGCAATAAGAAGTCGAAAGGCAATGCCCAACGACCTGACTCAGAGTGTAAGAACCCGGAGAACCCGAGTACGATCAGGCAAGCGCAGCAAAAAGAAAACGCCCAGACAGGAGCCAACTGAAATGTCAAAGAACCAATACCGCATAGCCGTGATCCCCGGCGATGGAATCGGCAAGGAAGTGATGCCCGAAGCACTGCGCACGCTGGATGCAGTGAGCAAACGCTTTGGCATCGCGCTGGAGTACCAGCACATCGAATGGGCGAGCTGCGACTACTACGCCGCGCACGGCCAGATGATGCCCGACGACTGGAAGGCGCAGCTCGAAACCGCCGACGCGATTTTGTTCGGCGCGGTCGGCTGGCCGCAAAGCGTCCCGGATCACGTCTCGCTGTGGGGGTCGCTCCTCAAGTTCCGCCGCGAGTTCGATCAATACATCAACCTGCGGCCGGCGCGTCTATTCGACGGCGTGCCGTCGCCGCTCGCCAACCGCAAGGCCGGCGACATCGACTTCATGATCGTGCGCGAAAACACCGAAGGCGAATACTCGTCCGTCGGCGGAGTCAGTTTCGAAGGCACCGAGCGCGAATTCGTGTCGCAAACCTCTATCTTCACGCGTCAGGGTGCTACGCGCGTGCTCAAGTTCGCGTTCGATCTCGCGCAGCAACGCGCGAAGAAGATCACGGTGGCGACCAAGAGCAACGGCATCTCCATCAGCATGCCTTGGTGGGACGCCCGCGCCGCCGAAATCGCCGCGCAGTATCCGGATGTCGCATGGGACAAGCAGCATATCGACATCTTGTGCGCGCGCTTCGTGCTGAACCCGGATCGCTTCGATGTGGTCGTCGCAACGAATCTCTTCGGCGACATTCTCTCGGACCTCGGCCCCGCCTGCACCGGCACGATCGGCATTGCGCCGTCCGCGAACATGAATCCCGAGCGCGCGTTTCCGTCGCTCTTCGAGCCGGTGCACGGCTCCGCGCCGGATATCGCGGGCAAAGGCATCGCCAATCCTATCGCGATGATCTGGTCCGCCGCGATGATGCTCGACTTCCTCGGCCAGCGCCCCGCGCACGATGCGATTCTGTCCGCCATCGAGGCCGTGCTCAAGGAAGGGCCGCATACGGGCGATCTCGGCGGCAAGGCCAGCACGAAGGAAGTCGGCGAAGCCATCGCTCAGCGGCTCGTTTAGTACGGCTTGCTAACTATTTTTAAACGCCGCATGGCGAACCGTTCGTTGTTGTTCCGAACGGTTCGCTATGTCGCTCGATTTTCGAGCTTAGCCGATCTTGGGATTCACGACCGACACCTTCGGGCCGTTGCTGTCCCACTGGCTGAGATACCAGTTGCGCTTCCACACCGGGTTCGTGGTAGTGATCGCGCCCGTCACGACGTAGCCATTCAGCCGCAGACCGCCGACCGCAAACGAATCGCTCGTGCAGGTGTCGATATGGTTCGTGATCTGAATGTCCACGTTCTTCGCGACCGGCCCGGCGAAGGCGCCGAGGTACACCAGAATGCCGCCGCCGGAGCAGCCCCGAGTCGTCGGGCTGACGATCTTGATGCCCTGAAGCACTGCATTGTTGTTGTTCGGCTCGATGTCGAGACCATACGCGGGCGCGGTGCCCGAGATGTTCTCCCAGAGCGGATTGTTGAACGTGATGCCGCTGCCCGACGTGATGGTCGCGCCTTGACGGCGGCAGCCGTTCGCGTGGTGGCCGCTGATCGACACGTTCGAGCTCGGCTTGTTCGAGCCGCTCTGGCTATTGCCGATGTAGATGCCGTCGCCCCAGCAGTTGATCGTCGTCGGGTTGGTGATCGTGACGCCGGTGGAGCCGTTGATCGAGATGCCCATGCCCCATTCGCCGGAACCGGCGGAGTTCAGTTCCTTGCTGCCATCGAGGTACGGTGCTTCGATGTTCACGTTGCTCACGTCCCACACGCGCATCATCTGATACGTGCTGCTGTTGTGCGACAGCATCTTGATCGACGCGCCCGGCGCAAAGCGAATATGCGTGTTCGAGCGCAGCGTGAGGCCCGTTGCGTCGATGCGGCTTTTGCCCGTGATCAGCAGGATCTGGCCGACCGAGCCGTCGATGGCAGCCTGAAGCGCCGCGCGGTCGTTGCTCGAGCCATCGCCCTTCACGCCGAACGACTTGTCTTGCAGCACGCCGGCCGTGCTCGTGTTGCTCGTGCCTTGCGAGCCGGTGCTCGAAGCGGTGACGCGCGGGTCTGCCGTGCCGAGGTTCTGCCACGGCGTGGTCCCGCTCTTGAACCAGTTGCCCGCCGTGTTGCGGCCATAGATCGCGCCGTTGAGGTACACGAGGGTGGTGTACGCAACCGGGGAACCCGTACTCATCGACGTGCCGTTGCGCACCGCATGACCGCCAACGAGCGTCCACACGGCGCCCGAGCTATCGGTGATGGATGCTGCCGGCGGAATAGCCGTTCCGTTCGACGACGCGGCCTTTGCCACGGCTGCGGTATCGCCGAGTCCGTCGGCGCCCATTTCGCTGCCGCCGCCGCAGGCGGCCAAGGCGGCGCTGCCCGCGCCTGCCATCACATACGACAGGAATTTTCTACGTGTGAGGGGTGCATTGACGTCGGCCGCAACGCCGATCAGGGAATTTTCGCTCTGTGCTTTAAGTAGACTATTCGTCGACACGGGAAATTATTCATGTTTGCTCAAGGAGGCCGAAGTTTAATGTCCCGAATCTACCGAATGGGTTTCGCGATGTAACAGAAAGAAAGAGCAAAGCACGAGCGTATTCTCATACCGTAAGGAGATAAAACTGCTAGCAGTACTTCTCTTTCTGAGAAAGATCAGACTTTTTGCATGAAAAATGACCTCCAATTAATAGGTTTATTCGGAGTTCTTGTAACGGTCGGCTCGGAACGAGTAGGTATTTCCGATAAATTTTGAAAGTGGTCGTCGTGTCTACATGTCCGCCGCGAGGCTCTTATTATTCATACGAATCGATTAAGTTTAACTGTTGCCTCAGTCCGGCGATGAGGCGGTGAGTTACTTGGCGGATCGGCGCGCGAATGAGCCATCGACGGAGGGCAATACCGAAGGAGTGATCGTTTGTAGTTCTAATTGCTTTGGGGTTGTACCGTGGTAGCTGTGCAAGGCTCGCACTTGGCTTCGCGTATAGGGACAATGCCCCTGCTTAGGGCGCCATTAATCCGGGATGCAAGTGAACCTGCCGTACCGCATCTTCAACGGCACGAAGGCATCGAACCTCTGCTACGGGCGTTTAGGAAACCTGCATGATCGGCGAGCTTCTCGTGTCGGAGCACAGCACGCGATCGGATGGAGAGAAGAAGGAAGTAAAAGAAGCGGGTCCGTAAAGTCACATAGAGACCGACGCCGATCTCGGGAACTGCACGTGACTCTTGGAGAGAGAAGTTTATAGCGCCTGAGACGATCGCCCGGGCAAATCGGGTCGATCGCTCACTGGCGGTTCGCGCTACACACCTTCGACAAGAACGGCGCGATACCGCGCACCTCGGAATCGGTGCTGCGCGACCTCTTGATATGCCGAACTGTCGTACCACGCACGCGCCGCGGCAGTAGACGGAAACTCTACGATCACGACCCCCTCGGGCGCGTCGCCTTCGAGGACTTGCTGAGGTCCGTACGCGGCGAGAACTTTTACCGGATGACCTTGCAGGGTTTCGCCGACCTTGCTTTGATACTGGTCGAGTTCACTCTGATCCTGCGTGCTCTCTCTTGTGAAAACAATGTAAGTGGCCATGACGCATGCTCTCCGAGTAGTGTGAAGGTGTGCGTCATGATGCCATGAATCGGGCGAATACCTCGGTGCACAAAGCGCAGTCGAGAGAGGTTATGCGCGGCCCCTTCCGAAGCCGCTCTTTTTCAACCAAGGGTCACGCACTCACCTCTTTCGACCAACCGGCATACCACTTCTTGAACAATTCGAATTGCGTCTCGGCATAGCGGCGCTGCGCTTCGCTCAGTGCATCCGTCTCATTGAAATGAAGCGTGTATTCCTTCTCGCCGTTGAGCACCATCAGGTATTTGTAGTACAGCACCAGATCCGTGCCTTCGTCGAACGATGAAAGCACTGCAAGCGCGCTTTCGAGTTCACGTGCCTGACGACGCGCCGTCATATCTCCATCGCTCGCTTTGCGGCACAGATCGACCAGCTGCAAGACTTCGCGCGGCAACGCATTGCCGATGCCGGTGATCGCACCTCGCGCGCCGCAGTTGACGAAGCCGTGAAAGACTTGCGTGTCCACGCCGACCATCAAGGTGACGTTCTCGTCCTGGCTGGTGATGTTCTCCGCTGCATAGCGCATGTCCGCCGCACCGCCGAACTCCTTGAACCCGATCAGGTTCGGATACTTCGCCCGCAGCTCGAAAAACAGATCGGCACGCGTGGCAAAGCCATAGTAAGGGCTGTTATAGATGACTGCGGGGAGCGCAGGCGCCGCTTCGAGAATGGCAGAAAAGTGCGCCTTTTGCGCGGCGGGCGACGCACCGCGCGAAAGCACGCGCGGAATGACCATCAGCCCGCTGGCACCGACCTTCGCCGCTTGCGCTGCATGCGATACGGCTTCCCGCGAATTCACCGCACCAGTGCCGACGATAGTCGGGACGCCGGCATCGACCAGCCGCGCCACGCCTTCCTGACGCTGCGCTTCGCTCAGAAGGGGCCAGTCACCCATCGATCCGCAGTACACCACCGCGTTCATGCCCAGACCGACGAGCTCGCGGCCTTTGGAGACGAGCGCGTCGTAGTCCGGCGTGCGCTCGGCCGTGCACGGCGTCATGAGCGCCGGAATGGTGCCCGTGAAGATGTTGTTGCCCATGTTGTTGCCCTCGACATTCGGTGACGATGATTCGTTGATTGAACTCGCCGATACCGCTGGCGATATGCCGCAGTATCACAAGTCAGAAGCATTAAGGCTTGCGTCGATTCCTGTTGGTCAGTGACGAAATCGGCACAAAGACGCATGGTGTGCCGATTCGACTTCATTGCGCACGATCGTCAACGAGAGGCGGCTCGACCTCCAGTAGCGTTGCTATGCGCGCCGGCACGAATGGCGGGCGTTGCGCATCCGTCTTCCAGCCGAAACAGAACGCAGCCGCTTCTCCGCAGATCTTTCCTTGACAAGGACCCATGCCGCAGCGCGTGTGCAACTTCGCATCGCGCCACGAGCGATACTTCGACGCATCGCCGAAAGCGACGTCTTCGCATCGGCACAAGATGGTGTCCGGCTGGGCTAACGTGCGAAGCTGAGGATTCAGCGCGAACGCCTCGTGCATGCGTCGCGCGAATTGCCGATAAGCGTCGCGCGCCGAAAAGAATTTCCGCGCTTGCTCGCGATTGCCCATTGCCGCATGCGCGGCTATTCGGCCTTCGAGCGCGGCAAGCTCCATGCCGCCCACGCCCGTGCATTCGCCTGCGGCATAGACATCGGGCACGGAAGTGGCCTGCCATTCGTCCACACGTAATGCTGTCTCGAACGGTGCATCGACAATCCGACAGCCGAGCGCGATGCCGACCTGAACGTTCGGCACGAGTCCATATGCGCAAGCGAGGCGATCGCAATCGATATCGATGTCTTCGTCGCCATGACGCACGCGCACGCGCGTTAGATGCGTCTCGCCGTGCGCTTCTGCGACGTAAGCGCCGCGATAATACGGCGTCGCGCCCAAATCGAAGCGCATGCGCGCCGCCTGAACGAGCTTCGCGGGCGTCTTCAACAGCCCGGCAGCGAAGCGCCGAACATGGCTTGCCGAAGCCTGCTCGACGATAGCCGCGACCGTAGCGCCGTGTCGACGCGCCGTGATGGCTGCGGCCCAAAGAAGCGGCCCGGTGCCCGCCACCACGACACGCTGCCCCGCGACCGGCATGCCGCCCTTGACCAGCGCCTGCAAGCCGCCCGCGCCCGTCACGCCCGGCAAGGTCCAGCCGGGATACGGCAGAAAACGTTCGCGCGCGCCCGTCGCCACAATCAGCTTCTCGTAGCCGACTCGATAGCCGCGCGCGGCATCTTCGACGAGCAGCGTCTTACCGGGCAGTGATTGCACCACGCGCGTACCGCAAAGTCGTGCGATGTTCTGGTGCCGGGCAAGCGCGTCGATGGCGGCGCGCGCCGGGCCTTTCGGCGCGTGTTGCGGCCCTTGCCGCCAGATTTGCCCGCCGGGCAGCGCGTTATCGTCGATGATGCCGACCTGCACGCCCGCTTCTGCCGCAACGCGCGCCGCATGAAGTCCCGCAGGACCCGCGCCGATAATAAGGACATCGAACTTCATTATGTCGTGCTTCCGGTCTCGACCGACATACCCTGCGCGCACAAGGTCTGACAGGCGAGCCGATGCCGCACGCCATCAATCGTCACCCTGCATTCCTGGCAGATGCCCATGCCGCACAGCGGGCCACGGGCGTCACCGCTCACCGAGCGCCGCGTGACGAAACCCGCTCCACCCGCAGCGAGGGCCACGGCCGCCAGCACCGAACTGCCGCTCGCCACGCTCAAGGCGCGTCCATCGATCCGGACCGTCAACCATTGCTCAGACATGCACGGCTCCGTTGCTGGCGCCGCCTGTCACGCGGCTCGTCTGAAATCGCGAGGGCAGGTACGGCGTCGGGTCGATCGGCAACTGAGACGACGCGCCCGTCATCTGCGCGGCGATCAGCTTCGCGGTGGCGAGCGCCGTCGTCACGCCCAGTCCCTCGTGTCCCGTCGCAATCCACACCGGAACGTGTGCCGCGTCGCTGTGGATAAAGTGCGCAGCCGGGCCGATGAGCGGCAGGCCGTCGAGCGTCGAGGGCCGAAAGCCGGTCCACGCGCGGATCGCATTGAGCGCAGGCAGCCGGGGAAGATACTCGCTCGCGCGCCGAAGCATGCGGGCCATGATTTGGGGTTCGACGGTCGAATCCACGTTGTCGAACTGCCGTGACGAGCCGATCAGCAATTGCCCGGTCGGACGCGGCTGCACGTTGAACGCCACCGACGTGCCGCTCGCGTTGTGCGCGCTCTTGATATAGCCGAGTTCAAGTATCTGATGCCGGATGGTGCCCGGATAGCGATCCGTGATGAGCAGATGCCCCTTCTTCGCCTGCATCGGCAAATCGGGAATCAAGTCGATGGCCTGCAAGCCATTCGCGACGAGAACCGCGCCCGCCGCGATGACTTCGCCGCTCGCAAGCACGACCCCCTCGCGCGTCAATCGCGCGACCGTTGCGTCTAGCCTGCAACTCACGCGGCCTTCGCCCGACGCGTCCGCGATCAGCCACGCAGCGGCGGCCGGCGCGTACACAACCGCATCATCGGGAACGATCATGCCGCCCCTGAAGCCCTCGCGCAGTTCGGGCTCCGCTTCGCGCAACTGCTGCGCATCCAGCATGTCGCATGCGATATTTTCGCGCGCGAGCGAATCTCGACGCTCCTGCGCGAGATCGAATTCTTCGTCGTCGGCGGCAACCCATAGCGTGCCGCAACGCACGAAAGCCTGACGCTTGTCGAGAGGCGGCGCGAGGTCGAGCCATAACTGACGCGACCACGACGACAGCGCGAATTCAGCGGGCGTATCGTCCATCACCACGACGTGGCCCATGCCCGCCGCCGTCACGCCCCCGCCGATTCCCGCGCGATCGAGCACGAGGACATTCAGGCCCTTGCTCGCGAGCTCGCGCGCGCAGGCCGCGCCGACGATGCCCGCGCCGATCACGATCACATCCGGGCAAGCATGTCCCGAGACGGCACTGGCTTTCACGTGCGAATGCCCCACGCGAACGGATCGTCGCTGGAAAAGACGAGCTTCGCTTGGGCGTTCACGTGCGCGGTTCCGCGAATGCTGGGCCGCACGCGTCCCGCCGCGTCATCGCCCATGCTTTCATAGCGCGCCTCAAACACACTGCCGACGATGCTTTCCTGCCGCCAGAGCGCGCCGGGCGCGAGCAGGCCATCGGCCGCGAGGCAGGCGATCTTCGCGCTCGTGCCCGTTCCGCACGGCGAGCGGTCGTACGCCTTGCCGGGGCACAGCACGAAGTTGCGGCTATCGACATCGGGCGTCGGCGATTCGGCGAACAGTTCGATATGGTCGATGAGCGCGCCGCTCTCGCCCGTGATGCCGTTCGCTTCGAGGGCTTCACGAATCGCCCATGCAACGTCCGTCAGTGATTCGACGCGGGCGAAATCGAGCGCCTGACCATGATCGGAAACGAGGAAAAACCAGTTGCCGCCCCACGCGATATCGCCATGAACGCGCCCGAGCTTCGGCACGTCGAGCGGCACTTGCACACGGTAACGGTACGCGGGAACGTTGCGCACGGTCACGCTGAGATCGCTGTGCAGTTCGGCTTCGACGACACCGACAGGGGTTTCTATGCGATGCACGCCGGGCTGGATGCGCCCGAGATGCGCGAGCGAAACGACGAGCCCGATGGTGCCGTGACCGCACATGCCGAGAAAGCCGACGTTATTGAAGAAGATGACGCCCGCCGAGCACGATGCGTCGTGCGGTTCGCACAACAACGCGCCGACCATCACGTCCGAGCCGCGTGGTTCGTTGACGATGCCGGCGCGCACGCGGTCGTAGTCCCGGCGAAAAATCTCGAGACGTTCGGACAGCGGACCGCGACCGAGATCGGGGCCGCCCGCGATGACGAGTCGAGTCGGCTCTCCGCCGGTATGCGAGTCGACGACTTCGATATGAGTGAGTGTGTTCATGAGCCAATGGTAAGCGCGCGCACTGCCAGCGTCTTGGCCGATCGCGTCTGCGCGAGTGATGAAATCGGCATAGCTTCGCGTGCGGCACACACGGGTACAAACCCGGGTACAAACCCGACTAGTCAACGCGCATAACGCCTCTGCCGCCCGAACGCCGCGCAGCTATGCGGATTTCTGCATTGCGACTGATTATTTCCCGCAAGACGCGGCGATCTTCGGCTTCGTATATTTGTGCGCGCCGCTGGGACGGCGCCGATGAGAAGCCAACAAAGAACACCAACACTACGACACACGATCAAACCAAAGAGGATGCCTGAGACAATGAAAGTCGCCACTTCGTACGTATCGGCCGCGCTGCTTGCGTGCTCCACTTTTGCCGGCGCATCGCATGCGCTCGCTGCGTCCGCATCGCCGCAGAACGTGCAGATCGGCTTTGCGGCGCCGCTTACCGGCGGCCAGGCGCACTACGGCGCGGATTTCCGAAGCGGCGTCGAACTCGCGATTGCAGACATGAATGCGACGAAACCGGTTATCGGAGGGCAGCCCGTGCAATTCGTGCTCAACGCACAGGACGATCAGGCCGATCCGCGCACGGGCACCACGGTCGCTCAGAAGCTCGTGGACGATGGCGTGGTCGCCGTCATCGGCCACTACAACTCCGGCACCAGCATTCCGGCCGCGCCCATCTATGCGAAAGCGGGCATCCCCGAAGTCGCGATGGCAACGGCGCCCTCGTACACGCGGCTCGGCTTGCCGACCACCTTTCGCCTGCTGACGTCCGATACGCAGCTCGGCAGCGTGCTCGGCGAATACGTCGCGAAGGGCCTCAAGTTCAAGCGGCTCGCCATCGTCGATGACCGCACCGCGTACGGTCAGGGCGTCGCCGAAGAGTTCGCGAAGGCGGCGAAAGCGGCGGGCGCAACTATCGTTGATCAGGAGTACACAACAGATAAGGCCGTCGATTTCCGCGCGATTCTCACGAAGATCAAGTCCGCTGACGTGGATGCGGTCTTCTACGGCGGCGCCGATACGCAAGCCGCGCCGATGCTGAAGCAAATGCGCTCGCTCGCGATCAAGGCGGTGTTGATCGGCCCGGACATGCTTCAGTCCGAGAACCTGATCAAGATCGCAGGCGGAGCGGCTGAAGGCACGCTGGCGGCATCGGAAGGAAGTCCGCTTGCGCAGATGCCGGGCGGCCACGCGTTCGCCGAGCACTACGAGGCGCACTTCAGCAAGCCGGTCGAACTGTACGCGCCCTACGCGTACGACGGCACCATGGCTGTTTTCAACGCGATGAAGAAAGCGGATTCCACCGATCCGCGCGTGTTCCTCACCGCTCTCAAGAACACGAACATGAAGGGCGTGACCACGAGCGAGCTGTCATACGACAATTACGGCGACCTGAAATACGGCGGCGTGACGGTCTATAAGGTCGCCAATGGCAAGTGGGTGCCGTTGCAAACCGTCGGCACGAAGTAACGCGACCGAGGTGGCCGCATGCTCGCGCAAGCGGCCACCGTTGGGCGTTTTCGGTGACGCGGTCAGTCGATGCTGCGTTGACCGGCACCGATATGCGGCGACAGCGCCGCAAGCCACAGCGAGACAGCCACCGCGCCTGCGTCCGGCGAACCCACGGCGCGCGTGCCGAGATAGCTCGCGCGACCCGCTCTCGGCGTCATCTGCGCGGTGTTCTGCGCGCCCTGCTGCGCCGCCGACACTGCCACTTCCCAAGCCTTATTCACGGGACTGCCGGAAGTCAGCGCCTCTTCATAGGCGGACACGGCGGGGAAAAGTGCATCGAGCATCGTTCGATCGCCTGCTTTCGCTCCACCCAGATCGCTGATAGCCTCGACGGCCGCTCTGAATGCGTGCGCCCAATCCAGCGCCGTTGGGTTGTCGATCTCTGCCAAGTGCCGCGACGCGCGCATCAACGCGGTCGCATAGAACGGCCCCGAACTGCCCGCGATGGCGCGGCGCAGCACCACGCTCAATGCCGCAAGCGCGCCTGCGGGCGTGTCCAGATCGCTTTCACTCACTTCGAGCAGGGCGTGCGCGGCGCGCTTCATGCTCGCGCCGAGGTCTCCATCGCCGGCGACGGAATCGAGTTCGGTAAGCCTCGGTTCGTTTTCGATCAATGCATTCGCCACGGATTCAAGCGCCGCTTTCATGGCGCGCGTCCATTGACTCGGCTCTCCGCGCACGGCTGCTGCGCTCGGGGATGGCTGCGTGGGACTGTCGATACGAATGTCGCGATTGACCATGCCAGCACCGGGCCATGCACGCGCTTCGGTCGGTGCATCCAGGAGGTTCAGCGTTGCGTCGTCCACCCGCAGCAGCGAGACGGAGCAGCCCGGCATGTCCAGCGCCGAGAGAAAGGTCCCGGCCCACGCGCGCTCGATTCGAATGCCCCGTGCAGCAAGATTTTCGTGAGCAGCTCGGAACACGACATCGAGTTCCATCTGCGGCGTGCCCCCGAGCCCGTTGACCAGCAACGCCACTCGCTCGCCGCTCGTGAGCGCCAGTTCATCGACGATGCTCGAAACAAGCAGGTCGCAAAGCGCATCGGCGGCGAGCATCGCGGTACGCTCGACGCCCTTCTCACCGTGGATGCCGAGTCCCAACTCGATCTCGTCATCGCCGAGCGTAAAGCCCGATTTTTCCGCGCCGGGGATCGTGCAGCCATCGAGCGCGACGCCCATCGTGCCGAGATTCGCCGCCGCAAGGCGCGCAACGGACGCGACTTCTTCGAGCGTCATTCCACGCGTGGCTGCGGCGCCCGTGACCTTGTGTACGAGCACGGTCCCTGCAATGCCGCGCCGACGATCGCCCGCCGTTTCATCGCGCAGGGAAACGTCGTCGGCCACGACGACGACCTCGACCGGGATGCCCTCGGCGCGCGCCAGTTCCGCGGCCAAGCCGAAGTTCAGGCGATCGCCCGTGTAGTTCTTGACGATGAGTACCGCGCCACGTGAACCGGCGGTGGCGCGAATCGCGGCAAGCACGGCGTCTGTGGGCGGCGACGTGAACACTTCGCCACAGACCGCGGCGCTCAGCATGCCCGCGCCGACGTAGCCGCCATGCGCGGGTTCGTGGCCGCTGCCGCCGCCCGATATCACCGACACCGGGCGGTCCGTGGCTTCGTTCTGCTCCCGCCGCACGAGCACGTTTTCAGCGCCGAGAATCGCGACGTGGGGCGCTTGACGCGCGACGCCTTCGAGCATCTCACGCACGGCGTCATTTGGGCTGTTGATCAGTTTCTTCATGGCTTTCTCAGGTGGCAGTCAACGGTGGCTCACAGTTTGCCGCATCGGACGGTCCGTTGCAGGAAACGGCAGCCTCTTTCGGGACAACGCGCCCTTCTCCGCCGATCCGCGCGGACGCGGAATTGTAAGTACAGCGAACTAAGCATCGTATGTCAGAGGCCGCCGATGAGAGTTCACATCCATGCTCGATCAGCGCCTCACTCCGACCTCGGTTTGCGCCGCCGCCGCATAGGCCGGTTCATCGAAAAGCGTCGGCCGCGAATAGAAGTCCTCGGCCCAGTCGACGGCATCGCCTCCCCAGAACAGCCGATCTCGCAAGACCAGTGTCGGCACGCCGAAGACGCCCAGGTCGATCGCGCGTTGCGTGTTGTCCTTGAGTTGCCGTTTGACATCCGCCGAGCCGATGCGCTCTTGCGCGTCGTCGACACCGAGTCGCTCGGCCAACGCTTGAAATTCGAGTTCGGGATCACGTCCGTGCGCGAAAACGAAGTCGAGCGCTTGACCGACATCGGCCGTGCGCGCGCCCAATGACACGAGCAGGCGCTGTGCGGCAAGAGGATTGAACGGATGACGCGGCGGCATCGAGAAAGGCACGCCCTGGCGGCCGGCAAGCCAGACGCAGAATTGATACGTGTGAATGCGCTTGGGCGCAATCTCGGCCGGCCCGAGCGTTCCCCAGTGCTTGAGGAGCGCAGCGAAGAGAATCGGCACCGGCTGAATGTCCAGACGATCCCGCAATGCCTCGATGCGGTGAAAAGCCAAATAGGAAAACGGAGATACGACGTCGAAAAACCACTCGGCCTTTTCCATGCTCGCGCTTACCCGTCCGTCGAATGACGTCATTATCGCCGGATCGGAATGGCGCTGCTATCCGCAAATTCCCGGCGCTCTCGCAAGCCTTGCTCAGCGCGATGCCGTCGACAGGCGATGTCTTATGCTGCTCAGCATTCGGTTGGCTACAGCCGCTGAATCGACCTTATAGGCACCGACTTTCAGTAGCATCTTGATGAATCCGACTTTGGCCGTATTGACGTCCGAAGGCCTGGCGCTACTGTCGTTCGGTGCACACGGATCATTGATTCGATCCGGCTTGTCTGCGCTGTCGTTCGTACGTTTCATTATGGTTTGGTCTCTCACTGGCTTGTGCTTTCCTTAACGGTGCCTGCGTCGAAAGCTTTACCGTGCGAGGAGGCTTTGGCCTCGTAACGCGACGCCATCGCCTGATCACTTCTCAGTTTTGGGCGGGTCCGAGGTCTCGTCGTTGGCGAGGCCCAAGGCCCAGCGCAAATCACGCACGAATTCGAGGGAGACATGAGTCCACTCGTCGCTACCCGGTCGGCAGTCGCGCGGATTTCTTCGCCCGCGAGCCCGGCGAATGACTTCGATGCTGAGGCTCAACGCACGTGCCTCGTCTCTTAGCGAGTCGTCGTCGAAAGCAGAGTGGTGGTCTACGGTATCCATAACGTGTTGTCACGCGGTTGAGAGAAGTGACGGTCCCTGGGACGTGCGGATCAGCGTTTGCGCGCCGCTTCGCAAGTCGTCGAGCGCACCGCCATTCGATCGCGTAAATTCATTAATCGAGCGACAGCCGCGCCCGCGTGGTCGTATGGCTCGATATGCCGAGTGCGTTGACGGCTGAGAGCGAATTCTCGGCGATGTCTCTCGCCGATTCGTGGGTCGCGCTGGT
Source organism: Caballeronia sp. AZ10_KS36 (assembly GCF_023631105.1). Lineage (NCBI taxonomy): Bacteria > Pseudomonadati > Pseudomonadota > Betaproteobacteria > Burkholderiales > Burkholderiaceae > Caballeronia > Caballeronia sp. AZ10_KS36. Next base: position 109,961 of record NZ_JALQDQ010000040.1, on the reverse strand, counting down.
GCCGTGAAGCCCGAAGCCTACCGAAAGGCTCAGCATCGAACCGAGGAAAGCCATGGCGAGCGCAAGCCGCGCCCGAATCGAGAGGTTTTGCATCGTGCTTTGATTTTGGCGCGTGAGCAATGCGATACGTCAGTCGCGCGCTACCGCTATTTGAGTATGAACGTCAATGCTTATCGGCAGCGCGGTCGGACAATTGAATTGATGTGCTCCCGCCACTCGTTATTGCACTGCTCGAAAGGTAGGAGTGACCGATGGGACGCTGGCTTGGCCGCACCGGGCAGCGTGAGAGTCCGCAGGTTAGGCTGCGCATTCGACTCAAGTTATTTCGCCGCTCACCGTTAACGCGTCCGACTGCGGCGTTTGCCGAGGCCACCAACGACATGCGTCGCGCGGCAACGCGTCGTCGGCAGAGCGGGCTGCGTGGCGGGGTATGAACGGCTGTTAAGGGGCGGAGAAAGCAGCGTTGCATTGCGCTGCGGCGTGCGGTTCCGCGTCGCCGTAGAACACGTCACGTGTGCATTCGGGCGAGGATACGCGCCGCTTTGCATCCGGCGCAGCACATCGCCCAAGTGCAGTAAGAACCCTTGCGGTACACGCAGCGAGTGCAACGCTGACGGCAAACCCCGGATCGTTATTGCGGGGACCTTGCGGCCTGCGCGTTGGATTGATCCTGCGCCGAGTTCTGCGCCTGCGTGCGAGCAGCCGCGTCCTCCTTGGCTTTCTTGTTCGCCATGTGTCGACCGACAAGACAACCGCCGGCCGCACCCAGTACCGCATGGCCCTTCCCTACGAAATGTCCCCCGACACCCCCCACCGCTGCGCCTTTCAGGCATCCTGCGGCTTGCGCCTGGCCTACGGTTGCCGCAGCAAGAACGGCGGCGACGAACATCGATGCTTTCAATTTCATAGTGTCTTTTCGTACCCGGTAGTGAGTGATCGCGCGTATGCGACGCGAGGTTGCGTACAGCCCCGGCGTCCACGCCCGCAGGCACGAAGCAAGACACGGACCCGCATACCGCCTCGATCCACCGAGCCGCTCTTAATTCGACAAGTAGTCGGCAAGGCGAAGCAGCATGGCATCGCAGTCGCGCAATTGCTCCACCGTGACGAACTCGTCGGGCTTATGCCCCTGATCCATGCTGCCCGGCCCGCAAACGACGGTCGGAATGCCGGCCTGCTCAAAGAGGCCGCCTTCCGTGCCGAACGCGACCGTGCCGAATTCCGCCGATCCGGCGATCAGCGCAAGAAGCTGCGCGGCTTCGCTGTCGGGCGGCGTGGCAAGACCCGGATAAGCCGACAACGGCTGCAAACTGATACCGGTATCGGGCTTGACCGCGCGCATCTTCGGCAGCAGCGTGGACTCGGCGTAGCTTTGCAGACGTTGCGCGACCTCGTTCGCATCGAAGCCGGGCAAGGCGCGCACTTCGAAGTCGAAATCGCATTCGGCCGGCACGATGTTGAGCGCGCGACCGCCCTTGATGACGCCGGTCTGCACCGTCGAGTAAGGCGGATCGAACCGTTCGTCGCGATGCTCGGGCCGCGCGAGTTCTTCGCCGATCTCGTCGAGGTGATTGATCAGGCGCGCCGCGTATTGAATGGCGTTGACGCCATACGGCGCGTACGCCGAATGGCACGGCGCGCCCTTCACGCAGCAGCGCATCGCGAGCTTGCCCTTGTGTCCGAGCACGGGCTTGAGTTCCGTCGGCTCGCCGATGAGACACAGCACCGGCTTGTGTTCCCGTTGCGCGAGTTGCGCGAGCATCGGACGCACGCCCAGGCATCCGATCTCTTCGTCATATGAAAAGGCCAGATGCACGGGCATCTTGAGGTCGCGTTCGATGAACGTCGGCACCGCTGCCAACACCGACGCGAGATAGCCCTTCATGTCCGCCGTGCCGCGTCCATAAAGCCGCCCTTCTTTCTCGACGAGTTTGAACGGATCGACGGTCCATGCCTGCCCATCGACGGGCACGACATCCGTATGTCCGGACAACGCAATGCCGCCGCGATCGCGCGGGCCGATGGTGGCAAAGAGACTCGCCTTGGTGCGCTCGTCGTTATGAAAGAGCTCGCATTCGACGCCATGTTGCGCGAGATAATCACGAACGAACTCGATCAGCGCGAGATTCGAATCTCGGCTGACCGTCGCGAAGCCGATCAGCTTTTCGAGTAGCGCACGGCTTCGCATCTCATTCATCGCCCGGCACTCCATAGCTCGGCGCGGCGGTCGGATTCAGCGCGCGCGTCACGTAGTCCTTCATCTGCGGCGCGTAGGCGGTCCACAAGTCGCGGAGCTTGCCGATGGGGTCGTCGTCGGCCCAATCCACGCGCAAATCGACGAGCGGCCAGCTCAGATCGCTCACGATCTTCAGCGCGGCCGAATGAACGGGGCCCGCCTCGCCGCCTGCGGCCATAGCCGCTTGCATGGCCGCCAGCAAGCGATCCGCAAGCAGGCCGTCAGCTTGCGCAAATGCGGGCGGCATCGCTTCGATGACATGCGTGCCGGCCAGCATGTTGCCCGCCGCGACGCACTGATCGCCCGCGACTGCGTGATGCGTGCCGAGCGCTTCCTTGCCGCTGAAAAATGCGGTGCGCCCTTGCGCGTCGATGACCGTAACCTGCCGATACTCGCGCCATTCGTTCGCATCGAGCGCCTGTTGCAGCGCCTCCGCTGGCGCGAGCCGCTTATCGGCCAGAAGATCGAGAATCTGCGGCCCGAGCGCGGGCAGTGTGACGTTTTGCGTCGCCACGGCACCGACGCCCGCGCGCAGCCACGGACAACGCGCGCCGACCGCGATGCTCGACGAACTGATGGCAATGCCGAGCTGCCCCGTTTTGTCACACCGACCGACGATAGAGAAAGTCATTAGGTGTCCTTTACGCTTCGGGGGTCCATCCATCGGGGATCACGGCGATCACGTCGATCTCCATGAGCCATTGCGGCTGACCCAACGCGACGACGGTCAGCCCGGTCGAAATGGGAAACACGCCCTTGAGCCACTTGCCGACTTCCCTGTACACCGGCTCGCGATACCGCACGTCCGTCAGGTACGTCGTCGTCTTGACGATGTGCGAGAGGTCGCTGCCCGCTTCTTCGAGCAACTGCTTCACGTTCTTCATCGCCTGTTCGGCCTGCGCGCGCGCATCGCCGAGTCCGACGAGATTGCCTTCGAAATCCGTGCCCACTTGGCCGCGAACATAGACGGTATTGCCCGCGCGCACGGCCTGGCAGAGATCGTTGTCGAGTGTCTGATTCGGATACGTATCCTTCGTGTTGAACATGCGGATACGCGTATGCGTCGGTTGGCTCATCGATTCACCTGATTCGGTTCAGTTGGCTTGTACGCTTTCTTCGCTGTGGGGCTTGGCCGCGTGGTCATGCGGCGAGTCGTAATACGCCTGATATTTGCGTTGCGTGACGATGTGATCCGCGACGTGTTTCGCGTCGTGCCACACGCCCCAGATAAAAGCGGAGCCGCGTCGCGAGAGCCACGGCAAGCCGAGAAAATAAATACCCGGTTCCTTCGATACCCCTCGCTGGTGCTTCGGCTTGCCGTTCTCGTCGAAGGCATCGACTTGCAGCCAGCTGAAGTCGGTGACATAGCCCGTCGCCCAGATGATCGAGCTTACGCCTGCTTGCGCGAGATCGAGTTCGAGCAGCGGATTTGTGACGCAATCCGGATCGGCCGGGATCATGCGTGCTTCCGGTTCAGCGGGAAGATCGAGGCCATTGCGGGTGGCGTACATGTCGGCGGCATCGAGCAGCGACAGATAGTTTTGATCGCCCCGTGCAATGTTTTCTGCGAGATCGTCATTGAAGCGAGCCACGCCGTTCTCGAACGCTTTTGTCAAACCGACGAGCGTGATGCCCTGATGCGCGAGCCGGCGAAAGTCGACCGTTTGCCCGCCGCGCGCGCCGCTCACCGCAATGGTCACATGTTCGCGGCCCGGCTTCATGACTTCGGCGTCCCACTCGCCGAGCACGCCGAGCCACCAGCAGAAGTCGCGGCCGCGATAGGCGCGCGGCGGTCGATCGTGCGCGCCCACCGACAGATAGACGCGGCGCCCCGCACGCTGCAATTCATCGGCGATCTGCACGCCCGACGATCCCGCGCCCACGACCAGCACGCCGCCTGCGGGCAATTGCTGCGGATTGCGGTAATCAGCGGAATGAATTTGCGTGAGCGATGCGTCTTGCGGTGCGATCGGCGGAATCACGGGCTTCTGAAACGGCCCGGTCGCGACGACCACGCGCTTCGCTTCGATCACGCCATCGGACGTCTCGACGGTAAAACCCGGACGCCCCCTGTTGCGCACGACCTTCTTCACTTCGACGCCGGTGCGTATAGGCGCATCGAATTTCTTCGCATAGGCGACGAAATAGTCCGCGATTTCTTCTTTCGGCGGAAAGCCGTCGGGCGCCGTCTGCGCGTACTCGAGATTGGGAAAGCGATCGTGCCACGCAGGGCCATTCGCCACGAGCGAGTCCCATCGACCCGTGCGCCAGCGCTCCGCAATGCGCGCGCGTTCCAGCACGAGATGCGGCACGCCGTGCCGGCTCAGATGTTCGCTCATTGCGACGCCGGCCTGGCCTGCGCCGACCACGAGCGTGTCGATCGAAGTAGTTTCCGCTGTCATGGCTATGTCCTTCCGAGAGGCTCGTATGGCCGTTCCTATGCCGACTGAATCTACGCGCCACGACCGGATCAATAAAATATTTTCAAAAAATGCATAGCATGGGATTTACCTATGCAGCCATTTTTGTCCACCGCACAATGCAATGCAGTTCGGCTCTGAGAAGGTCTGATGGTCGCGATGGAAAGTCATCCGTTACGCTATTCGCTGCGGCAGTTGCGCTATTTCGTGGTCGCGGCAGAGGCCCTGTCTTTCACCGCGGCGGCGAGGAAGCTGCATATCTCGCAGCCGTCGATTTCCACCGCGCTCGCGGACCTCGAAGTGTCCTTCGGGGTTCAGCTATTCATCCGGCATCACGCGAGCGGTTTGTCGCTGACGCAGGCCGGACGCGATCTCCTCGGGCAAGCCCGCAATCTGCTGAAGATTGCCGAAGAACTTCAGATGGCCGCCAAGGAACTTGATGGCGGCATGACCGGCTCCATCGCGCTCGGCTGCCTCGTTTCGCTCGCGCCGCCGCTGATGCCGGGCCTCATCAGCCGCTTCACGGCCGATCACGCGGGCATCGCGTTTCGCACGGTCGAAGGCCACCAGGACGCCCTGCTGCGGGGACTGCACGACGGCTCGATCGACCTTGCGCTGACCTATAGCCTCGATCTCACCGAGGACATCGCGTTCACGCCGCTCTTGTCGTTGCCGCCTTATGCGATCCTGCCGCGCACGCATCGCCTCGCGCGCGCCCGCAAGATCTCGCTGGCCGATCTGCTGCCCGAGCCTTACGTCATGCTGGACCTGCCGCATAGCCGCGAATATTTCGCCGCGCTCTTCGATGCGGTCGGCAATCGGCCGGTGCCGGCATTTCGCTCGTCGCAGCCGGAAGTGGTGCGAGGCATGGTGGCAAACGGCCTCGGCTATAGCCTGCTTAACTTCCCGCTCAAATCGAACCGCACCGTGGACGGCGAAGAGTTCCTCATTAAGCGTTTCAAAGACAACGTGAACGCGACGATGCTCGGCGTCGCGCAATCCCGCACCATGAAGCCGCGCCAGGTGGTGCACCGTTTCACCTCGTTCTGCGAGAACTACATACGGCGACTACGTATCGACACTTGATGGCCGTTGTATAGGAAAAAGCTTTGCCCTGTATCCGAAAACAATATTTTGACTGGCATATTGGCTTGATAGATTGAGTCCATGCCGAGTGCCTGCCAAGATAAAAGGCACTCCCGCTCACTGCACGAGGAGAGAATCGTCATGGCCCACCTGAACGAGCTGATGAACGCATTGCGCGATGGATGCGACCGCCCGTTCAGCGACGCCCATGCGATGCCGCCCGGCGTCTACACCTCGGCCGACTTTCTCGCGCTCGAAGAAGAGCGCATCTTTTCGCGCGAATGGCAGTGCGTCGGGCGCGCGAGCGCGCTGAAAGCGCCGGGCGACTACCTCACCGCGCGCATCGCCGCGCAACCGGTGGTCGTCTTGCGGGACGAGGAGATGCAACTCAAGGCAATGTCCAACGTGTGCCTGCATCGCATGTCGATCCTGCTCGAAGGACGCGGCAACGTGCGACGCATCGTGTGTCCTTATCACGCGTGGAATTATTCGCTCGATGGCGCGTTGAAAGGCGCGCCGCTGATGGATCGACAAGAAGGCTTCTGCAAGGAAAGCTATAAGCTGCCCGCCGTGCGCTGCGAAGAATGGCAAGGCTGGATCTATGTGACGCTCGATGCGAACGCGCCACCCGTCGGCAAACAACTCGCCGAGCTGGACACGTTGATCGAATCGTACGGCATGACCGACTACATCGAAACGTTCTATGAAGAGCACGTGTGGGACACGAACTGGAAGATCCTCGCCGAGAACTTCATGGAGAGCTATCACCTGCCGATGCTGCATCGCGCGACGGTAGGTCCGCACTCGCGGTTGGAAGAGATGGAATGTCCGCCGGGTCATGCGGCGTTCAACTATCACTGGATCACGAAAGAAGCTTCGTTGCCCATTGGTAATGCGCATCCGGACAACACGCGCTTGTCGGGGCACTGGCGCAAGACGACTGCGCTGCTCGCCATCTATCCGACGCATCTCGTGACATTGACGCCCGGCTACTTCTGGTATCTCGTGCTTCAACCGGAGGGCGTCGGCCGCGTGCATATCCGCTTCGGCGGCGGACTCGCGCCGGAATTCATCGCCGATCCTGAAGCCAACGCGCACATGGCAACGCTCAAGAAACTGCTGGACGAAGTGAACGCCGAAGACAAGCGCGGCGTGCAAGCCGTGTTTCGCGGCGTGCACGCACCGTTGGCGAAGCCGGGACATCTGAGCCATCTCGAACGGCCCAACTATGACTTCGCGCGCTATCTCGCGGGCAAGCTGAACTCGCAGTAAGAACGACAGGACGCCATCACGATGTCGAACTCTTCCTTCATCTCATTCTCGGGCGTGAGCAAATCGTATGACGGCGCGAATTACGTCGTCGACGGCTTGAACCTCGACGTAAGCAAGGGGGAATTCCTGTCGCTGCTCGGGCCGTCAGGCTCGGGCAAGACGACCACGCTGATGATGCTCGCCGGTTTCGAATCGCCGACGCAGGGCGAGATCCGGCTCGATGGCAAGCGGCTCGACGACAAGCCGCCGCATCGGCGCGACATCGGCATGGTGTTCCAGAACTATGCGCTGTTTCCGCATCTGACGATTGCCGAGAACGTCGCGTTCCCGCTCTCGGTGCGGCGCGTGAGCCGTGCGGATCAGAAGACACGCGTGAAGCGCGCGCTCGAGATGGTGGAATTGCCGCATCTGGCCAACAGGCGGCCGGCACAGCTTTCGGGCGGGCAACAGCAGCGCGTGGCGCTCGCGCGCGCGCTCGTGTTCGAGCCGAGCGTCGTGTTGATGGACGAACCGCTCGGCGCGCTCGACAAGCGCCTTCGCGAGACCATGCAGTATGAAATCATGCGGCTGCATCGCGAGTTAGCGCTGACCATTGTCTATGTGACGCACGATCAGGCCGAGGCACTCACCATGTCGGACCGCGTCGCCGTGTTCTCCGATGGACGCATTCAGCAAGTGGCCACGCCGAGCGAGCTCTACGAGAACGCGCAGAACGCGTTCGTCGCGAACTTCGTCGGCGAGAACAACGGCCTGACGGGACGCGTCATGACGTGCGACGACTCATGGGCAACCTTTGCGCTTTCGGACGGCAGCATCATTCGCGGCCGATGCGAGTCCGGCCTGCGCGTCGGCGACGAAGCCATGCTGGCGCTGCGCCCCGAGCGCGCGCATATCCCGAGCGCGGAAGGCATGCATCTCGACGAGCACGACAATGTCGTGCGCGCCCGCGTGAACGAACTCGTGTATTGCGGCGATCATCATCGTGTGCACCTGACGCTCGGCTCGCGCGACGCGATCGTCGTGAAGGTGCCCAATACGCAGCGTCACGCGTTGCCGTCATCCGGCGACATGATCGATGTCGCGTGGCGTCACGACGACTGCAAGATTCTCGCGATGAGCGCCCCGCCTCGCGCGAGCGCAACCCCTTCTTCCACCTCGCCAACCCCTTCTCTCATCACGACCGCACCCGCAGGAGCCAACTGACATGCGCACTCAATTCAAAGCACAATGCGCCGCACTCGCACTACTCGCCTTCGGCACGATGACATCGCAGGCGGCGGAAACGCTGCATGTGGTCACGTTCGGCGGCGCATTCGAAGCAGCAGCCAAGAAGGCGTGGATGGACCCGTTCACGCAGGCCACCGGCACGCAGTTCTCGCTCGAATCGTATGACGGCGGCCTCGCCAAGCTCTCCGCGATGGAGCAGGCCAAGAACACGACGTGGGACCTGATCGACCTCGAAACCAACGATGCGATCACCGGATGCGACGAAGGGCTGCTCAAGAAGTTCGACAAGAAGTCGCTCGGCAATACCAGCGACTTCATTCCCGGATCGCTCAGCGACTGCGCGGTCGCGAGCATGGTCTGGTCGACGGTCTATGCGTATGACACGAGCAAGCTGAAGAGCGCGCCTTCCACCGTCAACGACTTCTTCGACACGCAGAAATTCCCCGGCAAGCGCGGCCTGCGCAAGTCGCCGAAGGTGACGCTGGAGTGGGCGCTGATCGCCGATGGCGTCGATCCCAAGGATGTGTACAAGGTGCTCGGCACGCCCGCGGGCGTCGATCGCGCGTTCAAGAAGCTCGACACCATCAAGAAGGACATCGTGTGGTGGGAGTCGGGCGCGCAGGCGCCGCAGCTGCTCGCCGATGGCGCTGTCGTGATGGTGCAAGCCTATAACGGCCGCATCGACGATGCGGTGAGAAAGGACCACAAGCCGTTCAAGTCCGTGTGGGACGCGCAGGTCTACGACTTCGAATGGTGGGCCATTCCGACCGGCGCGAAGAACGCCGACCTCGCCTCGAAGTTCATCGTGTCGCAGGCGCAGCCGAAAGCATCGGCGGATCTGTCGAAGTACATCGCCTATGCGCCGCCGCGCAAGGAAGCGGTCGCGCTCGTCGACAAGCAGCGTCTCGCCGACATGCCGACCGCGCCCGCGAACTTCAAGCGCGCCGTGCAGATCAACGCGAACTTCTGGGCCGACAACGCAGACGCCATCAACAAGCGCTTTCAGGTCTGGCTGACGCAATAAGCGGCCACGGCATACGAGAGGACCAAGCGAGGACGAACATGCCCGCATCGATTCACGCGACGACCGCCGCCTCGCACGCAAGCGCCGAAGGCCGCGCGTCGTACAACAAGGCGCAACGACGCGCCTCGATGCGGGCGCTTCTGCTCGCGTTGCCGCTGATCGTATTTCTGTTGTCTACCTTTATCGCGCCCATTGCGCTGTTGCTCGCTCGCAGCGCGCAGAACCATGAAGTGCCGGACGGCATGCCCGCGCTCGCGCGCGCATTGAACGCATGGGACGGTCAGGGCGTGCCGGATGAACATACGTTCGCCCTGCTCGCATCCGGATTGAAGGAAGCGCAGGAAAGCGGTCAGCTCGGCACCATCGCGCGGCGTCTCAACTTCGCGCAGCCCGAGTTCCGCAGCTTGTTGATGCGCACGGCCCGCAAGCTGCATGACGACACGCCCAAAGCATGGAAACCCGCGTTGATCGATATGGACGAACGCTGGAATTCACCGGAAATCTGGCGGTTGCTCAAGCGTGCGGCTCAATCGCCGACGCCCGACTATCTGCTCGCCGCCGTCGATGCGCAGGTCACGCCGCAAGGCACGATCGCGTCGATGCCGGCGAATGCGTCGGTCTATCGCGAAGCCTTCGCCCGCACGGTATCCATCAGCGCGACGGTCACGCTGCTGTGCCTCGTGCTCGGCTATCCGGTTGCGTGGCTGCTCGCCAATCTGCCCGCGAAGACCAGCAACCGGCTGATGCTCTTCGTGATCGTGCCGTTCTGGACGTCGCTGCTCGTGCGCACCACCGCATGGTACGTGCTGCTGCAACCGGGCGGCGTCATCAACAGCGTGCTCTCGGGACTCGGACTCGCGACGCATCCGGTGCCGCTCATTTTCAATCGCGCGGGCGTGCTGATCGGCATGACGCATGTGCTCTTGCCCTACATGATCCTCGCGATCTACTCGGTGATGAAAAGCGTGTCGCCCGTGTATATGCGGGCCGCCAAGTCGCTCGGCGCGCATCCTTTCACTGCGTTTGTTCGCGTGTACGTGCCGCAGACGCTGCCCGGCGTCGGCGCGGGATGCTTTCTCGTCTTCGTGCTCGCGCTCGGCTACTACATCACGCCCGCGCTGCTCGGCGGCGCCGGCGACGAGATGATCAGCCAGCTCATCGCCATTCAGACGAACACACAACTGAACTGGGGGCTCGCGGGCGCGCTCTCGGCCTATCTCGTCATCTTCACGGCGGTGTTCTATTTCCTGTTCAACCGCATCGTCGGCATCGACCGGCTGCGCTTCGGTTGATTCGACCCATCCGGAGGAAGCTCATGCAAGACAAACGCAACACGGTGCTGACGGAACGCATCGCTGCGGGCTGGGTGCGCCTGCACACCGCGCTTGTCCTGTTCTTTCTGATCGCGCCGATCCTCGCCATCATCCCGCTGTCCTTTAATTCGGGGTCCTACTTTTCCTATCCGATGGAGGGCTTCTCGTTCCGTTGGTACGAAAAGGCGCTGACGAGCGGCGACTGGCAGCGTGCGTTGTTGAACAGCATCGGCATCGGCGCGGCCTCGACCTTCATCGCCACGTGTCTCGGCACGCTCGCGGCGCTCGGCTTGTCGCGCTCGCAGTTTCCGTTGCGCTCGGTCATCATGCCCATCCTGATCTCGCCGATGATCGTGCCCATCGTCGTGGTCGCGGCAGGCTTCTATCTGATCTTCGCGCCGCTGGGGCTCGTGAATTCGTATCCCGGCGTCGTGCTCGCGCATGCCGCGCTTGGCACGCCGTTCGTCGTCATCACGGTAACGGCGTCGTTGTTGTCCTTCGATCAGAGCTTGTTGCGCGCCGCATCGGGCCTCGGCGCGACGCCCTGGATCGCGTTTCGCCGCGTCACGTTGCCGCTCATCACGCCTGCCGTCGCGACAGGAAGCGTGTTCGCGTTCGCCACATCGTTCGACGAGGTCATCGTGATCCTGTTCATCGGCGGACCGGACCAGAAGACAGTGCCGCGTCAGATGTGGAGCGGGATTCGCGACGCCATCGATCCATCCATCCTTGCGGTCGCGACGATGCTGATCGTCTTCGCCGTGCTGCTGTTCGCAAGCATCAACCGCTTGAGGGCGCGGGCATTGGCGGCGAATCAGGCGCTGACGTAACCTGCGCCGAAGTGCCGAGCCAGCCCTTGGTGCGGCGATTGCTGCGCAAACGCCAAGCACTTCACTCTCAGGGCCAGGCATGAAACGCTATAAAGCACTCGTGGCGGGCGGCGTCGGCGTGATCGGACGTCAACTCGTCGATCATCTCGCGTCGCTGCCGGATTGGGACGTCATCGGGCTGTCACGGCGCACGCCCGATCAAGCGCAACCCGGCGAGCACATTGCAGTCGATCTGCTCGATGCGGAAGACGTGCGCGCGAAGCTCGGCGGGCTCGGCGACGTTACGCACATCTTTCACGCCGCGTATCAGGAAAAGCCCACGCCGCAGGCGCTCATCGACGTGAACCTCGGCATGTTGCGCAATCTGGTGAGCGTCGTCTCCGACAGTTCGCCGGCGCTTCAGCGCGTCGTGTTATACGAGGGCGCGAAGTACTACGGCGCGCACCTCGGCCGCTTCAAGACGCCCGCGCGCGAAGACGACCCGCGACACATGCCGCCCAACTTTTATTACGACATGGAAGACTGGCTCGTCCAGGAAGCGGCGGGCAAGGCCTGGGATGCGGTCGTGCTTCGTCCGGATGTGGTGTGCGGCTTCGCGCTCGGCAATCCGATGAATCTTTCGATGGTCATCGCCGTGTATGCCGCGATCAGCAAGGAGCTAGGACTGCCGCTGCGCTTTCCCGGCACCGCGACGTGCTACGGCAAGCTCGCGCAAGTCACCGATGCGGCGCAGCTCGCACGCGGGTCCGTGTGGGCCGCGACCGACGCGCCCGGCGGCGAAAGCTATAACCTCACGAACGGCGATGTATTCCGCTGGGACCAGCTATGGCCCGCCATCGCCGATCATCTCGACATGCCGCTCGCCGAACCGCAGACCATCAGCCTGCGCGACTACATGGCGGACAAGGGGCCGCTGTGGGAGCGCATGGTGAAGAAATACGGTCTCGTCGATATTCCGTACGAGCACGTCGCCGCGTGGGGCTTCGGCGACTTCATCTTTCGCTGCGACTGGGACGTGATCTCCAGCACGACGAAGATCCGGCAGGCAGGCTTTCATGATGTCGTCGATAGCACCGACATGTTCCTGCGTCTGTTCGACGAGTTTCGCGAGCGCAAGGCCATTCCTTGAACGAATCGCATGGTGAGCCACGCAAGACCGGCGGCTCCGTATGCGGTAGCCGCCATCAACCCGTTCATCGCGCGATGGCGACACCGTCGTCGGCGTTGCGTGCCTCTGTGCGCAGTTCGCACGCTTTCCTCAGCGATGCGCTGAAGCAAAGCCACAGTGCGAGCGACCCCGTCGACACGCCGCCGAGCACGAGAAAGGCCGTCGCATAACCGAAGCGCTGCGCGAGCACGCCGCCGAGCGCGGGACTCAGCGCCGCGCCGAGATTCTGCACCGTCATGACCACGCCCTGCCCGACGTTGACGCGCCCCGTGCCCTGCAGCAGCCGCACGACCAACGCCGGCACTGCTACGCTCTGCAGTCCCGCGCCGATGCCGTCGAGCGCCTGCACGGGCCACACGCCCCACGCCGTGATGCACATTGCCGCGACCACGCCGCGCACCGGCAATGCCAGGAACGTCACGAGAAGCACGCGCCAGTATCCGATGCGCTGAATGAGCCGGTTGGCGAAGAACGCCGCCGCGACCATGACGAGCTGCGCGACAACGATGGTCTCTGCAGTGAACGCGCTCGGATCGCCCTTGTGCGCGGCGACGATGGCAAGCCCATACAGCGGAAGCATGGCCGCGTTGCCAAGATGGAACATCGCGAGTGCGGCGGCGAGGAGCAACAACGGGCGCGATCTGAGCAGCACGCGAAAGCCGCTTGCGTGCTCGTGCTCTGCTGCCGACGCGCCGCTCAGTCCCCGCGCGCTGTCGTGATCGATGCAATCGCGTGGGATCAGGATCGCGGAGAGAACCGTCATCGCCCCGAAGACACCGGCGAGCGCGAACACCGCGCCGAAGCCGAAGCGCCAGCCGAGCCAGCCCGACAACGCGGCTCCGACGACATTGCCCGCGTGATTGGCAACCTGATTGCGCCCGAACTGGCGATCGAAGCCGCGTTCGCGCACCATGCCGAGCGTCACGCCTGCCACGGCGGGACCGAGTGCCGCGCCTGTCACGGCCGTGATGACTTGCGACGCGGCGACTGTCCAGTAGCTGTGCGACACCCACAGCACGAGCGAGGCGAGCGTCGTCATCACGCCCGCGACGACGATGATCGTGCGCTTGTAATGCGTCGCATCGACGAGTGCCCCGGCGGGCGAGGTCGCCAGCATGGCCGCAATCCCGCCGAGCGTCATGACCGTGCCGATTCCTTCCGGTTGCCAGCCGTGAGCCTGAAGGAAGACGCCGAGAAAAGGACCGATGCCGGCCTGCACATCGGCCATGAAGAAGTTGAGCGCCTCGAGCGCGTAATGCGGCATGTTCGGGGGAATCATGAGCCTGTCAGTGCCTCCCATTCTTCAGTGCATGAGCGTCGATCAGCGCGCCTGAGTGCGGCGCTTGAGCCTAGCGCAGATGATACAGACGCGACGTGACAGCCGCTGTATCGCAGGCCGGCTGTTGCGGGTTGATCAACAAAGGGAGGTCTGCTCGTCAGGTCATGGCCCGGCAATGGGCGCATGGTGTGTATAAGATTTGTACATGGGACCGCGCTGGCTTCGCTTGGCGTGCGTGGGCTGTTCAGCGCACTTCTGCAATCGACACGTCGATGCGAGCGACGCTACCGCGAGCCTGTCTCTTCGAGCAGCCACTCCTTGAAGGCGATGACCGGTGCGCTCTGTGCGCTTTCTTTGCGGTGCACGAGGTAGTACGCGAGTTCGCAGCCTTGGACGATGTCGAACGGTCTCGCGAGACGGCCTTCCGCAAGGTCGCGCTCCACCAGCGTCGTGCGGCCGAGCGCGACGCCATTGCCCGATATCGCGGTCTGAATGGCCATCGCGGAATCGTTCAACTGGAGTCCGCGATCCGTCTCCACCGCATCGCGAATGCCTGCGTGCAGGAGCCAAGAACGCCATGTCGGGAAGACCACGGAGCCGCGCATCGACGTGTCGTGGATCAACTGGTGGTGCTTCAGATCGAGCGGCGTCTTCAGCGCGCGTCGCCCTTTGAGTAGCTTCGGGCTGCAAACAGGGAAGAACTCGTCGCGTAGAAGGAACGTCGAGACGAGGTTCGGCCACGTGCCGCCGCCGTATCGGATGCCCACGTCGATACGCTCGGCGGCGAAGTCGACGAGGTGTCCGCTGGTATCGATGCGCAGGTCGTAATAAGGATGCTTGCGTTGAAAGCCTTCCACGCGCCACAGCAGCCATTTATCGGCGAACGCCGGAGGCACCGTGACGGTGAACCTGATGCGCGACTTGCTGGCTTTCAGTCGTTCGACGGCGCTCGACAGAAGATCGAATCCGCCTTGCAAATCGGCGAGTGCGTTATGCGCCGCGTCGGTGAGCGTCAACCGCGACGCGCCGGACGTCGAACGATGAAACAACTCCACGTCCAGATAGTCTTCGAGCCCGCGAACCAGTTGACCGACCGCAGCCGGCGTGACATTGAGTTCGGATGCGGCCGCCGCGTAGCTGAGATGACGCGCCACGGCCTCGAAAGCGCGCAGTGCATTGAGATTGGTGGGAGCTCGCATGAAGATCGTCGATCGGGTCGAAGAAGCGACTGTACCTTGCGTAGCGTTCTCTATGCACGGCCCTTGGCGCTATAGCGTACCGCGGGCGAAGGCCGCCGGCGGCCGCCTATCGTCAGATTTGCGAGAGGCCGCCGTCGGCCACGAGTTCCGCGCCGGTCATGTACGACGCGTCGTCGCTTGCGAGGAAGAGCACCGCCCGCGCGATCTCGTCCGCCCGGCCCGCTCGCTTGAGCGGAACGGCAGCGGCGAGCGCCTCGCCGGTCTTTTTCAACTCTTCTTCGTCAAGGCCGAGCTTGCTGGCGAACGGCGTGTCGATCGGCCCGGGACTGACCGCATTCACGCGGATATTGCGCGGCGCGAGTTCCGCGCCGATGGACCGTACCAGTGATCGCACGGCCGCCTTCGTCGCCGACAGCACCGAGAGCCCGGGCGTGCCGACCGTATTGAGAAACGAGGTCGTCACAACGATGCTGCCCCCGTCGCGAAGGTACGGCGCGGTCTTCTGGATCGTGAAGAACAAGCCGCTCACGTTCAACGCGAATTGGTTGTTGAACTGCTCGGGCGTCACATCGGCGAACCGCGCCGCTGTGCCTGCTCCGGCGTTAGCGAATACGATATCGAGCGCACCGTGAACTTCGATGGCTTCCGCGACTGCACGATCGATCTGCGACGGATCGCGCAAGTCCGCGCGCAGGACCGTGGCGGCGTCGCCGAGTTCGCGTTGCGTATCGGCAAGCCGCTTTTCGTGAGTGCCCAGGACGATGACCTTCGCCCCTTCTTCGATAAACAGCTTCGCAGCTGCGAGACCGATTCCCGACGTGCCGCCCGTGACGAGTGCCACCTTGTTTGCAAGTTTCATGATGTCCGTCCTTCTGTTCGGTTGCGAAAGATCGGATGCAGCGCTGCTTTCCGGTGACTCAATATTCGGCCATGCAACGCGTGCGAGCAAATGAGAAGAACTGCGCGGGCGGGATAGAAAATCTTTTTCGGGTAAGCGACGTACTGCGCCTCGCGTTTCGCCGTATCAGCGAATCGCCGATGGATGACGCGCAAGCGGCGTCACCTGCATGGTCATATGAGGGAACAACGGCAAGCCGGACAAGATGGTATGAAGTTCGTCGTGCGAGTCGACATCGAAGACGCTGTAATTCGCATACTCTCCGACCACGCGATGCAACTGCTGCCACTTCCCAGCCCGTTGCAGTTCCTGCGAATAGGCTTTCTCCCGCGCCTTGATTTCGTCGGCTTGTGCTGCGGGCATGTCGTACGGCAAGTGAACGTCCATTCTGACGAGATAAAGCATGTCTGCTCCTGTGGATGACGCTAGTTCGCTATGCAGCGACGACACCGGTCGATATGTTCTGCGGCGAACCTTACGCCTTCTTGTCGCGACGATAGAACGCGAGCTTGTCTTCATCGATCTGCAAACCAAGTCCCGTGCCTTGCGGCAGATGCAGATCGAAATCGCGATACAGCGGACGCGCCGTCACGATGTCGTCCTTCAGCAGCAGCGGACCGAACAACTCCGTGCCCCACGCGAGTTGCGGCAGCGCGCTGAAGCCGTGCGCCGAAGCGATAGACCCGATACTGCCTTCGAGCATCGTCCCGCCATAGAGCGACACGCCGGCCGCGTCGGCAACGGCCGCCGTGCGCATCATGCCGAAGATGCCGCCGGACTTCGCGATCTTCAGCGCGAACACATCGGCGCACGCACCGCGCACGAGTTCGAGCGCGTCTTCCGGCCCGGTGACGGCTTCATCCGCCATGATCGGGACCACGAACCGCGCGGTAAGACGCGCGAGCGCGCCCCGCTGCTCACGCGGCGTAGGTTGCTCGACAAGGTCGATGCCTGCGGCCTCCAGAGCCTGAATACCGAAGGCCGCATCGACCTCGTTCCACGCCTGATTTACGTCGACCGTCACCTTCGCGCGCTCGCCCAGCGCCGCCTTGATCTTCGCCACATGCGCGACGTCGTCGCGCACGCTGCGGCGACCGATCTTCAGCTTGAACACGTTATGCCGGCGTTCGGCGAGCAGCATCTCCGCTTCCTCGATATCGCGGTTCGTGTCGCCGCTCGCGAGCGTCCATAGAACCGGAAGCGTCGTGCGCACCGCGCCGCCGAGCAGTGTCGAGACCGGAACGCCGAGACGCTTGCCCTCTGCATCCAGCAACGCTGTTTCGATGCCCGACTTCGCGAACCGGTTGCCGCGCGCGACCTTGTTCAGCTTGAGCATCGCCGCGTTGATGTTCGTCGCGTCCTGCCCGATCAACGCCGGCGCGAGGTAAGTATCGATAGTGAGCTTGATGCCTTCGGGGCTTTCTTCGCCATACGACAGACCACCGATGGTCGTCGCTTCGCCGATGCCTTCTATGCCGTCGCTCGCAGTGAGGCGGATGATGACCATGGTTTGATGCTGCATCGTCGCCATGGAAAGCTGGTGCGCGCGGATGGTCGGAAGGTCGACCAGAATGGCTTCGACGGAAGTAATGTGGGCGTTCATACCTGGAGTGACGGAAATGGATGGGTTGCTGAAGTATTGCCCGCGCAAACTCCGGCTGTCCAAGACCATCGACGTCTAGTGCCATACCGCGCAGGTATGACGCGCTATGGCGCCTTGTCGGCGGGCGCGACGTGCGAGATGTGCTCTTCGTCGTAGAGGCGATAAATCAGCGCCAGCATTTCCTTGATATCGCGCGATTCGTCCATCGCTCGCATGCTCATGATGATGGGCGAAGTAAGAGTCGGGTCGTCGAGCTCTTTATAGCTGACGTCGTCGCGCTTTAAGCCATACACGCTGCTCGGGACGATGGAAATACCTTCGCCAGCGGCCACCAGCCCCAACGCAATCTGAATCTCGCGCACTTCGTAGGTCTTGCGTGGCTTGAGGCCGCGGTCCTGAAACGCCGCGAGAACCTGATCCGCATAGCTCGGGCGCGGGGTCTTCGGGTAAATGATGAGCGTCTCGTTGACGAGGTCGCGCAACGCCGAAACCGGCTTGGCAAGCGCGAGCGGATGACCGAGCGGAAACGCGACGATCATCTTCTCTTCTCTTAGCACCACGCGCCGGATGTTCGCGTCCTCCAGACGAATGCGGCCGAAGCCTACGTCGATATTGCCTTCCTTGAGCGCCCTGATCTGATCGGTCGTCGACATTTCCTGAAGGCTCAATTCGACGGTAGGGTTCTCGTCCCTGAAGCGGCGAATGATTTTCGGCAGAAGCCCGTACAGCGTCGACGCGACAAAACCCACCGACATGCTGCGCTCGATATTGCCGACGCGCCGTGTCATGGATTCCAGCTCGGCGGTCTTGGCGAGCAACTGCACCGCGTGCTCGTAGAAGAACTTGCCCGTCTCCGTCAGCTTGAGAGGCCGCGAGTTTCGCTCGAATAGCTGCACGCCGAGCGTCTCTTCCAACTGCTGTATCTGCCGGCTCAATGGCGGCTGCGCGATATGGAGCCGCTGTGCGGCGCGCGTGAAATTGCGCTCCTCGGCTACCGCTACGAAGTAGCGGAGATGTCGCAGTTCCATACGATACCTCCGGGATATAGCGCGATACTAAATCAGTGTTGGACTATGCGTTTGGGCGTCCACTATTCTGCATTCACGCCTTGTTTCATCGACCGATTATACCTTCCGAGCATATGAAAACCGGCGATAACAAGGGTTAACCCAATAGAGAGTCAGGAGCAGACATGAGCGCCAAAGTATTCGACACGAAGGAAGTGCAGGACCTGCTTAGGGCCGCTGCCAACCTCGGCACACAGCAAGGCAATGCACGCGCGAAGCAGATCACGCATCGTCTGCTCGCGGACCTCTTCAAGGCCATCGACGACCTCGACATGACGCCGGACGAAGTCTGGGCCGGCGTGCACTACTTCAACAAGCTCGGGCAAGATGGCGAGGCAGCGCTTCTCGCAGCGGGCCTCGGCATCGAGAAGTATCTGGATATCCGCATGGACGCAGCGGATCGCGAAGCGGACATTCACGGCGGCACGCCGCGCACCATCGAAGGCCCGCTGTATGTCGCGGGCGCGCCGGTGCGTGATGGCGTATCGAAGATCGACATCAATCCCGACGAAGACGCCGG
The DNA here is from genome assembly GCF_023631105.1 of Caballeronia sp. AZ10_KS36. Taxonomy (NCBI): domain Bacteria; kingdom Pseudomonadati; phylum Pseudomonadota; class Betaproteobacteria; order Burkholderiales; family Burkholderiaceae; genus Caballeronia; species Caballeronia sp. AZ10_KS36. The sequence continues at coordinate 90,819 of NZ_JALQDQ010000040.1, read as the reverse complement.
ACCGCTCGTCATTCGCGGCACGGTCACGGGCGCCGACGGCAAGCCCGTGGCAGGCGCGGTCGTCGAATGCTGGCACGCGAATTCGAGGGGCTTCTACTCGCATTTCGACCCGACTGGCGCGCAGGACGAATTCAACCTGCGCGGCGCGGTGCGGACCGGCGCGGACGGCAAGTACGAATTTCGCACGCTGATGCCGGTGGGTTATGGCTGCCCGCCGCAAGGCGCGACGCAGCAAGTGCTCGACGCGCTCGCCCGCCATGGCAACCGCCCCGCGCATGTGCACTTCTTCGTCACGAGCGACAAAACGCGCAAGCTGACGACGCAAATTAACATCGAAGGCGACCCCCTGATCTGGGACGACTTCGCCTACGCGACGCGCGAGGAACTCGTTCCGCATGTCGTCGATAAGACCGGTGGCAAGGACCTCGGTCTCAAGACGGATGCCTACAAGGAGATCGAATTCGACATTCGCCTGACGCCACTCGTCGACGGTAAGGACAACCAATTAGTCAACCGACCGCGCGTCGCGATCACCGCCTGACGACATCCCGGCGGCCCGCACCGGGGCCGCTTTCTTCACCCCACGATTCATTCGAACCGATGCCGATGGCTTCATCGCGAAGCCGGCATAGGAGACGACTCATGTCTGCAATTATCGACAAAGCGCGGCGCCTCGAAGACTTGCTCACCAACGCCGTTGAGGACGACAAGGAAAACGGCGTGTTCCGTTGCCGTCGCGACATCTTCACGAACCCGGATCTATACGAACTCGAGATGAAGCACATCTTCGAGAGCAACTGGGTCTATCTGGCTCACGAAAGTCAGTTGCCGAACAATAACGATTACTACACTACGTGGATCGGCAGGCAGCCCATCGTCATCACGCGCGACAAGACCGGCGAACTGCACGCGGTCATCAATGCCTGCGCGCACAAAGGTGCGATGTTGTGCCGCCGCAAGCACGGCAACAAGGGCAGCTTCACCTGTCCGTTTCACGGCTGGACGTTTTCGAACGCAGGCAAGCTGCTGAAGGTGAAGGATGAGAAGACCACCGAGTATCCCGTGCAGTTCAACAAGCAAGGCTCGCATGACCTGAAGAAAGTGGCGCGCTTTCAGAACTATCGCGGCTTCCTGTTCGGCAGCCTGAGCGACGACGTGATGCCGCTCGAAGACTATCTCGGCGAAACCAAGGTCATCATCGACCAGATCGTGTCCCAAGCGCCCGATGGTCTCGAAGTGCTGCGCGGAAATTCATCGTATATCTACGACGGCAATTGGAAGCTGCAAATGGAAAACGGCTGCGACGGCTATCACGTCAGCACCGTGCACTGGAACTATGCGGCAACCATGGGCCGCCGCAAGGTGGAAGGCACCAAGGCAGTCGATGCGAACGGCTGGAGCAAATCCGTCGCGGGCGTCTATGGCTTCGAGCATGGGCACATCCTGCTCTGGACCAATACGGTGAACCCGGAAGTCCGCCCGGTCTATGAACATCGCGACGAGATCGCGGCGCGCGTGGGCGAGGACAAGGCCAAGGTCATCGTCAATCAGACGCGCAACCTGTGCCTCTATCCGAACGTGTTTCTGATGGATCAGTTCAGCACGCAAATTCGCGTGGTTCGGCCGATCAGCGTCGACAAGACCGAGGTCAGCATCTTCTGCTTCGCACCGAAAGGCGAAAGCGCGGAGAGCCGCGCCATCCGCATTCGTCAATACGAAGACTTCTTCAACGTCTCAGGCATGGGCACGAGCGACGACCTGGAAGAGTTCCGTGCGTGCCAGGCCGGCTATGCGAGCGCGACTTCGATGTGGAACGACATGTCGCGCGGTGCGCCGCTCTGGATTCACGGACCCGATGCGAATGCGAAGAGCATGGGCCTGAACCCGCTCATCTCGGGCGAGCGCAGCGAAGACGAAGGCCTCTTCGTGGTCCAGCACGAATACTGGATGCGCGTCATGCGCGGGGCTCTGCGCAAAGAACAGACGGAGGCGACGGCATGAGCACCGACTACCAGAAGATCTGCAGCGCGTTGTATCAGGAAGCGCGTTTTCTCGATGACCGTCAATGGGACGAGTGGCTCGCCTGTTATACGGAAGACGTCGAATACTGGATGCCCGCGTGGGACGACGACGACAAACTCACCGAGGACCCGCACAGCGAAATCTCGCTGATGTATTACGCGGATCGCGGCGGCCTGGAAGATCGCGTGTTTCGCATCAAGACCGAGCGCAGCGGCGCATCGATGCCCGAGCCGCGCACGAGCCACACCATCAGCAACGTGGAAGTGCTGGCCGACCGCGACATGGAGATCGACGTCCGCTACAACTTCAACACGCTGAGCCATCGCTACAAGGTGACGGATCTCTTCTTCGGAACGATGTTCGTCACGTTGCGCAAGATCGACGACCGCCTGCTCATCGCGCGCAAGAAGATCGTGTTGAAGAACGACTATATCCGCCAGGTGCTCGACGTCTATCACGTTTGAATCCACTCGCCGGAAAGCATCACGGAAACAGGAGGCAGTATGTCCAGCTACAACATCGCATTGAATTTCGAAGACGGCGTAACGCGCTTTGTCGAATGCAAGGCCGGCGAGAAAGTCCTCGACGCCGCATTTCGCGCGAAGATCAATCTGCCGATGGATTGTTCCGACGGCGTGTGCGGCACCTGTAAATGCCGCGCCGAGAGCGGCCGCTACGATCTCGGCGACGACTACATCGAAGACGCACTCAGCGACGACGAGAAAGACAGCGGGCACGTGCTCACGTGCCAGATGGTGCCGCAAAGCGATTGCGTCATTGCAGTCCCGGCTTCATCGACGGCATGCAAGACCGCGCAGAGCAAGTTCACCGCAACCGTCACGAAGGTCGAGCAGCATAACGACGCCGCCGTGGTGCTCGAACTGGATGTGGAGAACGCTGCGCCCGTGTTTCTTCCGGGCCAGTACGTCAATATCGACGTTCCCGGCAGCGGCGAGCATCGCTCGTATTCGTTCTCGTCCGCGCCGGGTTCGTCGCGGATCAGCTTTCTCATCAAGAGGATTCCGGGCGGCGTGATGAGCACCTGGCTCGAAGCGGCGAAAACGGGCAACAAGGTGGAATTCACCGGACCGCTCGGGAGTTTTTATCTTCGCGCAGTGGAGCGCCCGCTGCTGTTCCTCGCGGGCGGCACGGGTCTCGCGCCGTTTCTCTCCATCCTCGAAGTGCTCGCGCGCGCCGGCTCGCAGCAGAAAGTCCATCTCATCTACGGCGTCACGCGCGATCTGGACCTCGTACAGGTCGAGGCCATCGAGGCATACACGGCGACGCTGCCGAACTTCACGTTCAGCACCGTCGTCGCGGAAGCGGCTTCGAGCCATCCGCGCAAGGGCTGGGTGACGCAGCACATGCCGGCCGAATGTCTGAACGATGGCGACGTGGATGTGTATCTGTGCGGTCCTCCGCCGATGGTCGACGCGGTGCGCAAGCATTTCGACGACAACGGCGTGAAGCCCGTCAGCTTCCACTACGAGAAATTTACTCCTAACGCAGCGCCGGTGACCGCATGAACGCGCAACGATTCGAGGGCAAGGTGATGGTCGTGACCGGCGCGGCGCAGGGCATCGGGCGGGGCGTCGCGTTGCGCGCGGCGGCCGAAGGGGCGAAGGTGCTGTTCGTGGACCGCGCCGACTTCGTCTGCGAAGTCGCTGCCGAAGCGACGGGCGCGGACACCGCAGGCTTCGTCGCGGATCTGGAGACCTATGACGGTGCGGCATCCACCATGGCGTTCGCCGTGAAGAAGTTCGGCGGCATCGATATTCTCGTCAACGGCGTGGGCGGCGCGATTCGCATGCGGCCGTACGCCGAGTTCGAGCCCGCGCAGATCGATGCGGAAATACGGCGCTCGCTCATGCCGACTCTGTATGCGTGTCATGCGGTCCTTCCGCACATGCTTGCGCAAGGCCGTGGGACTATCGTCAATGTGTCATCGAATGCGACGCGCGGCATTCGACGCGTGCCCTATTCGGCGGCTAAAGGCGGCGTCAATGCGCTGACGCAGTCGCTCGCGATGGAGTATGGCGAACACAATATCCGCGTAGTCGCTGCGGCGCCCGGTGGCACGCAGGCACCTCCGCGGCGCGTGCCGCGCAACGCCGACGGAGACAGCGCACAAGAGAAGGCATGGATGAGCGAAGCAGTGAAGCAGGTCACGGACTCGACGTTCTTCAAGCGTTACGGCACGCTCGATGAGCAGATCGCCCCGATCCTCTTTCTTGCGTCGGATGAAGCCGGCTACATCACGGGTGCGGTGTTGCCCGTTGCAGGCGGCGACAACGGATAGCGCGTTGACAACGACGGCGCTAGCGAAACCGGCTCGCGATATAAAACGGCGCAATCGCGGTTCTTTTATGCGTTTATGCTAACGCCCGCCGCGACGATGCGTCTATGCTACGGAAAAAACGGAGCGAGACATGAATGCCACGAATGAACCCCACGAGACGTTAGCAACGAACTGGTATCGCGAAAGCGACTGCTCACTCGACGCATTCGCGCAACAGCTGCAAAGAAAGACCGATGCCGTCCTGCGATTCGCAGCCGAGACGCAACGCGATATTCCCATCTACGATTGCCGCGCGCTTGATAAAGCGTTGATCGATCCTGTCGGGCAGCGAGCATTGCAGGCCGAATGGGCGAACGTGCTGCTCGACGGCGCGGGCGTGCTCGTGCTCAAGAGCGCGTTTCACGATACATCGCCCGTCGACGACGCGACGCATATCTTCGATTCGATCATCAGACAGGAACGCGAATCGGGCACGCGCGGCGCCGATCATTTCGCCAAAGCAGGCGCGAACGACCGCATCTGGAACGCGCACGAAAAGCTGTGTCTCGCGGCGCCCTCCGTTTTCGCGCGTTATTTCTCGAACGCGTTCATCGCGAGCATCGCGCAGGCGTGGCTCGGACCCGGCTTTCAGATGACCACGCAAGTCAACGTGGTTCGTCCTGGCGGCGCGGCGCAGCAGGCGCACCGGGACTACCATCTCGGCTTTCAGACCGTGGAGGAAGTGCAGCGCTTCCCGGCGCATGTTCATTCGATGTCGCCGTTGCTGACGCTTCAAGGCGCCGTTGCGCACAGCGACATGCCGATAGAAAGCGGTCCAACGAAGCTCCTTCCGTTTTCGCAGCGTTACGCGCCGGGTTATCTCGCGTGGCGACGTCCCGACTTTCGCGGCTTCTTCGAAACGCATTGCGTGCAGTTGCCGCTCGCCAAGGGCGACGCCCTCTTCTTCAATCCGGCGCTGTTCCATGCGGCCGGCGCGAACCGCACGCAAGACGTGCAGCGCATGGCGAATCTCTTGCAAATCTCTTCGGCGTATGGGCGCGCGATGGAAACGCTCGATCGCATGCGCATGTGCGAAGCCGTTTATCCCGTGCTGCTGGACTATCGTGCGAAAGGCCAGTTCACCGCGACGGACATCGATTGCGTGATTGCATCGACCGCTGAAGGCTATGCGTTTCCGACCAACCTCGATCGCGATCCGCCAGTGGGCGGTCTCGCGCCCGAGAGCCAGCAGGCGCTGATGCGCCGGGCGCTCGACGAAACATGGAACGCATCCACGCTTCGCGAGGCCCTTCGCCAGCAGGCGTGGAAGCGACTCAGCTAACACGTGTCGCCGCATCAGCCGTCAGTGGAACGCGTGAGCGTTTCCCACTGACTGATCTCGTCGGCGAGCGCGGTCAGCTTGTCGCGCACCAGACCGAGCGCGTCACTGCCGAGCAACAGATGCAGGGGCGGCGCGTCGCTCTCGATGACAGCCAGCATCGCGCGCGCCGCCTTCACCGGGTCGCCGAGCTGCTTGCCGCTCTTTTCCTCGCGCGCCCGGCGAATGGGATCGAAGAGCGCATCGTAATCGGCGATGGAACGAGGCGTGCGCGCCATCGAGCGGCCAGCCCAGTCGGTGCGGAACGAACCCGGCGCCACGGCCGTCACGGCAATGCCGAACGATTTCACTTCCTTCGCCAGCGTCTCGGAGATGCCTTCCAGCGCGAACTTGCTGCCGCAATAGTAGGCGATGCCCGGCATCGTGATGAAGCCGCCCATCGACGTGATGTTGAGAATGTGACCCTTGCGCCGCGCGCGCATGCCCGGCAGCACCGCCTTCATCATCGCGACCGCGCCGAACACGTTCACGTCGAACTGTCGACGCATCTCGGCGAGCGGCGATTCTTCCATCACGCCTTCGTGACCGTAGCCCGCGTTGTTGACGAGCACGTCGATCGGACCGACGCTCGATTCGATCTCGGCCACGACGCCGTCGATGGCGTCGAAGTCCGTCACGTCGAGCAGGCGACCCACGGCCCTGTCCGGCGCGAGGGCTTCGAAGTCCTGCTTCGCCTGCTCGCTTCGCACGGTGCCGATCACGCGATGGCCTGCCGCGAGCGCTTCCTCGGCGAGTGCCCGGCCGAAGCCGCTGCTCACGCCGGTAATCAGCAGAATACGGTTGGATGACATGCGCACCTCTACGATGAAATGAAAGAGAGTGCATAGTATTCTTTGCCCCGATGCGCTTTAAGGTCGGATATTCTGCTTTTATTGCCTATTCTTATCGTCGCCTTCGATGTCATCGAAAGAGACCGCCGCATCGCGGCAGCGTATCGTGGACTTGCTACGGCCATTGGCGCCCAATGAAGGCTACAACCTGACGCTGCTACCCGATGTGCGCATCCTGCGTTCGGACCGCGCGTTGTCGCGCACGCCTGTGCTCTACGATCCGGGCATCGTGATCGTCTGTCAGGGTCGCAAGCGCGGCTATTTCGGCGATCAGGTGTATCTGTATGACGAGCTGCATTATCTGGCCGTCGCAGTGCCCGTGCCCTTCACGATGGAAACCGACGCGACGCCTCAGCATCCGCTACTGGCCATTTACATGCATCTGGATTTTCAGGTGGCGGCAGAGCTGATGATTCAGATAGACCGTCATCACATGCCGGCGCGCGCGGAACCACCGCAAAGCATGATGTCGAGTCCGATGGATGCAGACATGCGCATGTCTGTCATGCGCTTTCTGCAAGCGTTGAGTCGGCCGCTCGATGCAGCGGTTCTTGGTCCCGCGCTGGTGCGTGAACTGTATTTCCGCGTGCTGACCGGCGCGCAAGGCCATGCGATGCGCTCGGCGCTCGCGATGCAGGGGCAGTTCGGCAAGATCGGCAAGGCATTGCGCCGCATTCACGCGACGTACGCGCAGCCGCTCAATCTCACGCAACTGGCGCGCGAAGCGGGCATGAGCGTGCCGACCTTCCACACTCATTTCAAGGCCATCACACACACGTCGCCCATGCAGTATCTGAAGTCGACGCGGCTACATCAGGCGCGTCTCCTGATGGTGCGTCAGGACATGACGGCGGAGGCGGCCTCTCATGCAGTGGGCTATGCGAGCGCCTCGCAATTCAATCGGGAGTTCAAGCGCCTCTTCGGAACGACACCGGCTGCGGAAACGAAGCGCATGCGCGAGAGCTTCGCGGTCCCTCCGCCTTTCGCCGGCGCGGAGTACGTTTCATCGCATTAGGCGAGCGCGCGCGACATCATAGATGACCCGGCCGCGGGTCCGGCACGAAGCCGTCGCGATTCGGCATGCGGATGGCAGCGAGCGAATGCGCGTCCAGCCGCGCGTCGTCGGGCACGATGCCGTTGCGGTTCAGAATCCATGCGCTCAACGCGTACACCTCGTCTGCGCTCAGCGATTGCGGCGCGTTATACGGCATCGCGCGGCGGATGTAGTCGAAGAGCGTCGTGGCGTACGGCCAGTAGCTGCCGACCGTGCGCACCGGTTTGTCGCTCGCGAGCGTGCCGCGTCCGCCGATGAGCCGGTCGCCGATGCGGCCTTCGCCGTTCGCGCCGTGACACGCGGCGCACTTCGCGGCGAAGATGTGCGCGCCGGTCGCCACGTCTCCGCTGCCCGCGGGCAGGCCACGGCCATCGGGCGCGACGTCGATGTTCCATGCGGCGATTTCCGTCGCGTTCAACGGCGTGCCGATGGCGTCGATGGCCGCACGCTGTGCCGGGTCGTGCGTGAGCGCGTTCTGCGCGCCGCCATCGCGTGCGGGCGTGCTGCAAGCGGCGAACGATACCGCAGCGACGCCGATCATCAACGGCCGCAACAGACGATGCTTCAGAGCGGGGGCGTTATGCATTTTTCACGCTGCCATCGGCGCCGATGCGCCATTGCTGAATGCCGTTGTAGTGATAGTTCGAGTTCAGCCCGCGCGCGGCGACCAGCGCCTCGCGCGTCGGCTGAACGTAGCCGGTCGAATCGGTGGCGCGCGAGAGAATCGCGGCAGGCTCGCCCTTCCACACCCAGCCCGCATGAAAACGCGTCAACGCGCGATCCTTCGGCGGGCCGTCGAGCTGCGCTTCCTGCCATGAGCGCCCGCCGTCGGTGGACACCTCGACCTTGCGAATGGAGCCACGCCCCGACCACGCGAGTCCGATGATCGGGTAATAGCCGCGAACCGTGAGCCGATGCCCCGGCGATGGACGCGTGATGACCGACTTCGCATCCATCTCGAACACGAACTGGCGCGCCTGCCCGTTCGCAAGCGGGCTCGTATATTTCGACGTTTCCTCGCGCGTTTCCAGCGGCGCGTCGACGAACTTAAGGCGGCGCAGCCACTTCACGTTCGTATTGCCCTCGAAGCCCGGCACCACGAGCCGCAGCGGATAGCCGTTCTCCGGCCGCAGGCGCTCGCCGTTCTGCGCATAGACGACGAGCGCGCGGTCGAGAATGCGATCGAGCGGCAGGCTGCGCGTCATCGCGGCGGCGTCGGCGCCTTCCGCAAGCATCCAGCGCGGCGTCTGACCGTCGCTGGCCGCGAGACCGCCCGCGGCCTCGATCAATGTTGAAAGCCGCACGCCGGTCCACTCGCAGCACGACAGCAAGCCGTGCGTCATCTGCACCGGCAGACCGCTCGGCCCTTTCCATTCGCTCGCGGTGTTGCCCGAACACTCCAGAAAGTACACGCGCGATTCGGATGGCAGCCGCAGCAAGTCGTCCATCGTGAACAGCTTCGGCTCGCGCACGAGGCCGTGAATCGCGAGCCGATGCTGATCCGGATCGATGTCCGGCACGCCCGCATGATGCCGCTCGTAGACGAGGCCGTTAGGCGTGATGGCGCCATGCAGATCGGCGAGCGGCGTCAGCGACGAAGCCTGGCCCGGCACGGGAAACGCGCGGGCTGCGCGGCGCACGACGTTCGCTTCGCGCGGCGACGGCACGCCATACGGATGTTCGAGAATGGGAGCGCCGGGCGTGCGCGTCCACGGCTGAACCGCGAGCGGCTGCAACAGCGAAGACGCAGCGTTGGCGCTCGGTGCCACCACTGCGGACACGGCGAGACCGCGCAGCATCCGGCGGCGCGATGGCGATGCCGTTGTGTCGATGTTCGCGGAAGGCGATGAAATGCGGGGAGTTCGCGGCATGCTGGGGCGCCGGGGGAGAGTCGGTCGGGGAAAACAGTATAGGACTCGCCTTCCGGAACGCACAGCCCTTGTTGCGCCTATCGATATGAAGCTGGATCATAAGCGCGTGCCGCAGTGCTGCGCATCGGCATTTTCATAAGGATGCCGAACGACTCAGTGCTGAGCATCGGCATCACGACATGAACATGCCGCCGTCCACGTTCACCGTCTGACCGGTGATGTCAGGCGCGGCCAAGGACCGCGCCTCCGCCCTACTTCTTCCCATCAACCACCGCGACCACTTCCTCGCGCGTGTACTCCTTGTTCGCCAGCGCGCCGGCCGGCGTCTTCGCGAGCACCGCATCGAGCTCGTCGGCCTTCACTTCGAGCACCGGCATGCGGATATCGTGCGGCACCTTCTTGCCCGCGAGAATCTGCTGCGTCACCCAGAAAGCGAACGACGAAGCGCCCGGCGGAATCGTCACCGACATCGTCTCGTAGCCGCTCTTCTTCTGATCGGCCCACCACGCGAGTTCTTCCTGCCGGTTGCCCAGAATGATGATCGGCGTCGGCCGTCCCGCCGCCTTGATCGCCTGCGCCGCGCCGTAGCCGTCGCCGCCCTGCGTCACCACGCCATCGATCTTCGGCAAGGTCGGCAGAATGCCCGCGACTTGTTTCTGCGCGACGGTCTGCGTCCAGTCGCCGTGCACCGAGCCGACGATCTTCAGCCCCGGATACTTCTTCAGTTCATCGACGATGCCCTGATGAATCTCGTCATCCACCGACACGCCCGCGAGCCCGCGAATTTCGAGCAGATTGCCCTTGCCGTTCAGGCGCTTGGCCAGATAATCCACCTGCATGCGGCCCATGCCCTGAAAATCCACCGCGATGCGATACGCGCACGGCTCGGTCGCGATGCCGTCGAACGAGACCACCGTCACGCCCGCGCCGCACGCCTGCTTGATGACGCCGTTGAGCGCCGTCGGCGAAACGGCATCCACCGCAATCGCCTTGAAGCCCTGCAAGATGAGGTTCTGTATCTGCTGGACCTGCTCGGTGGCCTGGCTCTCGGCCGTCGTGTAGCTCGGCGCGGCCGCGACGATCTTCTGCTTCACGGCGGGGTCCGCCACGTTCGACCAGCTCTTGAGCATCTGCTGGCGCCAGCTGTTGCCCGCATAGTTGTTCGAAAGCGCGATCTTCATCGAGGACGTATCGCCCGTCGCCACCTGCGCCGACGCGCCCACCGATGCCGACGCCATGCACAGCGCCAACGCGAGTTTCCTGATCTTCATGCTTGTCTCCGGTTCTTGATTTGATGTGCTGGCGTGTCAGCGTCCCGCGCCGCGCACGCCGACATGAAGCGAATAAATAGACGACGTAGCCGCGATAAACAGCCGATTGCGATTGAGCCCGCCGAAGGTCACGTTCGCGACGACCTCCGGTATCAGGATCTTGCCGAGCAGCGTGCCGTCGGGCGCGTAGCAATGCACGCCGTCTTCCGCGCTCGTCCAGACGTTGCCGTGCTCGTCGAGGCGCATGCCGTCCGGCACGCCGCTTTGCATCTCGATGAACACGCGCCCATTGCGCAATGCGCCTTCGCTGGATACATCGAACACGCGAATATGACGCGGCGCTTCGTCGTCGTGGGAGGCTGCGGAATCCGCGATATAGAGCCGCGATTCATCCGGCGAGAACGCGAGGCCGTTGGGCTTCACGAAGTCATCGCAGACGAGCTGCACGTCGGTGCTTTGCGACGACACGCGATACACGTTGCATCGCCCGATCTCGCTGTCCGCGCGATAGCCTTCGTAGTCGCTCAGAATGCCGTAGTCGGGATCGGTGAACCAGATGTTGCCCTTCGAATCGACGACCACATCATTCGGTGAATTGAGCCGTTTTCCTTCGAAGTGCGAAGCAATCACGGTCACGCTGCCGTCGTGCTCCGTGCGCGTCACGCGCCGCGCGCCATGCTCGCAGGTGACGAGCCGCCCTTCGCGGTCGCGCGTATTGCCGTTGCTGTAGTTCGACGGCGCGCGAAAGACGCCCACGCCCATGCCGGGCGCCCAGCGCAGCATGCGGTTGTTCGGAATGTCGCTCCAGACGAGCAGGTCCGTGGCCGGGAAATACACCGGTCCCTCGGCCCACAGGCACTCGTCGGTGATTTTGGAAAGAAACGCGTTCGGCTGAAGCAGCAGCCTGAATCGCGGATCATGCACTTCGTAGTCGCTCGGTTTCATGTCTCCTCGTCCCTTCTGTGGATCGATTCTGTGGATCGAAATTGTCGGATGTCAGCGCGCCGTCTTGCCGCCCGCCGCCACCGTCACCGCGATGATGAGCACACCGTAGACGATCGCGCGCACGCCCGCATCCGCGCCGACTGCGTTGAGCGCGGCGTTCGTCAGAAACAGGAACATGGACGCGCCCCACACGCCGGCAATCGTCGCCTTGCCGCCCGTCACGAGCGTCCCGCCGATCACGACGACCGCAATCGAGATCAGCATGTACTCGACGCCCATGTCGAGCGACGCGCCGCCCGAAGTCGCCGCGAGCAAGAGCGCGGTGAGCGCCGCGATCATCGAGCAGAGCACATACGCGATGCAGCGCGTCGGATGCACGTTCACACCCGCGAGCCACGCGGCCCGCGCGTTCTGTCCGATGGCGGAAAGCCTGCGGCCATAGACCGCGCGATGCAGCAGCACCGCGAGCGCCACCGACAACGCGAGCGCAAGCAGCGCGATATACGGCACATGGAAGAGCCGGCCCGTGGCGAACGCGCCGAGCGCGGGCGGCGGCGGCGGAAGCTGGCGTCCTTGCGTGATGGCGATCGACTGAATGATGAAGCTGGAGGACAGCGTCGCGATGATCGGCGGAATGCGCAGCAGGCGGATCAGCAGATAGTTCACGATGCCGATCGCCGCGCCCACGCCGAGCGCCGCCGCCACGCCCAGCAGAATCTGTCCGTTCTCACCGCCCATCACGTGCATGCCGACGACGCCCGCGAGCGCGATGGTCGACGGCACCGAGAGGTCGATGTTGCCGACGCCCGATGTGATGACGAACATCTGCCCGAGACCGACGAGCACCATGAACACGCCGTAGGTCAGCGCGGTCTGCGCGACGTTGCTCGCAATGCCGAAGCCGAAGATGCCGACGATCGCGAACCACACGAGCACCGTGCCCGCGAAGGACCACGCCCACGGCGCCTGAAGGCTTCTGAGCCGCGTCCACGCGGTTTCGTTGTTGGCGATCGCCTCGCCCGATGTCTGCGTCTTCATTGCCGCTCCCCGCGTTGCAGCAGCACGCGCAACGACAGCACGATGATCAGGATCGCGCCCTGCATGCCGACCTGCCAGTCCGCCGAGATGTTGAGAAATGCCAGAAACGATGCCGCGAGCGTCAGCGTGATCGCGCCCAGCACCGCGCCGATGACCGACACGCGCCCGCCGACGAACTCGCCGCCGCCGAGAATCACCGCCGCGATGGAAAGCAGCGTGTAGCGCAGCGCGAGGTTGGCGTCGGCTGAAGTCGTGAGGCCGAGCAGCGAGAGCCCCGACAGCACGCCGAATATGCCCGCGATGCCGTAGAGCGTCGCCTTGCTGCGCACGAGCGACCAGCCGAAGCGGCGCATTGCGCGAGGATTGCCGCCCGCGCCGCGAATGCGCACGCCGGCCGAAGTGCGCATCAGCAGGAAGTGCCCGATGACGGCGATCAGCACCGACCACACGATAGGCGCGGCGATGAACGGCGTCTGATAGCCCATTGCCGTGCCGAGCCAGCCGGGGCTCGTGCCGCCCGGAGAAGGCAGGAGCACGATGGCAAGCCCGCTCCACACGAACGAGAGCCCGAGCGTCACCACGATCGACGGAATCTGCCGCAGTTCGATCAACGCGCCGACGGCCGCATACGCGAGCACGCAGCCGACGAGCGCAAGCGTGCCGAGCCACGGCTGCTTGACCAGCAGCGTCGCGCCGATGCACGCGACCAGACTCACGAACGAACCGATGGACAAGTCGAGATCGTTGACGGTGATGATCGCGAGTTGCGCGAGCGTCGCGAGCACGATCGGCACGGCGAGATTCAAGAGCAGGCTGGAGCCGAAGTAGCTCATCACCGCCGGCTGCATGATGAGAATCGGCACCAGCACCGCGACGAGCGAGATGGCGGGAAGCAGTGCGCGCAGACGCGCTTGCGTGCCCTGGAACGTCGTGCGTGCGGGGGTCATGCGGCCTGCTCCTCGAAACTCGCGGCGAGGAGCGCTTCTTCCGTGCATTCGTCGGCGTGCAGCACGCGCGTGACGGCCGCCGAGCGGAACACATATGTGCGGTCGCAGTGCGACAGCTCCTCGTTTTCTGTCGTGTACCAGATGAACGTGCGGCCCTTCGCGGCTTCGTCGTGAACGAGGCGATAGATATCGCGCTTCGTGCCGACATCGACGCCGCGCGTGGGGTCGTCCATCAGAATGAGTTGCGCATCCGATGCGAGCGCGCGGGCGAACAGCACCTTCTGCTGATTGCCGCCCGAGAGCGACAGAATGCCCGCGTTCATCGACGCGCCGCGTATGCCGATCTTCGCGCGCCATGCTTCGACGAGCGCGCGCGCCGCCGCGAGATCCACGAGACCGCGCCTGGCTTTCGCGCCGCCGAGCAGCCACCGCAAGTCGAGGTTCTGCGCGATCGACCAGACCGGGAACACGCCGTCGCGCCCGCGATCGCCCGCGACGAACGCCGCTTTCACGCGAGACGCGCCGCGCTTGGTCGCGGCTTCATAGATGGCGAGCAGCGCCTCGGTCTGTCCTTGCCCCGCGAGTCCCGCGAAGCCGACGATCTCGCCGCGCGATGCTTCGATCGCCGTGTGCTTTTTCGCGCCGACGTGCCAGCTAAACGGCTTGTCGTCGCTGCGCGCGCTGCGCTCGCGCACGGCAGCCGGCGTCTTTTCCGCTTCGAGCTGCTGGCCCATCGCCTGAATGATCGACGCGCGGCTCGACTGCTCGCGCGGCAACACGCCGACGATGCCGCCGTCGCGCATCACCATCACGCGGTCCGCCACGCGCTCGATTTCGCCGAGCATGTGCGTGATGAGCAGACACGTGATGCCGTTTTGCGCCGCGCGCTGCACGAAGTCGAGCAGTTGATCGGCGGTGTGGGCATCGAGCGATGAAGTCGGTTCGTCGAGAATCAGAAGACGCACCGGCGTATCCGTGACCGTGAAGCCGCGCGCGATCTCCACCATCTGCTTTTGTGTGAGCGTCAGGTCGGAGACGAGCTCATTGCCCTTCAGGCCGTTGCCCGGAAAGATCTCTTCGAGCTTCTCGCGCATGAGCGCGGTCGCGCGTTTGCGCCAGCCGCGTCCGCGCAATTGCGGATGCACGACCGTCATGTTCTCCGCGATCGTCAGATTCGGGCAAAGCGAAAGTTCCTGGAATACGCAGCGCACGCCGGCCTCGCGCGCGGCGTTCGCGTCGTAATGCGGCGCCTCGCGGCCGTCCACTTCGATGCGGCCTTGCGTAGGCGTGTACACGCCCGCGAGCACGGCCATCAGCGTCGACTTGCCCGCGCCGTTGTGTCCCGCGATGCCGATGCATTCGCCGCGCATGAACGCGAAGTCGATGTCCGCGAGCGCGCGCACCCGCCCGAAGGTCTTGCCGATACCTTCGAAGCGGATCAGCGCGCCGTGCGCCTCGTTGCTGCTCATTGCTGTTGCGCCCATTCACATGCCTCCATGCGTGGCGTCTGTCCTGCGTCTGTCGTGCGTCTGTCGTGCTTATTTCTTGTCGAGCAAGGCCACGGTCTGCGGCAGCGTGTACGTCACGTCGGCCAGGCCGCCCGGCGGCGTCGCGGCGAGCTTGGCCGGCAGTTCCTGCTGCGAGATGGCGAGCAGCGGCACGTTGATGGTCACTTCCTTCGGGATCTTCTTGCCCGCGAGCACTTGCTGCGCGACCCAGAACGCGAACGACACCGCGCCCGGCGGATTCGACAGCGAACGCGACTGATAGCCCGTCTTCGTCTGCTCGCTCCACCACTGGAGTTCGGGATACGTGCTGCCGATGATCATCGGCGGCGCCGGACGATTCGCGGCCTTGAACGCCTGCGCGATGCCGAACGACATCTCGCCTTCGGTGGCGACGCCATCGACTTGCGGCAGCGTCGGCAGAATGCCGGCGACGGCCTTCTGCGCGACCGATTGCGTCCAGTCTCCGTTCACCGAACCGACGAGCTTCATCCCCGGATGCTTCTTGAGCCCTTCGAGCACGCCTTCGTGCATCAGGTTGTCGACGGAGATGCCCGCCACGCCGCGCACTTCGAGAATGTTGCCCTTGCCGTTGAGGCGCGTCGCGAGATAGTCGACGCCCTGTTCCGCCCAGCCCTTGAAGTCGAAGTTCACGCGATACGCGCAGGGTTCGTCGACCACGCCGTCGAACGACACGACGACGACGCCCGCGGCGCACGCCTTCTTGATCGTGCCGTTGAGCGCGGTGGGCGAAACGGCGTCGATGACGATCGCGTTGTAGCCCTGAAGAATCAGGTTCTGCACCTGCTGCGCCTGCTCCGTCACCTGGTTTTCGGCGGTCGTGAAAGCGGGCGCGGCGGCCACCTTCTTGTCGGCGACGGCCTGCTGCGCGACGGCATTCCAGCTCTTGAGCATCGACTGCCGCCACGCGTTGCCCGCGAAGCTGTTGGACAGCGCGATCTTCTTTTGCGACGTATCGCCCGTGGCGACCTGCGCGTGGGCAGCGCCAGCGAGCGCGCAAACGGCGAGCGCGAGCGCGGCCTTGACCGGCATTCCTTTACGGAACATCTGTTCGTCTCCTTTCATTTTTCTTGTGGACCGGCGCGACGCGACTCGATTATCGGCACGCCCCTTCAGGCGCATTCGCACGCGGTGCGGATGCGTTGCTTTCAGTTAGTTTGCTCGATTCGTCCTGCGGTCAGGCCAATCACGGTGGTCAGGCCACCGCAATCGCGGAGCCAGTATAGCGACTGGTGCTAGCGCGCGCAATTCGCTTCCGTTACCGGTAACGGCGCGGTGCGGGCGGCATCGCACGGTCCTCGGCAACGGTCGGTTTTTCCGGGTCGATGCAGGCGCAACGTAGGCTATGTGCGAGGACGCAAGCGCTGGCCGCAACCAGTCATTAGAATGGTTGAACCGCCAGCACACCCGTGAGAGCACATGAGCTTCGCGCGCAAAGCCACGTGGGCCGCCTGCATCGACAACCTCGCGTTCTCGGGGACCGAGACCGTGCCGGTGGCCGTGCTCCTGCGGCAGCGAAAGGCGCTCGCGAGCTTGCACGACGCATTCCAGGGCGAACGTTCGATAGCGCGGCTGCAGGATGCCGCCGCACAGGCCGCGTCGGCCGGCTGCGCATCGCCGATGGCAAAGGTCCTCGAACTTCAGCGCGCCGGCAACACGCTCATTTTGAAAGCGCAAGTCGGGATGGGCGCGGCGGCGATCGGGCGCGAAGCGGGCACGGCGGACGCCGGCAACCCGCCCGGCGAGGCGCTGATTTCGGCGCGGCCGGTCGTCGTCGCCAATGTGCCTGCGGAGCGCGGCGAGCGCGCGCCCGCGATCCTGCGCGAATACCGCGTCGTGACATCGGTGAGCCTGCCGCTCATCGGCGCCGAGGGACCGTACGGCATCCTCGAAGTGGACTACGACCAGCAGCACGAAGTCGACGCTTCTCACCTTTCGTTTCTCGCCTCGATTGCCGCGATCCTCGCGGAAGGCATCGAGTCGCGGCAACGGCACGAGGCACTGACCGAAGAACGCGACGCGAAGGCCGCGCTCCTGCGCGAGCAGCAGCACCGCATCCGCAACAATTTCCAGATGATTACCGCGCTCCTCGAACGGCGGGCGAGCGAGTGCGCGGACCCGGCGGTCCAAAAGGGCTATCGCGAAGTCGAGCGCCGCGTGTTCGCGATGGCATCGCTCTACGATCATCTGCTGGGACTCGGCGAGCATGACGAGAGCGTCGATCTCGGCGCGTATCTTGAAAACATGAGCGCGAGTTTCGAAGACCTCTACGATCTCCCCGGCCATGACGTCACCCTCGCGCTGGCGCTCGAGCGCGGTGCGGCGACGCTTTCCATCGACACATGCGCGGCTATCGGCACGGTCGTCAACGAACTGGTGGCCAACGCGGTCGAGCATGCATTCATTGGCTGCGCGGGCGAGATTCGCGTGGCGATGCAGCGCACAGCGGCGGGCGTCGAGATCGAAGTGAGCGACAACGGCTGCGGCTATGCCCCCGGCGCCAACGAGAACACCGGCTTGAGCACGGTGCGACGCATCGTCGGCAGCTTCGGCGGCCAACTGACGATGCAATCGGCACAAGGCAACGGCACGCGGTGGACGCTGACCCTGAGCGCGCCTGACTGAATGTAATCGTTGCGAGCCGCATGCTCGCCATCAGGCAGACGGCTTGCTGCATGACAGGCGATGACCACTACCGAGGACAACGCCATGACTCAACTCGCCCAGCCCCTGCGTCGCTCAACGGCGCCGACCGCGTTGTGGATGTCGACGCCATCCGACGAATCGGACGACGATCTCGACGACGTGCTCGACGAAACCGGCGCGGTAACGAACCGCAGCAACGGCAAGACCGGCACCAACACGGAAGCCGAGCCCGACCCGAAGTCCTGAGGCTTGCCAGAGCGGTCAAGTCGACGCAACAAGCCCTGAAGCAGACCGGCATAAGCCTTGCTGCCATCCGCAAGTCGGATAACGGAGAGCAGTAATGAGCAAGCGTGAAGTTCCGGGCGTAGGCCCGTATGGCGGACCGGCGGGTGGATGGGGCGCGTTGCAGGCCGTCGCGCGGGCGCTGAAGCAGCAGATGGGCGTCGCGCGTGAAGCGACGATGCTTCTCAAAGTCAACCAGCCCGCGGGCTTCGACTGTCCGGGCTGCGCGTGGCCGGACCCGCGCAGCACGTCGTCCTTCGAATTCTGCGAGAACGGCGCGAAGGCCGTCTCGTGGGAAGCCACCACGAAGCGCACCACGCCCGAATTCTTCGGACGCCACACCGTCAGCGAACTGTGGACGTGGAACGACTTCGCACTGGAAGACGAAGGACGGCTCACGCATCCGATGCGCTACGACGCCGCTTCCGACCGCTATCTGCCGATCTCGTGGGACGAGGCGTTCGAGCGCATCGGCCAGTCGTTGCGGGCGCTGCCGGACCCGAACATGGCGGAGTTCTATACCTCGGGCCGCGCATCGAACGAAGCGGCGTTCCTGTATCAACTGTTCGCGCGGCGCTTCGGCACCAACAACTTCCCCGATTGCTCGAACATGTGCCACGAGCCGACGAGCGTCGGTTTGCCCGAGTCCATCGGCGTGGGCAAGGGAACGGTGACGCTCGCGGACTTCGATCATTGCGACGCGATCTTCTGCATCGGACACAATCCCGGCACGAACCATCCGCGCATGCTTGCAACGCTGCGCGAGGCCTCCCGGCGCGGCGCGAAGATCGTCGTGCTGAATCCGTTGCGCGAGCGCGGACTCGAACGCTTCGCGTCGCCGCAGGACCCGGTCGAAATGGTGACGGGCCGCTCGACGGCCATCGCGACGGATTACATTCAGGTGCGGATCGGCGGCGATGTCGCGTTCCTCAAGGGCATGATGAAGACGGTGCTCGCGCTCGACCGCGAGAGCCAGGCGCAAGGCGGCGAAGGCGTGCTCGATCGCGCGTTCATCGACGAACACACGAGCGGCATCGAAGAACTCATCGCCGATATCGACGCGACTTCGTGGGAACAGATCGTCGGCGCGTCGGGCGTCGAGCGCGAGGAGATCGAGCACATCGGCAAGCTGTATGCGAATGCGAAAGCGGTGATCGCGTGCTATGGCATGGGCATCACGCAGCATCACAGCGGCACGGCCAACGTGCAGCAGATCGTCAACCTGCTGCTTCTGCGCGGCAACATGGGACGCGACGGCGCGGGCATCTGCCCCTTGCGCGGACATTCGAACGTGCAGGGCGATCGCACCGTCGGCATCACCGAAATACCGCATCAGGAGATGCTCGATTCGCTCGGGCGCGTGTTCGGCTTCACGCCGCCGCGCGAGCACGGTCACGGTGCGATCTCCGCCATCGAGGCGATGCGCGATGGCCGCGCGAAGGCGCTCATCGCGCTCGGCGGCAATCTGCCGGTGGCGATGTCGGATACGCCCGTCTGCTACGAGGCCATGCGCAAGCTCGACCTCGCCGTGCATATTGCGACGAAGCTGAACCGCTCGCACTTGCTGGTCGCGAAGGAAACGATCCTGCTGCCCTGCCTCGGCCGCACGGAACTGGATGTGCAGGAAAGCGGGCCGCAGTCCATCACCGTCGAAGATTCGATGTCGATGGTGCACGCGTCGCGCGGGTCGCTGCCGCCCGCGTCCGAACATTTGCGCTCGGAACCGGCCATCGTCGCGGGCATCGCGAAGGCGACGCTCGACGATCCGTCGCTCGACTGGGACGGCTGGGTGGCGGACTACAACCGCATCCGCGATCTCATCGAGCGAGTGTTTCCGCAGTTCGAGCGCTATAACGAGCGCATTCAGGACCCGGGCGGCTTCCGCCTCTTCAACGCCGCCGCCGCGCGCCGTTGGGACACGCCGGAGGGACGCGCGCGCTTCATCGCGCATAAGGGCGTGATGATGGACCCGCGCGTGGACCGCAGCGACGCGCTGATTCTCGCGACCATCCGCAGCCACGATCAGTACAACACGACGATCTACGGCTTCAATGACCGCTACCGCGGCATCACGGGCCGGCGCGACGTGGTGTTCGTCAACGAACGCGATCTCGAAGCGCGCGGGCTTCAGCACGGCGATCTCGTGGATCTGGAGACGATCGAAAGCACGGTCAGCGTCGGCGGCTCGCGCCGTCTGTGCGGACTCACTGCGGTCGCGTTCGATATCGCGCAGGGTTCCATCGCCGCGTACTATCCGGAAGCCAATTGCCTCGTGTCGCTCTCGGACAACGATGCGCGCAGCGGCACGCCGGCGTACAAGTCCATTCCGGTGCTGCTCTCGCTGAGCAAGGGCGACTGTCAGGTGGGCGCCGACGCGCACACATGGCAGGACGGCGACGTCCCCAACGACAAGACCGGCGCCACCGTCGCGGCGGAAGAGCCTGAACATCGGCGCGTGCGGAACACGCCGAACTAAGCGGGGCTAAACGGCGGCAGGCGCAAGCAAGCCTGCCGCATTTTCCGCACGCTCTGTCTATTTTTCGCGGGCTAAAGTCGGCGCATTCGTTTCCGTTATTACAGCCAGAGGCCGCTCGTCCCGCGCTGGCCGTAAGCGAATATCAACGAAAACGACGACTCGCATGACTTTTTCTAGAAAACTCTGGCTGCCCCTGCTCCTGAGCCTTGCGTGCCTGGCAGGAATCTCCGTGGCCGACGCATTCCGCATGCGCGCCGTACGCACCGAGCAGACCAAGCTCGATATCAAGCACGCGACGGAAGTCGCCAACAGCATCATCAAAGAGTTCGCGCAGCAGGCGGCGAGCGGCACGATCACGCAGGACCAGGCCAAGCAAGGCGCGTTGAACGCGATCCGCGACATTCGCTTCGGCGACAACGGCTATTTCAGCGTGTTCGATTCGCAGGCCAAAGTGCTGGTGCATCCGATGAAGCCCGAGTTCGTCGGCAAGATGATGATGGACTTCAAGGACCCGAACGGCGTCTATCTGTACCGCGAAATCATCGACGTGGGCAAGCGCGAGGGCGCCGGCTACACCTACTATTCGTTCGCGAAACCCGGCAGCAACGAGATCCTGCCGAAGATGTCGTATGTCTCCATGTATCAGCCGTGGGACTGGCTCATCGTGACGGGTGTGTATATCGACGACATCAACGCGGCCTTCTATGCGTCGCTCGGCTGGAGCCTCGGCGTGCTCGCGGCGATCGCGGTGGTGCTGTGCGTAGTCGTGTCGCGGCTCAATCGCGGCATTCTGCGGTCGATGGGCGGCGAGCCGTCGTACGCGGCGGAAGTCGCGAACCAGATCGCGGACAACAACCTCACCGTCGATGTCGCGACTCAGGCGGACGACCGTTCGAGTCTCATGTATTCGATGGCGCGCATGCGTGCCCAGTTGCTGACGGCGATCGAGAGCGTGAAGACGTCGGCCAACGCGATTGCGAGCGCGAGCCGCGAGATCGCGGTCGGCAATACGGATCTGTCGTCGCGCACGGAGCAGCAGGCGGCCTCGCTGCAGGAAACGGCGGCGAGCATGGAAGAACTGACCGCAGCCGTGAAGCACAACTCGGAGAATGCGCGGCAAGCGAGCGGACTGGCCGGCACGGCGCGGGACGTCGCGAAGGAAGGCACGACGATCGTCGGCGAAGTGGTCGGCACGATGGCCGAGATCGAGCACAGCTCGCACAAGATCGGCGAGATCATCGACATGATCGAAGGTATCGCGTTCCAGACCAACATCCTCGCGCTGAATGCGGCCGTCGAAGCGGCGCGCGCTGGCGAGCAAGGCCGCGGCTTCGCGGTGGTGGCGGGCGAAGTGCGCAGTCTCGCGCAACGCTCTTCGACGGCGTCGAAGGAGATTCGTGAACTGATCGAGGCGTCCAGTACGCGCGTTACCGCGGGCACGCAACTCGTCGGCCGCGCCGGCGACACGATGACGAAGATCAGCGCCGCTATCCAGAAGGTGACCGACATCATGGACGAGATCGCGTCTGCATCGAACGAGCAGAGTCGCGGCATCGAACAAGTGAATCAGGCCATTAGCCAGATGGACGAAGTCACGCAGCAGAACGCGGCGCTGGTGGAACAGGCGGCTGCGGCGGCCGGGTCGTTGCAGGATCAGGCCGAGCAATTGAAGTCGACGATGGCCGTGTTCAGGACGGCTTCGGTCTGATCCTGATTGCGGGAACTAACGCAGCGGCCGCGAGCCTGTGGAATGCAAAGTGGCGTGGCCGAGCGAATTCAGCTTTCGCGATACGCGGCGCAGCAGAAAG
Source organism: Caballeronia sp. AZ10_KS36 (assembly GCF_023631105.1). Lineage (NCBI taxonomy): Bacteria > Pseudomonadati > Pseudomonadota > Betaproteobacteria > Burkholderiales > Burkholderiaceae > Caballeronia > Caballeronia sp. AZ10_KS36. Next base: position 68,426 of record NZ_JALQDQ010000040.1, on the reverse strand, counting down.
CGGCCGACATTCCATGCGATCCACGGGTCGCTCGCGCACGTCTTCAGCACGCTCGCGGTGCCTTCGGACTTGCGCATCGAGATGAGCTTCGTTTTTGCGTCCAGCCAACGCAGGCTCTGCGAGCGTCGCGCGACGAGTGCTCGCAGACGGGGATTGCCGCTGATTGCAGGCCGCGACAACAGTTCGTCGGTGGCCGTCTTCATCGCGCTGTAGTTCACCTTCGTACGGCTCATGCCGGACGAGGTCTTGCTGATGGAGCCCGTTCTCTCCGTGTAGAGATAATAGGCATCGTTGGCGCACACCCAGACACAACCGGATAGCAGCGCGTCGAGCATGAAGTGGAAGTCCTCGCCATGACGCAAGCTCACCGGATAGCGCAGCCCTCGACTCACCAAGGCGTCGCGGCGAAATAGCGGCTTGAGAAGCCCGAAGTCGCATCCGGTCGATTCCCCCGCCGCGTTGTACAGGAACGTATCCAGCGTGACTGCAAAGTGCGGCTCGCTTCCTCTCGGACGAAACCCGGTGCGCACGACTTTCTGTGCGATGGCGTCGTAGATCAACAGATTGTCCGTCACGATATCGGCGCCGGTATCGTTTCCGAGGCGCACGAGCCGCTCTAAGCGTTCCGGCGCGAACCGGTCGTCGGCGTCGAGAAGCGCGATCCACTGACCGCGTGCGTGCGCGATGCCCGCATTGCGCGCGCCGCCCGGCCCCACGTTCTCGGCGAGGTCGATCAGCTTAATGCGGCTGTCTTCTTCCGACGCAGCTTGCACGACCTTCGCGGTATTGTCAGTGGAGGCGTCGTTCACGACGACGATTTCGAGTGGCGCGAGCGTCTGCGTTTGCAGCGATGCCAGCGCGACTCGTACGAAGTCCTGCGCGTTGTACACGGGAATGACGACCGATACCGACATGCCGAATCCTCCCAGACTGCCACACTAGCGGTCAACGGTTCTGTTGGCCGCGGCGCTCGGTAGCCGAAGGCTTCGATGCGGCGCGGCTCTTACCGAATGCTCCTTAGCATAGTCAAAGCAAAATGCGAGTGCAATGCACAAACATCGGCAGTGCGAATCACAAGGTCGAATAGACGGAACGTTCGGACGATAACAGGTGCATAGCAATGTTCAGGCGAATCGCGCGCCCGATCTCCGATACGGTCTAGCTGCCCGACTCCTCCTTTACATAGGATGCCGAACCATTACCGAACGACCATTCGTCTCGTGCATTCGGCTGCAAGACAATCAGAACGTCCTCCGGACGCAGGCCCGGGTTCTCCGCGAGATTGCTCGCAATCGCCTTGAAGAGCGCTTTCTTCTTCGCAGTGTCGCGCCAATTGCCCGCCGTGATGTTGATGATGACCAGATCGTCGGTGCGATGAATCCCGAGATAGTCGCTGTCGTAGATGAACTCCTCGCGCTCATGCTGATGAACGAGATGGAATCGATCATCGGCCGGCGCGCCATAGGCCTCGACCAGCGCCTGATGGACGCCGTCGCTAATGGCTCGGATATGCGCGGGGGACTTGCCTTTGATCAGAGAAATGCGGATGAGCGGCATGGCTTCGTCACTCCTATATGACTGTGGACGTCTGCGGTACTTGACGTACACACGTTACGGCCCGATCATCATTCCGTAAATTTGAAACTTACGAAGGGTCGCATCTGCGAAATCGAACGATGCCTACGCGAACCAATCTCGACATGGATGTGCTGAGAACCTTCGTCACCGGGTTCGAACTCGGCAGCTTCGCGCGCGCGGCGGAGCGCTTGGGCCGCTCGCAATCCGCGATCAGTACGCAGTTGCGCAGGCTGGAGGATCAGATCGGCCGGCCTCTCGTGCAGAAGTCAGGGCGCGGGCTCGCGCTCACCACGGCGGGCGAAGGTCTGCTGAGCTACGCGAAGCGCTTGCTCGAACTCAACGACGAAGCAGTGGAAACCGTGAGGGGATCGGACCTGGAGGGCTGGGCGCGGCTCGGCTTGCCGCAAGACTTCGCGGAAAGCTGGCTGCCGGCGGTTCTCAGCCGGTTCGCGAGAGCGCATCCGAAAGTGCGCGTCGAGGTTCAGGTGGATAGAAGCGCATCGCTCATCGAAAAGACACTCACAGGCGCGCTCGATGTGGCGCTCGTCTGGGGAGACGGAAGCGCGTCGCCGCACGGCGAACGCGTGGCGGCCGTGCCGATTCAGTGGGTCGGGCGGCCTGATTGGGGTGGCGTGGAAAGTCTTGGCGGGCAGCCTCTGCCCTTCGTCGCGTTCGACCCGCCGTGCACGTTCCGCTCGGCCGCCGTCGATGCGATGGATGCAGCCGGCCTGTCGTGGCGGCTGGTGTTCACCAGTCCCAGCCTCTCGGGGCTGTGGGCCGCGGTCGAAGGCGGCCTCGGCATCACCGTTCGAACCGCCTTAAAGATGCCGCCATCGCTCGTTGCGCTCGACCCGATGTCAACCGGCTTGCCCGCTCTGCCGCTCGCGCCGCTTTCGCTTCATCGCGCAGAAGCCGAAGCCACAGCCGCAGTCACGAAGCTAACCGATATCGTGACCGAAACGATCCGTGACGAACTCGCCGCCGTGGCTGTGCGCTGAGCGACGGTTCGATTCGATGGATGAATGAGTTCCAAACTTTCAAATTGCTCGAAGCGGCGAGCGGCCATATCTTCTCGATACGCAACGCTCTCGCGTGTGCATCGAACAAGGAGAAATGGCCATGCCCTTCATCAGCGTCAAAGCGATTGGTGAACCGCTCGCGCAGCATCAAGTGAAAGCGATTCAAGAAGGCATCACTGCGTTGATGGTCGATGTCCTTCGTAAAGTCGGGCCTCTCGTGGCTGTTCTGGTCGAACAGGTGCCCGCCAAAAGTTGGACCGTGGGCGGTGAGCCGGTCGCGTGTGCCGCGCAGGTCGATGCCATCGTCAGTGCCGGGACCAACACTGCCGAAGAGAAGGCCCGCTTCGTCCGTGAAGCCAATGCACTGCTTAAATCGGTGATCGGCAGCAGGTTGTCCGAAGTGAGCTATGTCGTGATCCACGAAGCGCCGAAAGACAGCTGGGGCTACGACGGACTTACGCAAGCGTATCGCGCGGATGCGCACGCTTCGCGCGAAGCATGAACGTGATGATGCACCCCGAGCATCCGCTCAAGCCGCGAGCGCCTCGTCGATCGCTTCGACAGCCGCCGCATGCTCGCGAATCAGCCGATACACCGTCTCGCCCGGAACCGTCTCCGACACGAGCAGTTGATCCGCAATCGCGCGAAGCACCGGCTCATTCGCCTTTAGCAGCGCGAAGCACGCATCGTTCAGGTCGGAGAGAAGCTCGTTCGCATGTCCGATCGCCGTCTTCAACTGAAGGCCCGCGACCTGTTGCGGCAAGGCGGCGAGGCTGAACAGATTGCCGTCGTTATTGAAGCCGAACTTCGACACCATATCCAGCCCGATGCGCGATGCTTCCTGCAAATCCTGCGCCGCGCCGCTCGATGCCTCGTTGAACATCAACAGTTCCGCGTTGCGTCCGCCGAGCAGCACCTGAATCTCGTTACGCATCTCGGTCTCGCGATACAGATGCTTGTCCTGCGCCTTCGTGATGAGCGCGACGCCGAGCGCGCCGCCGCGCGGCAGGATGGTGACTTCTTCGAGCACGCCCGTGTTCAGCAGCGCCGCAACGAGCCCGTGCCCGGCTTCGTGAATGGCAATGCGCGTGCGTTCGTCGTCGGACAGCGCGCGCTCCGCCCCGTTGATATCGCCGATGCGCGCGATCTTGATCGCTTCGACGAAATGGTCGGCCGCCACTTCCGTCTCCCCGGCTTTGCGCGCCACGAGACCCGCCTGATTCACGATCATCGCGAGCGTGGCCGGCGACAAGCCCGTAGTCAGCCGCGCGAGCTGCGTGAAGTCGATGTCGCCCGCCTTCGTCTTGAGATTAGCCGCGTAGAAACGCAGGATCTTCTCGCGGTCGTCGATATCGGGCAAACGCACCTGAATGGTCCGATCGAAACGGCCAGGGCGGCGCAGCGCCTCGTCGAGATTGTCCGGGTGATTCGTCGCCGCAACGATGATGACGCCTTCGTTCGACGCGAAGCCATCCATCTCGGCAAGCAGCTGGTTGATGATGCGGTTGCTCTCCGCTTCGACCGGACCGCCGCCCGTATCCGTGCGCTTGCCGAGGCCGTCCGCTTCGTCGATGAAGATGACCGTCGGCGCGTTCTTGCGCGCGAGTTCGAACAGATGCTTCACCTTCTGAATGCCGACGCCATAGTATTTCGCGCTGAAATAGCTGCCCGTGATCGCGATGAAGTTCGCGCCGCATTCGCCCGCGAGCGCCTGCGCGAGACGCGTCTTGCCGACGCCCGGCCCGCCCGTCATGAGGATGCCGCACGGCGCGCGCACGCCCATGCCGGTGAATTGCGCGGGCTCGGTCAGCCACGCGCGCACGTCCGCGAGCGCGGCTTTCGCTTCGCCTGCGCCGATGACGTCGTCGAAGCGCATCGTCGGCGATTTCGCCAGCAATTGCGCGCCGCCGCGCATCTCGCGGCGCATGAACCACAACAAGCCGCCGACCATCGCGACGGGCAACAGGATGCTCAGGAGATCGCGCAGTCGATTGAAGTCGTCGTCCCAACGCGCCATGCCGGTTTGCACGTTCGCGTCCGGCAGCCAGACCAGTTGATACGGCGCGGCTTCGCCGGACTTCATATCGCCGATCAGGAGCGCATTCGAGAAAGCGCCGTTATGGTCGGCAACGTAGTACTTCTCCCCGCGCTGCGTCGATACGAGGATCGCATCGCGGCTCACGCCGATGGCGGCGACATCGCGGGCACGGATATCGGCCACGAGCTGCGAGACGTCTTTCTCGCGATGCGTCCACGGCTTCGCGTCAGCGCGCATCGCGCTCGCCACGCCGGCCAGCGCGAGCGGTTCGTGGCGAGCGGCATCGGCATGATGACGCCACACGATGGCGCTCGCCGTGGCCACCAGCGCGGCCACCGCGACGCCATACGCGAAGAAGCGGCCAAAGCGTGAGCGAAAGAGATTCCTTACCGGTTTCATCTGGCAAATCCTGAAACGCGTCGCGATGCGACCGTTCTTTGTGTAGGGCGAAAGCGCCCGGTCTGTAAAGGTGAGGCTTCGGTGGCGGGATGTCCGCCGGACACGGCATGACGATTGACCTTCGACCGCAGAAGAAATGTGCGCGTGGCACTAGCTGTTTTTACGGCGGGCCGCGGACCTTCTTGATGCCGAAACCCGAGACCGGTAATTTATTCGCGCTGTTTCAAGCGCCTAGAGCGCCGTTCGCACGGAGTGCAGGGTATCACAGCATGCGCAAACGCTGTCGTTCGGTAATTAATGCTGGAAAGGGGCTTGGTTGTTTGCGGGGGGTCTATGCGTGTTTGCTCATGGGGCTCTCGCGTAACCGCCCTTGATCAGCGGTACTTGCCCTCCTGTACAAATCAAACTTCGACTCTCAATCTCGGTCGATCTAAGTCATTCGTTATCCTTACGAACGACAGCGGACCGAAGCGCGCAGCGCCTCCTAACCGCGCCCCCTCCCCCGCCTCCTGTCCGTCTCGACCACCTCATCGAGCAATTCATCATGCAGTCCGCGCAGCACCTCGACGAAGGCCGACGCGAGCCGCTCGCGCGGACGATGGGGCGGAAACAGCAGATATGTCGGAAAGCGCGTGTGCGGCAGGAACGGCCGAATGACGATCTCCGGCCCCGCGAAGTCGCGAGCGACGATTGGATGCGCAAGCGTCACGCCCATGCCGTGACGGACCATCTCGCAGCACATCGCCGTATATTGCGCCTCGATGGCGAGCACGCGCTGGACGCCCGCGCGCTGAAACACATCGTCCATGGCGGCGCGCGTGCCGTCGCCGTGACACAGCGAGATGAACGATTCCCCTTCGAGGTCCTTCGGGCGGATGCTGCGCTTGGCGGCGAGCCGGTGATTCGCCGGCATCACGCAGACAGCCGGCACGTTCGATAACTGCTCGACCTCGCACTCCGACGCCTCGCTCACATAGACCGCGACACCCAGATCGCAGAACTGCGACGCCGTCCAGTGATTGACCGTACCCGACGTGTTCACGTGCAACGAGACCGTCACGTCCGGAAAGAGCGCGACGAAGCGCTTGATTGCGTGCGGCACGAGCGTCATGCCGGCCGATGGCATCGCCGCGATGCGCAAACGTCCGCTGCCCAGATTGCGAATCTGAGCCGCCGCGTTGGCGAGCCCCTGCAAGCCGACGAACGCGCGCTCGACCTCGCGAAAGAACGCCGTGCCCTCGCTCGTCGGAATGAGCCGCACGCCGCTGCGCTGGAAAAGCTGCAGGCCCGTGTCGCGTTCGAGCTGCGAGATCAGGCGGCTCACGTTCGGCTGCGACGTGAAGAGCGCCTTGGCCGCGGCCGTCATCGATCCCGACACCATGACCGCGCGAAACGCCTCGATATGCTTCAGGTTCATGCGTGCTTTCCCCTAAGTGCTGACCACGATGACGAGCCAATGTATATCAACTGTGCATGGGTCAGTATTTTATTTGTATTGGACGATATGAATTGTCGGCGCGACACTCGGTTCATCGACGGGACCACACCCCGCGTTTTCCGCCCCCCGCCATGGAGATCACGTCATGAAAAGAGCGTTGCATCGCCGTCTGTCTGCCCTATCCGCTCGCCCCACGATCACCGCTCTCGCGCTCGCCGCAGCCTGCGCCGCGCCGATGCTCGCGCAGGCCGAAACCACGCTGTATGTGGCGAACGTAGGCGGCTCGAACGAGCAGCTCTATCGGCAGAAGATCATCCCGGCCTTCGAGAAGTCGCATAACGTGAAGGTGGTGTACGTGGCGGGCAATTCGAGCGACACGCTCGCGAAGTTGCAGGCGCAACGAGGGCATCAGCAGATCAACGTCGCGGTGATGGACGACGGCCCGATGTATCAAGCCATGCAGATGAACCTGTGCGCGAAGCTCGACGACGCGCCCGTCATGAACGACGTCTATCCGCTCGCGAAGATCGGCCCGAGCGCGATCGGCGTCGGCATGGTGGCCACAGGCATCGGCTATAACGAGGAAGCGTTCAAGAAGGCCGGCCTGCCGCCGCCGGATTCGTGGAAAGTGCTCGAAGACTCGCGCATCAAAGGCAAGCTCGGCGTGCCGCCGATCACGAACACCTACGGCCTGCACACGCTCGTCATGCTGGCGCGCCTGTCGGGCGGCGGCGAAAAGAACATCGACCCCGGCTTCACCGCGATGACCAAGCAAGTCGCGCCCAACGTGCTCTCGGGACTCCTTCGACAGATGCTCGTTTAGCGCTCGACCGTGCGATTCCAGCGTTCCGTCCATTCGGTGCGATGCTGGTTGATGGTCGCCCAGTCCACCGCGGTCAGCTTCGCCACTTGATCGGGACCATAAGGCACGCGCGCCGCGACTTCGGGCGCGAGCTTCACCGTCTTGTTGACCGGACCCAGGCCGATGTTCTGCGCTTGAAGCATTTGCACTTCCGGCGTCAGCAGGTACTGCACGAACTCCTGCGAGAGCTTCGGCTGCGCGTTCTCCGCGACGACGCACGCCGCCACCTGCAACGCGACCGCGCCTTCCTTCGGGTAGATGAACTTGAGCGGGAAGCCCGTGTTCTGCAATGCGACGGCGCGGCCGCTGCCGTAAGGCGCGAGAATCACGTCGCCGGATTGCATCTGGCCGTCCATCTCGCCGGGCGTCGGCGCCCACGACGCGCATGGCATTTCTGACGCTTCAGGGCATCTCCAAACGCTACGGCGATTTCACGGCAATCGAACAGCTCGATCTCTCGGTCGAGCGCGGCGAGTTTCTGTCGCTGCTCGGCCCGTCCGGATGCGGCAAGACCACGACCTTGCAGATGGTCGCGGGCTTCGTCACGCCGACGACCGGCCGCATCGAGCTAGACGGCCGCGACATCACGAACGAACGCCCGGAGAAGCGCGGCATCGGCGTGGTGTTTCAGAGCTATGCGCTCTTTCCGCACATGACGGTGGCCGGCAACGTCGGCTTCGGCCTGGAGATGCGCAAGGTCAGGCGCCGGGAGCGCGAGGAACGCATCGAGGAAGCGCTCGCGCTCGTGCGGCTCAAGGGCCTCGGGCATCGGTATCCGAAGGAGTTATCGGGCGGCCAGCGGCAGCGCGTGGCGATTGCGCGCGCCATCGCGATGCAGCCCGAACTGCTGCTGCTCGACGAACCGATGTCCAATCTCGACGCCAAGCTGCGCGAGGAAATGCACATCGAACTCCGCGCCATTCAGAAGCGCCTCGGCATCACGACGATTCTCGTCACGCACGATCAGGTCGAAGCGATGACCATGAGCGACCGCATCGCGGTGATGCATCGCGGCACCATCGCGCAACTCTCGACGCCGTACGACGCTTACGAGCGTCCCGCTACGGCCTTCGCATCGACGTTCCTCGGCCGCACCAACGCGTTCGCGGGCGAAGTGCTGCTGCGCAATCCGCGCTGCGCGGTGGTCGACGTCGCCGGCACGCACCTGCATGTGCCGCATGAAGGCCGTCAGGTGGATGGCGCGGTGAACGTCTATATCCGCCCGGAGAAAGTGCATCTCGCCAACGGCGATGCGCGCATCAAAGGTCACATCGCGACGCGCGTGTTCGTCGGCAATCAGTGGCTGCTCGAAGTCGACACCGCTCTCGGCAAGCTGCGCGTCGCCCAGCCGAATCACGGCGCGCCGCCGCCCGAGGAAGGCGATGAAGTGGGCCTCGCCTGGACCGACGACGATCTGCGCGTGCTCACGCAGGAAGGCAGGGAGACGCAGCATGGCCACGCTTGACGACGCCCGCCCCGGCGCCGCGCCGTGGCTGCTCTCCGGGCCCGCGCTGCTGCTTTTCACCGGCCTGCTGCTCGTGCCGCTGATGCTCACGCTGCTGCTCTCCTTCCGCGTCTTCAGCGATACGGCGGGCGTCACGTCCGCTTACACGCTTGCGAACTACTGGGAAGTGGTGAGCGACCCGTATTACGGCACCATCTTTCTGCGCACGGCGGGCCTCGCGTTCGGCGTCACGCTGCTCTCCATCGTGCTCGGCGTGCCGGAGACGATCATCCTCGCGCGCATGAGAAAGCCGTGGCAATCGCTGTGTCTTCTGATCGTGCTCGGGCCGCTGCTCATCTCGGTGGTCGTGCGCACGCTCGGCTGGCAGATCCTGCTCGGCAACAACGGCGTGCTCAACAACGTCTTGCAGGCGCTGCACGTTACCGATGAACCCATCCGCCTCGTCTTCACGATGACCGGCATGATCATCGCGCTCACGCACGTGCTGGTGCCGTTCATGGTGATGTCCGTCTGGGCCAACATGCAGAAGCTCGACCCGCAAGTGGAATGGGCGGGCCGCTCGCTCGGCGGATCGCCGCTCAAGGTCTTCCGGCGCGTGGTGCTGCCGCAGATCATGCCGGGCGTGCTGTCGGGTTCGATCATCGTCTTCGCGCTCTCGGCGTCCGCGTTCGCCACGCCCGCGCTCATCGGCGGACGGCGCCTGAAGGTGGTCGCCACCGCCGCCTACGACGAATTTCTCGGCACGCTCAACTGGCCGCTCGGCGCGAGCATCGCCGTGTTGCTGCTGATTGCGAACGTCGCCATCGTGATGGGATGCAGCCGTCTCGCGGAACGCCGCTTCAAGCACATTTTCGACTGAACGCGAGGACACGCACATGAAACAGAACGGCCCGCTCGCGCTCGTCTTCAATGCGCTCTTTCTTGCGTTCATCCTCGCGCCGCTCGCCGTGGTGATGCTGGTTGCATTCACCGACAAGGGCTTCATTTCGATGCCCTTCGATGGCGCGTCGTTCCGCTGGTTCCACGCGATCATCGAGAACGGCGACATCGTGTCCGCGTTCTGGCTGTCGATCAAGCTCGCGTTCGCGGCCGCGACCATCGGCGTGCTGCTCGCGGTGCCTGCGGCGCTGGCCATTGCGCGCTACCGCTTTCCCGGCCGCGCCGCGCTCACCAGCTTCTTCCTCTCGCCGATGATGATTCCCGCCGTCGTGCTCGGCATCGCGTTCCTGCGGTTTCTGTCGATGCTCAATCTGTCGGGATCGTTCTGGTCGCTGGTATGCGCGCATGTGGTGATCGTGCTGCCGTATGCGCTGCGGCTCGCGCTGTCGTCGGCGGTGGGGCTCGATCGCGATGCCGAACGCGCGGCGCTTTCGTGCGGCGCGAGCCGCTTCACCGCGTTTCGCCGCGTCGTGCTGCCGATGATCCGCACGGGCGTCGCGGGCGGCTGGGTGCTCTCGTTCATCCAGAGCTTCGACGAACTGACGATGACCATCTTCGTCGCGACACCCGGCACCACGACGCTGCCCGTGGCGATGTACAACCAGATCGCGCAGACGATCGATCCGCTGGTCGCGAGCGTGTCCGCGGTGCTGATCGTCGGCACGGTGCTCCTGATGATCCTGCTCGACCGCATGGTCGGACTGGACCGTATCCTGATCGGAGAAGCCCGATGACTTCTGTTAGTCCCGACGTAATCGTGCTGGGCGGCGGCCTGGTGGGTTCCGCCGTCGCGTACGGCCTCTCCCGCGAAGGCGCGCGCGTGACCGTGCTCGATGAAGACGACGGCGGCTTTCGCGCTTCGCGCGGCAACTTCGGCCTCGTGTGGATTCAGGGCAAAGGCTACGGCCTGTCGCCCTACGCGCGATGGTCGCGCAGTTCGGCGGCGCGCTGGCCCGCGCTCGCGGAGTCGCTGCATGGCGAATCGGGCGTCGATGTCGCGCTGCGTCAGCCCGGCGGCTTCCACTTCTGCTTCAACGACGCCGAACTCGCCGACCGCGAAAAGCGTCTCTCGACACTGCAAGCCGAACTGGGCGACTACCCGTACCAGATGCTCACGGCCGCCGAAGTGCGCGAGCGCATTCCGCAGATCGGACCGAAGGTGATCGGCGCGAGCTACACGCCGATGGACGGCCATGTGAATCCGCTCAAGCTGCTGCGCGGCCTTCACGCGTCGATGCAGACGCGCGGCGTGCGCCTCGTGTCCGCCGAGCGCGCCGAGCGCATCGTGCCGGAGAGAAACGGCTTCGTCGTGCACGGCAAGCGCGGCACGTATCGCGCCGGGCGCGTGGTGCTCGCGGCCGGCCTCGGCAATCGCACGCTCGCGCCGTTCGTCGGGCTGAATGCGCCGGTCGCGCCGAATCGCGGACAAGTGCTCGTGAGCGAGCGCGTCGCGCCGTTCCTGCATTATCCGACGCTCAACGTGCGTCAGACCGACGAAGGCAGCCTGCAATTCGGCGATTCGATGGAAGAAGTCGGCTTCAACGACTTCACGACGACACACGTCCTCGCCGATATCGCCCGCCGCGCCGTGCGCGCGTTTCCGCTGCTCGAACACGTGCGGCTCGTCCGCATGTGGGCCGCATTGCGCGTCTACAGCCCGGACGGCTTCCCGGTCTATGACCAGTCGGAGGCGCATCCCGGCGCGTTCGTCGTGACCTGTCACAGCGGCGTGACGCTCGCCGCCGCGCACGCCATGCGCATTGCCCCGTGGGTTCTCGGCGCGCCGATTCCCGACGAGCTTCCCGCCTTCTCCGCGCGCCGCTTCGAGCACGCCAAAGAACTGATCTCCGCACATTGAGCCAGCACGACATGACTTCATCGACACCTTCGCTTTTCAAGCCGTTGCCGGGCGCGGACAGCGCGAACATCGACATCTTCTTCAACGGTCAGGCTTTGAGCGTGCCGGGCGGGCGCTCGGTCGCGGCGGCTCTGCTCGCGGCGGGCGTGTCGCGGTTTCGCGCGACGCCGGTCTCGGGCGCCCCGCGCGCACCGTATTGCATGATGGGCGCGTGCTTCGAATGTCTGGTCGAGATCGACGGCGTGCCGAGCCGCCAGAGCTGCATGGTCGAAGTGCGGGCCGGCATGCGCATCCGTTCGCAGGAAGGCGCGCGCGATCTGCCGCCATCCATCGATACCGATACTGCCGATGCATCGCTGGAGAACGCGCATGGACGCTAACCTCGTCTCATCGAACGCCGAAGCGGTGGATGTCGTCGTGATCGGCGCGGGTCCCGCGGGCATGAGCGCCGCGACGCGAACGGCGCGCGCGGGCCTCAAGACCGTGTTGATCGACGAACAGGATGCCTCCGGCGGGCAGATTTATCGCGGCATCGGCCGTGCAGACGCGCGCCGCAAGGAGATTCTCGGTCCCGACTACGCGGCGGGCGGCGCGATCGCGCAGGCGTTCTCGTCATCGGGCGCGCGGCATCTGACCGGCGCGACCGTGTGGCAGGTCACGCGCGAGCGCGGCATCAACTATCTGAAGGACGGCAAGATCGGCAGCTTTGAGGCAGAGCGCGTGATTCTCGCGAGCGGCGCGATGGAGCGGCCCTTCCCGATTCCCGGCTGGACGCTGCCCGGCGTGCTGACGGCGGGCGCGGCGCAGATCCTTCTCAAGAGCGCGGGCGAAGTGCCCGCCGCGCCGCCGGTTCTCGCGGGCTGCGGGCCGCTCTTGTATCTGCTCGGCTGGCAATACGTTCGCGCGGGCGTGCCGATTCGCGCGCTCGTCGATACGACGCGTCACGAAGACCGCTGGCGCGCGAAGCGTCACATGCTCTCGGCGTTGCGCGCGTGGCCGTATCTGAGCAAAGGCTTGCACCTGATGCGCACGCTGCGCGAAGCGGGCGTGCCCATGTTCGAGGCCGCCGACGACCTGCGCGTGGAATCGCGCATCGGCACGGACGGCGTGGAGCATGCAAGCGCGCTCAGCTTCACGACGCAGGGCGCGGCGCATCGCATCGAAGCGGACGTGATCTTGCTGCATCAGGGCGTGGTACCCAATACGCAGTTCACGCAGGCCTTGCGGGCGGCGCACCGTTGGGACCCTGCGCAACTCTGCTTCACGCCGAAAACCGACGCATGGGGCGAGCTGGACGTGCCCGGCATCTTCGTCGCGGGCGATGGCGCGGGCATCGGCGGCGCGCAGGCGGCGGCGATGCAAGGCGCGATCGCGGGCGTCGCGGTGGCGGCGCAGCTCGGCGCGATCGATCCGGCCAGACGCGATCTCGAAGCGGCGTCGCTGCGACGCGATCTCGCGGGCGCCATGCGCATTCGCCCGTTCCTCGATTCGCTGTATCGTCCGCGCGATGAGAACCGCATCCCGAAGAACGAGACAATCGTCTGCCGATGCGAGGAAGTCACCGCGGGCCAACTGCGCCAGTTCGTCGAGCTGGGCTGCGTCGGACCAAATCAGGCGAAGTCGTTCGGACGCTGCGGCATGGGGCCGTGTCAGGGCCGCATGTGCGGGCTGACGGTGACGGAGGTTATCGCTCAAGCGCGGCGCGTGTCGCCGGCCGAGGTCGGCTACTACCGCATTCGCCCGCCAATCAAGCCGCTCACGCTCGGAGAACTCGCCGGTGAATGAGATCAGCGAAGCCGATGTGATCGTCGTGGGCGGCGGCTTGCACGGCACCAGCAGCGCGTTCCATCTCGCGAAGCGCGGCGCGAAGGTCGTCGTGCTCGAAGCCGATTACGTGGCGCGGCACTCGTCGGGCGTCAACGCGGGTGGCGTGCGCACGCTCGGGCGTCCATTGCCCGAGATTCCGCTCGCGCTCATGTCGCGGGACATGTGGCATGGCATGAAAGAACTGCTCGGCGAAGACGGCGGATTCGTTCCATCAGGACAACTGAAGATATCCGAAACCGAAGCGGAACTCGACGCGTGCCGCGAGCGCGTGGCGCTGCTCGAAGCGCATGGATTCACTCACGAGAGAGTGATCGATCGTGAGGCCGTGCTCGAACTCGAACCGGCGCTCGCGAAGCACGTGACGGGCGGCATCTGGGTCGAGCGCGACGGTTATGCGCTGCCGTATCGCACGACGACTGCGTTCCGGCTCGCCGCGCAACGGCTCGGCGTGCGGTTTTTCGAGGGCACGCCTGTCAAGCGAATCGAGCAGCGCGGCGCGCGATGGACTGCGCACACGCCGCGCGGCACGTTCAGCGCCGAGAAGATGCTGATCGCGTCGGGCGCGTGGTCCGGCGAACTCGCGAAGCAGGCCGGCGAGATCGTGCCCGTGCATCCCGAAGGGCTCATGCTGATGGTCACGCATCGGGTCGCGCCCTTCTGCCGCGCAACGCTCGGCGCGACGGGCCGGCCGCTGTCGTTCAAGCAGTTCGATAACGGCACGGTGGTGATCGGCGGCAAGCTGATCGGCATTGCCGAGTTGGCGAATCGCCACGGCGAAGTGGACTTCATGCGCCTCGTGAAGAGCGCGAAGACCGTCACCGATCTCTTTCCGCATCTGCGTGATCTCGGCGTCAACCGGGCGTGGGCGGGCGTCGAAGCCTTCACCGAAGACGAACTGCCGGTCATCTCCGCGAGCCGCACCGCGTCGAATCTGTACTACTCGTTCGGCTACTGCGGCAGCGGCTTTCAGTTGGGGCCGGGCTGCGGCAAGCTCGTCTCCGAACTCATGCTCGACGGCGCGCCTTCCCTTTCGCTCGATGCGTTCGCCATCGACCGGTTCGACACGCGCGCTGCTTCGTCATCGAGCGAGAACGCCGCGACGCTCGTCGCGCACTGATTCCATCTTTTCAAACCGCCGCGCGTGCCGACTGCATGCGCGGACCTCGCATTCAAAGGAGCCATTCAATGAGCGATATCGTTCGTATCGACACCAATCAGCGCATGAGCCGCGTCGTCAAGGCGGGCGGGCTCGTGTTCATCGGCGGGCAGACGTCCGCGGATCAGACGCCCGACATCAAGCAGCAGACCGCAAGCGTGCTCGAAAAGATCGATGGCTATCTGGAGAAGGCCGGCATCGACAGAACGCGTCTGGTGTCGGCGCAAGTGTGGGTGGCGAACATCGAGCGCGATTTTGCGGGCATGAACGAAGTGTGGGACGCGTGGGTGCCCGAAGGCTGCGCGCCGACGCGCGCGACAGTGCAAGCGCAACTGGCGTCGCCGGCGTTGCTCGTGGAGATCGCCGTGGTCGCGGCGAGCTGAGTCGACTGCAGCGGTGGCGGTGAGGAGCCTGCCGCCGTCATCGCGAGTCCGCTGCCCGTCGCCTGAAGCTCGCACGCGAGCCGGTCAGTGAACACCGATAACCGCATTGAACACAAGCGCCATGACCAGGCCGACCACCGCCACGATGGATTGAACCACCGAGATCGTTTTGGTGGCTTCGCCCATCGTCATGCCGAACGATTCCTTCACCATCCAGAAACCGGCGTGGTTCGCGTAGTTGAAGAACAGCGAACCGCAGCCAATGGATAAGGCCAGCAACGGCAAGTTGAGGCTCGGATCGGCTCCGGCAAGCGGCGCCAGCAAACCTGCTGCGCCGACGATCCCCACCGTCGCCGACCCGGTCGAGACGGAAAGCGCCATGGCGATCAGCCAACCGAGAATCAGCGGGGGAAAGGCGAAGTGCTGCGTCAGATGCACGATGGCCTCGCCCACCTTTGCGCTCGTCAGCATCTCCTGAAATGCGCCGCCTCCCGCGATGATCATGATGATCGACGCAATCGGCTTGAGACTCGTGCCGAGCGCGTGGCGCAGCTTCTCGGCATCGCCACCTCGGGCGAGGACCAGGGTCGTGACGGCGAACAGTACGCCGAGCAACATGGCGATGAGCGGATTGCCGAGGAAGCTCGCGACATGCAGCATCGGCGAACCTTTCGGCAGCGCCATTTCCGCGACCGCATGAACCAGCATCAGGATGGCGGGCAACAAGGCGGCCAACACGCCGAGACCGACAGCAGGCCGGCGGTCCGCGGGGGCCTGCTCCACGACGGTGAACTGGTCGAGCAAGCCCTGATCGGGCCGCATGCTCATGCGGGGCGAAATGAACGCGCCATAGAGCGGGCCTCCCAAAACCATCGCGGGAATCGCCGCCAGAAAGCCATACAACATGGTGGGACCCACCGAAGTCTTGAGCGTGGCGATCGCGGTCAACGGCCCCGGATGCGGCGGGACCATGCCGTGCATGGCGGCCAGCGCCGAAATCACCGGCACACCGACGTACACATAAGCCGAGCCCTTGAAGCGAGCGTGGCTCTCCAGCTTGCGCGCGACGCTGAAGATAAGCGGCAGCATGACGACGAGCCCCACTTCGAAGAACATCGGAATGCCCACGACGAACGCCACGAGCGTCATGGCCCACGGAATCATCCGGTCAGAGGCGCGCCTCAGCATGGCTTCGGCGATCTGCTCGGTGATGCCCGCATCGGCGAGGATCTTGCCGAGCATCGCACCCAGCGCGATGACCACGCCTACCGCGCCCAATGTCTTTCCCGCCCCGTTCGTCAGATGCTTGACGATGCTTCCCGGCTCCATGCCGGTGGCGAAACCCACGCCGATGGATACGACGAGCAACGCCAGAAGCGGATGCATCTTGATGCGCGACACGATGAGCGCGACTAGCAGCAGCACGCTGAAGAGCGCGGTGAGCAATAAATCGATGTCTAGAGGAGTCATTTAATCTATCTTCGGTTCGAAGTGTGTGGCCAGATGCGCGGCGCGATTACTGATTCGCAGCCTCGTGATCGAACATGTAGAGGCTCGCGGGCGTACGCGTCAGCACGACGTTGCATTCTTCCGGGTCCGGAATCAGCGCGTGCAATAGTGCCAGCGATGTGGAGAACTGCTCCGTGCTCTCGAACTGCGTATGCGGCCAGTCGCTACCCCACATCAGGCGATGCAGCCCGAACGCATCCCTCAACGAATCGAATGCCTTGCGGGCTTCGCGCTCGACGACGTCATGCGCCGGCCAGTTGCGGTATGCCCCGGATACCTTGACCCACACGCGCTCTGATCGACCGAAATCGAGGAGACGGCGAAAGCCTGCATCGCTTGCGCCGAGAGCGGGATCGGGCCTGCCGAAATGATCGACGACGACATCGACGCCCGCTTCGAGAAGCGGCGCGACGATGCCTTCGAGCCTTGCTGCTTCCGCGTGCACTTCCACATGCCATGCGAGTTCCCGCACATGCGCCAGCGTGCGCGCGCTGATCCAATGGTCGAGCGGCTTGTCGGCGTGGCCGATCAGATTCAACCGAATACCCACGATGCCCGCTTCGGCCATATCCGTCAGCGTGTGCAAATCGCAATCGCGCGCGATCACCGCGACGCCACGCAGCCTGTCGCGCGCGCTATTCAATGCATTCAGCAGATAGCCGCAATCGGTGCCAAGAAAACTGGGCTGCACGAGCACGCCGCGCGCTATGCCATGCGCATCGAGTTGCGCGAGGTAAGCATGCAAGGGCGCGTCGTAATCGGGCGCATAGCGGCGATGCTCGGCGAGCGGAAGACCGCGCCTGAAGACATGAGCATGCGTATCGACTGGTGCGATCGCGCATCGACGATGCGCATCCTTTCGAAAGCTCACGTCCGTCTCCAACTCAGGGAGCATGGGTCTTTCCTCATCAATGGTTTCGACGCCGCGTGAATGTCGGGCGCGTCAATGCCTGGGAGCGTGAGCGAGCGGACGCGCGTCCTGCGCGCCGGAAGCGACTTCGCCCAGCACGCGCCCGCGCGTCTCGGGCAGCATCAGGACAGACAGCACGACGATGGCGTACGCGAGGCCCGCATCGATGCCAATCGCCGTGCCGAGCGACATATTCGCCGACATATGCCCGACGAGCACCGGGAAGCCGGCGGACACTACGCGGCCGAAGTTGTAGCAAAACCCCACGCCCGTGCCGCGCACGCCGCGCGGATACAGCTCGTTGAACAGCGCGCCCATGCTCGCGGGAATGCCCGCCGCGAAGAACCCGAGTGGAAAGCCGAAGAACAGCATCGCGGTATTGCCGAGCGGAAGGAACAAATAGGCGACCACCGTTATCACGCAGCAGATCGCGAACGTGAGAATGGTTCTGCGACGACCGATGCGATCCAGCAATTGCGCGCTGACGAGGCATCCGCAAAAGAATGCGACGATCACGACGGCGAGATAGCCGCCCGTACCGAGCACGGACAGATGGCGCTCGCTCTTCAGGAACGTCGGCAGCCACGTCATCAGCGCGTAGTAACCGCCGTGCGCGCCGACGCCCAACAACGCGCCGATCAACGTCATGCGTAGCATTCCCGCTGAGAAGATGCCGGTGTCACGCGTCGCTTGCGACGATTGTGACGATCGCGCCGGCGCTTGCGGCTCCTGCACGCCGCGCCGGACGTACAGGATGAGTAGCGCGGGAACGATGCCGATGGCGAACATCACGCGCCATGCCGTGGCCGCGGGCACGAGCGAGAACATCAGCGCATACAGCAGCACGGCTGCGCCCCAGCCGACGGACCATGCGCTCTGCACGCTCCCCATCGCCTTGCCGCGATGCTCGTTGCGGATCGTCTCGGCCATGAGCACGGCGCCTGCCGCCCACTCGCCACCGAAGCCGAAACCCTGCAACGTCTTCAGCACGAGGAACTGCGGATAGTTCTGCGCGAACGCGCAGAGGAACGTGAACACGGAAAAGAACGCGACGGTCCATTGCAGTGTCCTGACGCGGCCAAACCGGTCGGACAGCATGCCCGCGATCCATCCGCCCAGCGCCGACGCAACGAGCGTGACGCCGCTCACGAGGCCCGCTTGCGTGCGGCTGATCGACCACTCGGTGATGATCGCCGGAATGACGAGGCTGAACATCTGCACGTCGAGCGAATCGAGCGCCCATCCGCCGAAACACGCCCAGAACGTCCTGCGTTCATTGCCCGAAATTTCTTTGAACCAGTTGAACATGCCGCCCCCCTCTCCCGTCTGCGTCGCCGGTTGTATTCAGAACAACGCGCTTGCGTTAGCGCCCGATCGCTAGCGGATCTCCGCCTGATAGATGAACTCGCTGGCGGGCCCACGCGAGCGGCGCCATTCGAGCGGCTGCCGGTCGTAGCCGAATGCAAGACGTTCGATGACGACGGCCGGCGCGCCCGGTTCGATGTTCAGGAGTCTCGCGTGCCGTGAGCCGATGGCTTCGACGGTCAGCGTTTCAGTGGCGGACGCCACGATCTGGTTGCACTGCGTCTCGTACACCGGATAAAGCAGATCGCCGATTTCGTGCAGGTCCATCTTCGCGAACGCCGCAAAGCGCGCGTACGGCAGCCATATTTCTTCGGCGAGCATCGGCACGCCGTCGATCAGCCGCACACGCGACATCTGAATCACGCGGGCCGTCCGCGCTATTTGCAATGTCGCGGCGACTGCGGACGGCGCATCGACGACCTCGCGTCGCAAGATCCGGCTCTCCGGGATGCGGCGTTCGCCTTGTCGCGTCTGAAAGCGGAAGAAGCGGAACAGCGAACCGTCGAAGTTCGCGCGGCGCACGAATGTCCCTCTGCCCTGGAATCGTTCGAGAAGACCTTCGGCCACGAGTAGATCGACGGCCTTTCTCACCGTACCGACGGCAACGCCGTAGCTCTGTGAAAGCGCTTGTTCGGTGGGAATCGCTTCGCCCGGTCGCCAATGACGCGCCGCGATCAGGGCAACCATTTCGTCGCGCAAGCGCTGGTAACGCGGCAACCGGTCATCGGACTGCATGGTCTCTCTCCGTCGAATTCATATATATGATTACATGTTTTCGACTTTCGACGGATGCGGGATAACCCTGTCTGATCGCGTGGGATCGGTACAGGGTGTTTGCGACGAAGAAGGGGGGATGTGGTGCTTGCCGACGCCGACATGCCTCGGCTGACCGGCCTGAGCGTTCATCGACGCTGGCGGATGGTGGTATTGGCTTCGGAAGTCGGAGCGACTAGCGGGCCGGATGCGTCGAGGGTCGCACCGCCGTGAGCGGACAGAAGACCAACCGTCCGCCGACTGCGGCCCGAAGTCACCGCTCTATCGCAACGCCTTGAGCGAAAGCCCGAGCTTCGCCGCGAGTTCGTCCGGCGAGCGCACGATGTCCGCTTGCGCGTGAAAGAGCGCGGCGGCTTCGTCATCGACAGGCCAGCCGATCACGCGCATGTGCGCCGCGATGGCACCGAGCGCGCCGGTCGGACTGTCCTCGACCGCGACGACCTCTTCCGGCGCGAGCCGCAGAAGCCACGCTGCGCGTTCGTACGGCTCCGGGCTCGGCTTGCCCTGACGCACGTCGTTGACGCTGACCGTGATGAGCGAAGGGTCTTCGATTCCGAGCGCGCGCAGGTTCGCTTCGAGCAACATGCGCGACGCGTTCGATACGATCGCCTGCGTGATGCCGGCCGCCTTCGCCGCACGATACACCTCGAGCGCGCCGGGACGCGGCGTGAGCTTCGGCGCGCCGTTCAGATACGAACGCGCCCGAAACGCCGACCATTCGCCGAAATCGACCGTCAGTCCGAATCGTTCACGAACGAGCGCATGCACTTCGCGCCCGGTCTTGCCGAAGACGAGCGGATGCATTTCATGACCTGCCTGCACGCCGTGATGCGCGAGCGCCTCGACGAGCGTGGCCAGATGCAGCGACTCGCTCTCGATGAGCGTGCCGTCCATGTCCCACAAGATTGCCTTGATCAAAGCCTGATTATCCTTGTCGTGCATGCGCTCAGAACGTGTGTGCGTCGAGCGCGTCGAGATCGTCGTAGAACTGCTGCGCCTGCGCGTAAAGCCCCTCGAAGATGGGCATCATGCGATCGTACCTGTCGCTTGCGCGCGGGTCGGGCCGCACTTCGCTCTCGAACCGGACGAAGGCGCTGACCGCATCCGCGAGACGCGCGAACTGTCCGTGCGCGGTGGCCGCGAGAACAGCGCAGCCTATCACGCCGCACTCCACTTCGGCAGGAACGAGGATCGGCGTGCGATACATGCTCGCCTTGATCGCGAGCCACAACGCCGCCCGCGCCCCGCCGCTCGCCGCCACGATCCGGTCGATGCCGCCGTCTTCCGGCCGAAGCAGCGCGATCTGACGGCGCACCGCGAACGCCACGCCTTCGAGGACCGCGCGGTGCAAGTGCCCCAATCCGTGCTTGGCCGTGATGCCGAAGAACTGCGCCCGCGAGTTGGCGTGTTCGCCGAGTCGCTCGCCTGTGAGGTACGGCAGGAAGAACAGGCCGTCCGCACCGACAGGCGCGCTCGCGGCCTTCTGCGTGATGACATCGTAGGACAAGGCATTTTGGTGGAACGCACGCCGCGCCCAGCGCATCGCGTCGCCGCCGGAATCCAGCAGCATGAAGCGGCCCCAGGAGCCATCGCATGTCACGAGGTTGGAGACGTCCGGGTGCAGCATCGGCGTATCGGCGATCACGGTGATGATCGACGACGTTCCCGTGATGTCCGACGCGAGCCCCGGCGCATGAACGCCCGAGCCGAGCACCGACACCGGATAATCCGCCCCGCCGACGAGCACGGGCGTCCCTTCACGCAAGCCGGTCTGCGCGGCGGCATCCTTCGTGACGCCGCCGAGAATGTCGAGCGGCGCGCGGATCGGCGCGAGCTTCGCGGCATCGAGGCCGAAGGCATCCAGAAGCGCGCGGGACCATGTGCGAGTGGATGCATCCATCAGATAGCTGGTCGATGCATCGCTCCAGTCGCATGCGCGCTCGCCCGTCAGCCGGAAGTTCACGTAGTCCTTCGGCATGAACACGGTCGTCGCGCGCTCGAACGCGGCGGGATCGTGCGCCTTCAGCCATTGCAGCTTGAATGCGGGCCACGCGGGCGTCGCGGGATTGGCGGCCTGTCTTGCATGCGATGCGTAATCGGCCCGCGCGCGAAACGCGGCGACTTCGGCACTGGTGCGCTTGTCGTTCCAGAGCGGCGCGGTTTCGCGCGTGAGTTTGCCGTCGTCATCGATGAGCACGGTGCCGTGCATCTGGCCGCACGCGCACACCGCAACGACACGCGCCGCTGCATCGGGGACGCTCGCCAGCACTTCGCGAATGGACCGCGCCGCGCCCGACCACCAGTCGGCCGGACGCTGCTCGGACCAGCCGTAGCGCGGCACGATCTGCTCATGCTCGTGCGCGGCGATACTCCACACGACGCCTCGCGCATCCACGAGCGCGGCGCGCACGCTGCCGGTGCCCACATCGATCGCGAGATAGAAGGCGTCCACGGCCCCGGCGTCAGGCAATGCCTGCGCGCGGCGCGGGCTTGCCTGCATCGGCGGCGATGCGGCAGAGCGCCTCGAAGGCCGGTCCGCGCGTCGCGATATCGACATGAAAGACTTCGGCCATCACGCGCGTCCAGCCGTAAATGAAGTAGGTCCAGCCGTCTTCGACTTGCAAGCGCCTGCGCTCACATTGCGCGCGCGCCTGATCCAGAAACACGAGATCACCGCGATAGTTGAGCTCCCATACGATCGCGTGTTCGGGAAACACGGCGGCGTCCGTGAGCGGCGAGCCGGGCCTGTCCTTGCCGAGCCCGGTTGCATTGATGACGAGCGCGCCGGGCGACAGCCGCGCCATCACACGGTCGTTGTCGTCGGGTTGAGAGACGAGCACGTATTCGCACGGCACGCCGAGATTCAGTTCGCGGTGAATGCGTGCGATCTCCTGTAAACGCTCGTGCGACGGGTCCGACACGATCACCTTCGAAGGCCGGTCCGCGCCCCGCTTCGTCTGCATCAGATGCCACGTGATCGCGATGGCCGATCCGCCCGCGCCCATCACGAATACCTCGGCATTCGAGGTCGCGAAGTGCTGCGCGGGCAGAAAGCCGTCGAGCGCAAAGCCGGCGGTGATCGGGTCCTTGGCGTGGCAGACGAACTTGCCGTCGCGCTTCGACAGGCAACTCGTCTCGTTCATGGCGCGCGCGTACTCGTCGATCTCGTCGAAGAGATCGTGGCACGCGGCATACAGGTCGATCTTGTGCGTCGTGACGAGCGCGCCGAGCGAAAGCGGATCGTCGCGCAGAAAGCGCACCGCCTCGCGATACGCCTCGGGCTTCGCATGCGGCGCGAAGTCGATGCCCTTCATCTGCACATCGCCCAGACCGAGATGCCTCGCCCATTCGGGGAACACGCGCATGATCGAACTCTGCGCGGTGGTCACGCCGATGAACCAGAACGTGGGCTTGCTTGCCGCTTCGTATGCCATCATTCGCCCTCCGTTCGTGCCAGCAGACCGGCGATCTGCGCCTCATCGCGCGGGACATACGCCGGGTTCGCCTCGCTGCGATAGCCGCCCTTGCCGTCATCGAGAATGCGCAGCTTCATGCCGTTGGCGCGCTCGATGATCGCGTAATCCTGCCCGGCATCGGCGGGATAGCAGAACAGCATCACGAAATCGTCGTCGCCCAGATTCACCGAGCGATGAATCCATCGCGGCGGCACGTAGCACACGGTATGAGCCTCTATTTCGACGATACGCGTCTCGCCGTCGGGCGACTCCATCAACATGAGTCCATGCCCCTTGAGCCCGAAGTACAGCTCGGGCCTGTCGATGTTCGCGTGAATGTGCCCGCGCGTCATGAAGAACTCGTCGCCCACCTTGCCGGGACTCATGCGCGTGACGCCGGTGATCAGATCGCCGGGCGCATCGCTCGGACGATGATCGGTCACGTCGTACACGACCTCGTCGCCGCGCGCGGCCGCCAGCGTGGCGAAGGCATCGGCATCGCCATAGAGGCCGTTGAGATCCTTCAACCGCTTCTGATAGCGCGTGCCCGTGCCCTCCATCAGGCCGCTCGACAGATCGACTTTGAACGCGCGAGGCTCGGGCCAGTTCGAAAGAGTTGGGTTCATCGGTCACACCACTTTGCCGGGGTTCAGAATGCCGAGCGGATCGAGCGCCGACTTGATCGCGCGCATCGCCGCGATATCGCTTTCGCGGCGGCTTCGCGGAAGATAATCGCGCTTCTTCGTGCCGATGCCGTGCTCCGCTGAGATCGAGCCGTCGAACTCGCGCGTGACGTCGTAGATGACGCGGTCGATCTCGTCGTGATCGTGCTTGCCCATGCCCGGCACATCCACGACAATATGGATGTTTCCGTCGCCCAAATGGCCGTAGGTCATCACGAGCGCGTCGGGCCATTGCTCGCGCAGACGCGCTTCGCAACGCGCAGCGGCGTCGCCGACCTGCGCGATCGAAAAGCTCACGTCGTAGGCCGCGTGATTCGGAATGAAGCGCTGGTATTCGCCGGGCGCATCGCGGATCGCCCAGAAGTCGCGCGCGTGCGCTTCCGACGACGCAATGGCCGCATCCGTCACCACGCCCGCTTCGAGCATGCCGCCGAGAAATTCCTCGAAGGCTTCGTTGTGCCGCTCGGGATCGGTGCCGACGGTTTCCAGCAGCACGTAGAACGGATGCGCCTCGGCAAGCGGCGCACGCAGCGCGGACAGATTCGCGATCACCGCGTCGTGATAGCCCGCCCACATCACTTCGAACGCCGACACGCCCGCTGCCAGTTGCGCCTGTGCGCGCGTGAGCAGCGTCGTGACCGAGGCGAAGTCGGGCAAGGCGCACCATGCGGTGGCAATAGCCGTCGGCTTCGGCCGAAGACGCAACACCACGCGCGTGATGACCGCGAGCGTGCCTTCGCTGCCGATCAACAAATGGCGCAGATCGTAGCCGCTGTTGTTCTTGATCATCTTGTTGAGCCCGCCGATGACCTCGCCGCTCGCAAGCACTGCTTCGAGGCCCAGCACCTGATCGCGCATCATGCCGTACTTGATGACGCGGTTGCCGCCCGCATTCGTCGCGAGGTTGCCGCCAATCGCGCAACTGCCGCGCGCGCCGAGATCGAGCGGGAAGTAGAAGCCGGCCGCGCTCGCCGCCTCCTGCACCGTTTGCAGCGCGACGCCGGCTTCGACGGTCATCGTCGCGGAGACTGCATCGATCTCGACGATGCGGTTCATGCGCTCCAGACTCAGCGCGATCTCGCCGCCACGCAGGTTCGCGCCGCCGACGAGTCCCGTCAGGCCGCCTTGCGTCACCACCGGCTGACGGTAGCGCGTGCAGATGGCGAGCGCCTGCGCGACTTCGTCCGTTTCGCGCGGACGCACGAGCGCGAGCGGCACCGCGCCGGGCAAGCCGCTCCAGTCCACCACGCGCTTGTCGCCGAATTCTTCCGGCAAGGCCACCACATCCGCGCCGAGGGCGTCGCGCAATGCGTGGATTGCATCAAGTGCGCTCATAGCTTCATCGTCTCCGTTCATCTTGTCAGTGGCCGCATCACCAGACCGTGTAGCCGCCATCCATGACGATGTCCGATCCCGTCACGAACGCGCTCGCCCGCGACGCGAGAAAGACGACGCCCGGCGCGATTTCGTCCGGCGTCGCCATGCGTTCCAGCGGCGTGTAGTCGAGCCACACCTTGCGCCATGCTTCGTTTTCGAAGCCGCGCTTGGTCAGTTCGGTGCCGACATAACCCGGCGAGATGGAGTTCACGCGGATGCCGTCGGCCGCCCATTCGGCGGCGAGCGAACGCGTGAGATGAATCACGCCCGCTTTCGATGCGTTATACGATGCCTGCGGCTGAGGCTTGTTCGCGATGCTCCCGCTCATGCTCGCGATATTGACGATGCGCCCGCTCTTTTGCCGCGACATGTGACGCGCGGCACTGCGGCAGCAATAGAACACGCCGTCGAGGTTCACGGCGAGCACGGCGCGCCACGCGGCGTCGTCGGTTTCGAGCGCGGACGCATTCTTGACGACGCCCGCGTTGTTGACCAGCACGTCGAGTTTGCCGTGCCTGGCGACGATCGCATCGAAGCCCGCATCGACCGACGATGAATCCGTCACGTCCAGCGTGACGAAGCTGCCTCCGATTGCGTCGGCGGCGCGCTGCCCGAGCGTCGCTTCGCGGTCGGCGATGACGACCGTCGCGCCCGCATTGCGCAGCGCCTTCGCTATTGCGAGACCGATGCCCTGCGCCGCGCCGGTGACGACGCAGACTTCGCCGTCCAGACGAAAGACGTCGAGCGTCGCGCCAGTGTCTTCCTTTGCGATCTCGCTCATTGGCGCGCTCCGTCGAAGACGACGATATCCGCCGTGCCGTCCGCATGACCCACGATCATCTCGCTCGCGATGCCGGTGAAGAGACCATGCTCGACCACGCCGGGAATGGCGTTGAAGCGCGGCGCGAGCGCGAGCGGATCGGGAATGGCTTCGAGATGGCAGTCGAGAATCCAGTTGCCGCTGTCCGTCACCACGAGCGCGCCGTTCTTCGTGCGCCGCTCGATTCTGACGCCCGCATCGAATCCGGCCGATACGAACAGCTCGCGCAGCAGACGCTCCGTGCTTTGCCAGCCGAACTGAATCACTTCGATCGGCAGCGGAAAACGCCCGAGCGTATCGAAGACCTTCTTGTCGTCGACCACCGCGACCATCTTGCGCGACGCCGCCGCGACGATCTTCTCCCACAGCAGGCACGCGCCCCCGCCCTTGATCATGCTGCCCTGATGATCGATTTCGTCCGCGCCGTCGATGGTCACGTCGAGCCGGTCGATCTGCCCGAGGTCGGTCAATGGGACGCCGAGTTCGATCGCCAGTTCGCGCGTCGCATTCGATGTCGGCACGCCGACGATATCGAGCCCGTCCTTCACGCGCGGCGCGAGCGCGCGCACGAACCAGTGCGATGTCGTGCCCGAGCCGAGCCCCACTTTCATGCCCGGCGCGAGATAGTGGTCGACCGCCTTGATGCCCGAGACGAGCTTCGCCTCGTCCTGCTTCGATTGCGGCTCCAGTCGGGCATAGCCCGGTTCGATATGCGTACCCAATTGCGTCTCCGTTGTTATAGAAACACCCTTGAAACAAGGGCTAATCCATGAACTTGTCGGTGAACCACGGGTCGAGCGCGGCGAGGTTGTCGGGCAGCTCGCGCCCTTGCCGCAGGCCCAGCATGGCGACCAGCATGTTCACCACGAGCAGATGATTGATGCGCGCCGTGAGCGGCGTGTACAACTCGGTGTTCTCGTACGCGGGCACGGCGACGGTCAGGTCGCAGGTCTGCGCGAGCCGCGAGCCCGGCGCGCACACGGCGATGGTCACCGCGCCCTTGCCCTTCGCCATCGCGGCCGCCATCACGAGCGATTTGGTCGAGCCCGAATGCGAGAAGAAGACCGCCACTTCGTCGTTGCGCAAGGTCGGCGCGAGCAGCAGTTGACGCTGGCTTTCGAGCACGACGCGGCAATGCAGCCCGAGGCGAAAGAACTTGTGCTCGGCATCGAAGGCGATGGTCTCCGAGATGCCGAGGCCGAACAGGAAGATGCCTTTTGCATCGATCAGATATTGCGCCGCGCGCTCGACAGCCGCGGAATCCACGTCACGCGCGAAGCGCTGAATGGCATGCAGCGAGTTGTTCACGATCTTGCTGCACACGCTCGCGGGCGTATCCGCGTTGGTGATGGCTTCGTAGTCGAACGGCGCCTGCGGTATCAAGCCCTGGCCGAGCCGGACCTTGAAGTCCTGATAGTCCGCGCAGTCGAAGCGGCGGAAAAAGCGCACCACGGTCGGGTCGCTGGTTTGCGCCGCTTCCGACAACTCGGCCATGCTCATCTTGAGCGCGGCTTCGGGCGCGCCCAGCAATACATCGGCGATGCGCAAGGTCGCGCCCGTCAACGATGGGTGTTCAAGCGCGATACGGCGCAGCAGGTCGTTTCTCATCAGGCTCCCGGCAGGCGCGACGCATTGAGCGCGGCGCACCTCGTCACTAACTCGGCGAAGGAATCGAGCCGCCTGTCATCGGGCACGGGAACATCCGGCCCGGTGCCCCAGTTGACGATCAGACAGCGAACCTGCGCGTCTTGTGCGCACTGCGCGTCGATGCGCGTGTCGCCGATATAGAGCGTGTGCTCGGGCGCGGCGTCCATCTGTTCGAGCGTCATCAGCAAATGCCGGGGATGCGGCTTTCTTTGCGCAAGCATATCGCCTCCGACGACCGCGCTGAAATACCGGTCGATGCCGAAGTGCGCGAGCACCGCCTGCGCCAGTTGCTGCGCCTTGTTCGTGCACACGCCGAGCTTTACGCCGGCCGCGTGCAGCGCGGGAATCGCATCGAGCGCGTCGGCGTAGAGCGTCGCCTTTTCGACCGGATGCTGCTTGTAGATGGACAGATAGGTCTCGACGTCGGCGCTGACGCGCGCCTGATCGAGTTCGAGACCGAGGCCCTTGTACAGCTTGTCGATCAGCCCGTGCGAGCCTTCGCCGATAAACTTCTCCACGAAGCCGACCGTCTGCGGCGCGATGCCGTGCGTCGCGAGCAGGCGGTTCACGGCGCTCGCGATGTCCGGCGCCGTATCGACGAGCGTGCCATCGAGATCGAATACGACTGCGTCGACCGTTCGTTCGGCCTCAAGGATGATTTCGTTGACGGTCATCGGCTCGGGTTCTCCATGGCGATGTGTTGATAGACCGGACGCAGCGCGTCGTACAGCGTGCGGAAGGTGTCGAAGCGTGCGTCGTAGAGCGCCTTGAGCGATGCGTCCGGGCTCACGCGACTCGTCACGCGCAGCGTGCCGACCGCTTCGTCGAGCGATGTCCACCAGCCCGCGCCCACGCCCGCCGCGAGCACCGCGCCGTACGCGCCGCCCTCGGATGCGCCGGTTACCGTGGTCACCTCGCGTTGCAGCACGTCCGCGAGCATTTGCAGCCACAGCGGCTCGCCGGTCGCGCCGCCCGAGACACGCACCTCGTCGCACGTGAGGCCGGCGCTCGCGCCCAGCGATGCGATCGACCGGATGTTCAGCAGCACGCCTTCCATGACGCTGCGGATCATGTGAGCGGCATCGTGCGTCGACGTGAGGCCGATCCACGCGGCACGCCCGTCTGCCGCGACGTGCGGGCAGCGTTCCCCGAGCAGATACGGCAGAAAGAGCAGACCGTCGCAGCCGGGTGCGGCGGCTTTCGCCAGTTGCGTCATGCGTTCGAAGGACAGATCGGGCGTCATGCGCCGCAGCGCGCCGCGCAGCCATTCGAACGCGCCGCCCGCCGAGAGCGTCACGCCCATCACGTGCCAGCGGCCCGGCGCATTGCCGCAGGAAATCTGCAATTGCCCGGTGGCTTCGGGACACGTACGCAAGCCGCCCGCGACGATGCCCGCCGTGCCGATGGTCACGCCGAGCGGACCGGCATCGATCGCGCCCATCGACGTCGTCTGGATGACGGAATCGCCGCCGCCGCCGAACACGGGCACATCGCCCGGCAAGCCCCACGCCTGCGCCAGTTCGCCCCGCAACGTCCCCGCGCGTTCGGTCGATTCGACGACCTGCGGCAAGAGCGATGCCGGCAAGTCGAGCGCGGACATCAGCGCGCCGGACCACTGGCGCTGGCGCACGTCGAAGAGGCCGGTGCCCGACGCGTCGGACACATCGGTGATGTGCTCGCCGGTCAGACGCAGGCGAAGGTAATCCTTCGGATTCAGCATCCGCCGCATGCGGGCAAACAAATCCGGCTCATGCTCGCGCATCCACAGGAGCTTGCCCGCCGTGAAGCCCGGCAACATGCGGTTCTGCACCCGCGCGAGCAGGCCGTCGAGCCCGCCTGCGCGCGCGGTCATCTCGTCGCAATAGGGCGCGGCCCGCTGGTCGCACCAGAGGATCGCCGGACGCAGCACGTTGTCGGCTTCGTCGAGCGCGGTCAGGCCGTGCATTTGTCCAGATAGCCCGATGCCCGCCACCGCGCGACGATCCGGCAGCGCGTCGAGCACTTGCGCGAGCGCGGTCTGCGTCGCGCTCCACCAGTGCTCGGGGTCCTGCTCGGCCCAGCCGGGACGGGGCGAAACGAGCGGATACGCCGCGAGCGCCTTCGCCGCGACATTGCCCGCGCCGTCCACTGCAATGACCTTGCATGCGGACGTGCCGACGTCGATGCCGAGAAGATACCGTTCCATGGCCGCTCCGTTTGCGTATGCGTGGTCGTGCGTCTCTTATGCGCGGTGACGCAGCCGCACGTGCTTCAGATGCAGATAGCCTTCCATGCCTTCGCGCCCGTGCTCGTAGCCCGTGCCGCTCTGCTTGCGGCCGCCGTACGGCGCGTTCATGATTCCCGCGTCGACGTTGTTGATGGCGACGTTGCCGAAGTCCAGCTCGCGCGACAGGGCGAACGTCTCCCGCACATGCTCGGTGTACGCGTAAGCCGCGAGGCCCGCGGGCGTGCCG
Organism: Caballeronia sp. AZ10_KS36; assembly: GCF_023631105.1. Lineage (NCBI taxonomy): Bacteria > Pseudomonadati > Pseudomonadota > Betaproteobacteria > Burkholderiales > Burkholderiaceae > Caballeronia > Caballeronia sp. AZ10_KS36. The sequence goes on along the minus strand of NZ_JALQDQ010000040.1, from coordinate 38,471 downwards.
TTGGCCGCGTCGATGGCGTCGTCGAGCGTCGTGTAGCGCGCCACGCCGATCACCGGGCCGAACGTTTCCTCGTGCATCACGAGCATGTCGGGCGTGCCGTCGGCAATGACCGTCGGTGCATAGAAGAGGCCCCGTTCATTGGATGCCATCGAATCCGGCCGGCCACCGCCGCACAGAATGCGGCCGCCGCGCTCGCGCGCATCGTCGAGATGACGGCGCACCTTCTCGACACCGGCGCGCGTGGCCATCGGTCCCACATCGGCTTTCTCGTTCGCGATGCCGTCCGCGACGACGAGCTTCTGCGCGCCATCGACGAGACGTTCGAGGAAGGCGTCATAGACCGCTTCCTGCACGTAAGCGCGATTGATCGAAATGCAGATCTGCCCCGCGTTGCGGAAGCCGCGGCGCAGCGCGCCCGCGACCGCGAGATCGAGGTCCGCATGGGCGGTCACGATGAGCGGACAGCTTCCACCCAGTTCGAGCGACAAGCCCGTGATGCCGCGCACCGTCTTGTAGATGTCCTCGCCCGCGCTGCCGGAACCCGTGAACGCCACCTTGTCGATGCGCGGATGCCCGACGAGCCGCTTGCCGGCCTCTTTCGCGCCCATCACGAGATTGGCGACGCCCGCCGGCAATCCCGCGCGATGCACGCAGCGAAACACGGCTTCCGCGCTGGACGGCGTGAATTCCGACGGCTTCACGACGATCGTGCAGCCCGCCGCCAGCGATGCCGCGAGCTTCCAGCCGATCAGTTCCACCGGATAATTCCACGGCGCAATGGCCGCCACCACGCCGACCGGCTCCTTCTCCACGATACTGACGTAACCGTCGTCTTCGTTCGGGATCGTCTCGCCGTAGATGCGCACGGCTTCTTCCGCGTAGTAGTGGAACGCCTTGGCGAGCTTGCGCGCCTCGCCCTGCGCTTCGGCGAGCGGCTTGCCCATTTCCGTCGTGATCGCGAGAGCAATGGCGCGTTCGTCTTCCGCGATGCAATCGGCTATTGCATGCAACAGGCGCGAGCGTTCGAACGGATTCACGCGTCGCCAGCTTCTGAAAGCGCGCGATGCGGCATCGACGGCGGCATCGATCGTCGCCTGATCGGCATCGGGCGCGCGGGCGACGGTCTGCTCCGTCGCCGGATTGACGACATCGATCCACTCGCGCACGCCTTCGCTGCCGAAGCGTCCATCGATATACATCTCGCACTGACGAGCTTCTGTCATGGTCCGGATAAAGGTTATTGCGAAACGAAGTTGACGCGGATGGCATCCACCGCGACCGCGATGAAGATGAGAATGCCGCCGATCATCTGCACATAGAACGAAGGCACTTCGGTAATCGCGAGGCCGACGTGGATCACCGTCAGCAGCAGCACGCCGCCGAGAATGCCGAGCGCGCCGCCGCGTCCGCCGAACACGCTCACGCCGCCGATGATCGGCGCGGCGATGGCATAGAGCAGGAAGCCTTCGCCCTGATCCGACGTGATCGCCATCTGCCATGCGGCGAGCAGATAGCCCGCCACGCCCGCGAGAAAGCCCGACAGCGTGAAGGCGATGACCTTCACGCGATTCACGCGAATGCCGGCCGAATTGGCGGCGAGCGCGTTGCCGCCGGTCGCGTAGAGATAGCGGCCGAGCACCGTCTTGCGCAACATGAAGCCCATGCCGATGAGCACGACGAGAAACACGATCGGCATGACGGGCCAGTTGTTCACCGTGTACTGGCCGATCCAGATATAACCGGTGGACATGTCCGAGATGGTGTTGCCCTGCGTCACCGCGAGCAGCGAGCCTTGCAGCACGATCATGACGGCGAGCGTCTGAATGAGCGACACCATCTTCAGGCGCGTGACGCACAGGCCGTTGAAGAAGCCGATCGCGGTCGCCACCGCGATGCCCAACGGCACGCCGACGGCGGGCGTGAGGCCGAGCCGTGTCGAGAGAATCGCGCCGATGGCGGCGGAAAACCCCATGTTGCTCGCTATCGACAGGTCGATTTCCGCCACCATCAGCGGCATCGACACGGCGAGCGCGAGCAGGCCGAGCACCGTCGCCTGCACCAGCACGTTCTGCAGATTCGACAGCGTGAAGAAGAAGGGATTGAGCACGCCGAACACGACGACGAGCGCCGCGAGCCACAGCCAGACGACGTTCTGGAACACCCACTGCACGCCGCCCTTGCCGCGCTTGCCGCTTGCCGTGGCCGGCGCGGCGCCGCCCTGACCGGCGAGCGCCGCCGGCGCAGGCGACGAAGAAAGGTCGCTTCGTGTTTGCATGGACTGTCTCCTCATGATTGATTCACCAGCGGCTCGGCGCGCACGCTGTCGTTCGACGCCGGCTCCACATTGAAGGCAGCCTGCAAGATGGCGTCCTTCGCGATTTCCGCGCCGGTGTATTCGCGCTCGATGCGCCCGGCGACGAACACCGACACGCGATCGACCAGACGCACCATCTCATCGAGATCGCTCGTAATGACGATCACGCTCAGTCCCTCGCGCGTCAGCGTATCGATGATGCGGTGCACTTCCTCCTTCACGCCCACGTCGATGCCGCGCGTGGGTTCGTCGAGGATCAGGAGCTTCGGCGACGTGGCGAGCACGCGGCCGAGGCAGACCTTCTGCTGATTGCCTCCGGATAGCGTGCCGAGCAGCACTTCGGCGGTCGGCGCTTTCACGCGGAAGTGCTCGAAGTAACGCGCGACGACACCGCGTTCCGCGTTCGCATCGATGACGCCGGCCTTGGATACGTTCCTGAGGCTCGACAGCGTGATGTTGTGCGCGATGCTTTGCAGACCGACGAGCCCGTCGCGATGACGGTCGTCCGACAGATACGCGATGCCGCGCTGGAACGCCTCGCCCGGATGAGCGGCGGGCGCGCTCGTGTTGCCGTCGTGCGTGATGCGGCCGCGCGTCGCGCGATTCGAGCCGAAGAGCGCGAGCGCGAATTCCTTCGCGCCCGACCCCGGCAGTCCGGCGAACCCGACGATCTCGCCCGGCGCGATGAAAAACGCGTCCACCTGCACGCCCGGCGCTGCAAGACCCTCGACGCGCCAGCCTTCACGGCCCGCCGCCGCCGTATCCCTCCGTTCGCGATAGAACAACGGCACGTCGCGCCCGATGACGAGTTCGGAGAGACCGTCCGAGTCGATCTTCGAGAGATCGTCGTGCTCGCCCGCGAGCCTGCCGTTGCGCAGGACGGACACGCCGTCGCAGATATCGAGGATCTCTTCGTTGTAGTGCGAGATGAAGACGAAGCTCACGCCGCGCGCCTTCAGGCTGCGCATGAAGTCGAACAGGTGCTCGCGGTCGGCGAGCGTGAGCGCGGTGGTCGGTTCGTCGAGAATCAGCAGCTTGCCGCCGCTGTGCAACGCACGCAGGATGTTGAGCTTGCGTTTGGCGACGGCGGACAGCAGACGCGCGGGCATGCGCGGATCGAAGTCCGTGCCTTGGAGCGCGGCTTCGACGCTTTGCATCAACGCGCGCTGATCCACGCGACCGGTGATGCCGCGCTTCAAAGGCCAGCGCCCGAGCATCAGGTTGTCGGCTACCGACATGGAATCGACGATCATCGGTTCCTGCGTCACCAGGAACACGCCGCGCGCTTCCATCTCCTGAACGTCCGAGCCCTGTACGTCTTCACCGTCCAGGACGATGCGCCCTTCGCTCGGCGCGGTTTGTCCGCTGATCAGCCGCACGAGCGTGGACTTGCCCGCGCCGTTTTCGCCGAGCAGACCGTGGATCGTGCCGCGCCTGATGTTGATCGAAACGCGGTCGAGCGCGAGCACGGCCTTGTAACGCTTGACGACGTCGTGGGTCCGCAGGATGTAATCGTTGCTGGGTGTATCCGACATTCAGAAAGTCTCCGGTCCGAATTCGGCGCGCTGAATGCGCGCCGTTCAACTCCTTTGGACTGGCGCGGATCAGGAATAGCGGATGCCCCACTCGTTATAGGCGATGTTGCCCCACTGTCGCTTATCCTTGACCGAGCTTGCATCGACGACGAACGGCTGGATCACGAGACTCGGTCCCGTCTCGGATTTCGTCACGACCGCCTTCTCCCAGAAGTACTGACTGTTCTGGTAGTCGCCGTGCGGCACCGGCTGGCCCTTGAGCGAATACTTGTCCAGCATTTCGACGGTGATCTGCGCATAGGCGATCGGGTCCTGCGAGACGACGGCGTCCATGTAGCCATCGCCGATCCATTGCAGCGCGGCCGGTTCGCCGTCGATATTCACGAAGATCACGTGCCCCTGTTCGCCCACCTTCTTCCACTTGCCCTTTTGCTGCAAGGCCGTGACGATGCCGCGCGCCGGCGAATCGCTGGGCGCGTGCACGGCGTCGAGATCGGGATATTCGGACAGCGTGGAAAGCGTGACCGACAACATGTTCTTGAGCAGGCCTTCCGTCGGACGGCTGATGACTTTCACGTCCGGATACTTCTTCATCGCTTCTTCGAAGCCTTCCTTGCGCAGACGCCACGCGACCGACTGCAACGCGCCGTAGCAGTTCAGCACCGTGCCCTTGGCGGACCCGTTCTTCTTCTTGAGCGCCGCCACGATGGTCTCGGCGGCCATGACGCCGCCCGCCTTGTTGTCGAAATCGACGGTGATCGCGACATCGCCGCCGAGCGCCGGGGTGTCGATGATGCCGACCGGGATCTTCTTGAAGTTGTACTTCTTGATGACGCTGACGATGGCCTGACTGTCGATCGGGTCCGCGATGATCGCGGACGGGTTCTTGAGCATCAGGCTGTTCCACTGCTCCAGTTGCGACGTGTTGCTGAAGTTCGCGTTCACGGCCTGAAACTGCCAGCCCTTCGCTTCGACCGCGCGCTTCACCGCTTCCTGCTGGGTGACGAAGAAGTAGTAGTCGAGGCTCTTGTTGCTGAACGGCACGAACACTTTCTGCTGCGCGAAGCCGAGCTTCGATACCGACGACAGCGCAACGCCGCCGGCCGTGGCGGCAAGACCCGCCAGGAACTTTCTACGCGATGCGACTTCCTGTGCTTCTTCCATAGTTGTTGTCTCCTCAACACCGATATGGGCAGCGGCGCGTGCCACGGATAGCTCTCGACTGGATGCTAGTGATGTTCCCTTGCTGCGTAGTAATACAATCAAAATATACTGAGAATGGCGAGGCGCGGGCAAGCTAGGGTTTACTAGTTGATGCAGCGCAGCGGCTTGTTTTGCGGGGTTTCTGGGGTGAATCGGGGGGGTAAAGAGCTTTGGTGCCTCAGGCGGGATAGCGTAGTCTTACTATCATCAGGCCCGGTCCGGTGCGGACGAATGACGGCAACCGTCGCAGCCGACGTCGTGACTACCGGCGTGCGTCGATCTGAGCGAGGCGCTTCGCGAGCATGACGGCCGTGTCAATGAGGGAGCCGCCACGACTGCATGTTCGGACGAAGGCGAAGAAGACGCGTTGAATCGTGGAAGAGAGAGAGGCTGGTTCGCACGCGTTGACGTTGGTGCGAACCAGCGAGATCGAAGTGCGAACCGACAGCGATAGCTCGATCTATGTCGACGGCGTTCTCATCGCGTGCCCGGGGGACCGCATCAATGCGACGCCCCACGCCCGCTACGCCGCGCCTCTTTCACTGCGCTGCGGCGTTGGCCACTTCATCGTTCCAGTAAGCGGGAAGGCCCTTATAAGGATTCGGCAGCGTCAGCGACGTCACATACACGCCGCCTGCGCCATGCGTTCTCGCATACGCCAGTACGCCCGGCATTTGCGCCGCGCTTGCGTTATAGACGATGTGCACGAAACGGCTCTTCGGATAAGCCGTTTGCCAGCTCGCCGGTTGGAACTTAGCGTAATTCTTTGCGTTGCCCTCGAAGACGACGAACTGGTCGGCCGTCGGCAAACTCGCGTAGACCTCGGGGATAGTGGTGCCCGGATTGCCCATGACCGAATACGTGGCCTTCAGTCCCTTGATGTAGTTATAGACAGACTGATAAAACTGCACATGCGAGGTCTGACAGTCCGAAGTCATCTCGTCGATGAAAAATCCATCGACGTTATAGAGACTCACGTACATATTGATGTCGGCCACGACCGCGGACAACGGGCGTCCCGCGTAAGACGTCGAGACATAGCCTATGACCTTCCCGCCCGCCGCGTGCAGCTTGGCGATAGCGGCGGCGTAATTGGCATCGGCGCTCGTGCCGGGTCCGCTATTGGGATTCAAAATAGCGGTGGTCGATACCCTGCTCGCAGACGCCGCGAGACTGTCCCAGTCCGCCGCGCTTTTGGTCGGGTAGAAATACGACGGCACGACGAGGCTGAGAGACGTGCTCGCCCCGTCCGTAGTGCCTGCCGCAGACGCCGCGCCGCTTAACATGACCGCCGCGAGTGCAGCCCCCAACTTCAAGAACGCCCGATTGAATTGCATTTCGCCTCCTGACACGGGCATTGCTGCCGCCGTCGATTGGCCCGCCGTTCGTGGCGGGCAACTGGCAAACTCACTCGTAGTCACGCGTGAGTCCCTTTAGCTTTGCGTCGCCGGATCGCTCCGGGTTTGCCTCGTCGTATTTATCGGCGCGCGCGGCAAATTCTTGATCCGTCTCGTCGTCTTTTTATCGGGGGATGCGCTCCGGCGCTGAAGGCATTTTCTGCTGGCGTCGAACGCATCAGACGACGCTGCAGAAAGCGATTCAACGCACAGCCGCTCATCGCAATGTGTTGCTTTCGTCTAAAATAAGCCTTCTGGCTGCATCGTGAGTGCGATGCGAGAACCCGCTGACGATCGTTCGAATCAGTCGTATCTGGACCATCGTCGCATTCTTGAGTTCTAGTTAACGCATGCACGCTAATGAAGACGCATTGACGGTTGCACTGCTGGACGCGAATCCCGCGTCGTGTGCAGTTCTCGGGGCAGACCTCTGCGTCGTCCATGCCAATACGCGGTTCAAGGAGCAGTTCAGATGGGGCCCCTCCGGTCTTCACGCCGAGCCGTTGCTATCCGTCGTTCGCGCCAGGCTGCCGTTGGCCTCTCGCGATGTTTCTTGTGCCCGGCTCACGTCCGCGGCAACGCAGGCCCTCGACGAGCGTCGCATTGCAAGCACGACCGAACAGTTAGCGGACGAGTCGGGCGCCGGCGGCATGCGGGCGTGGCGCTTCGAGTTCCGCCCGTTCGCCAGCGGCGATGCCTCGCCTGCGCTCCTCGTCATCGCGCAGCCGGAGGCCGGACTTGCGCTCTCAGAGCACGGCCCCCGGCCGGTCGACATCACGCCTTCAGCGCACGAGGACGGAACAGCGGACGAGTATTCACTGCTGGCCGAAGTGATGCCGATTATCGTCTGGACCGCGCGGCCCGACGGCTCGCTCGATTACCTGTCGAGCGTCGCGTTCCAGCACACCGACGCGGACCAGCACTTGCTCGGCCGCGCCTGGGAAGCCCTGCTGCATCCGAACGACCGGGACAACACGCTGGCGCGATGGGCCGCAGCCGTCGCAAGCGGCACGGACTACCAGATCGACCATCGCTTCCGGCAGAAGGACGGCACCTATCGCTGGATGCGCTCGCTCGCGAGTCCCATGCGCCACAGCGACGGCGCGATCGTCCGCTGGGTCGGCGCGACCATCGACGTCGGGAACCCCGGAAATGTCGAGCTGGATCGCATGCGCCTTGAGTCGCGTTATCGCGCGCTGGTGACCGTGGCGAGCGCGGTCGCGTATGTCTGCGATGCAAGCGGCAGGTTCAACACGCCGCAGCCCTCCTGGGAGCGCTACACGGGACAGCCGTGGGAAGAGCACCGCGGTTATGGCTGGGCCGAGATGATCCATCCGGACGACCGTGCGACGGCTCAGGCGGCCCTCGACCAGTCGCTTCAATCCGACATGCCGTATCGCGCGGATGTACGCGTGTGGCACGCCGCATCGTCGACTTACCGGCGCTGCCAGGTTCGCGCGGCCGGCACTCACGACGACCACGGCGAGATATTCGAGTGGGTCGGCATGATCACCGACGTCGAGGAAACGCTGCGCACCGCGCAAAGCCTGCGCGACGAACGGCACCGTCTGCATCTCGCGATCGAAGCCGCCGATATCGGCACGTTCCATTGCCCGCTGCCGCTCGGCCGCATCGTGTGGAATACGAAGTGCAAGGAGCACTTCTGGCTGCCGCCGAACGCGGGCGTGAGCATGGATCTCTTCTACGAGAGGATTCACCCCGACGACCGCGCCAAGACGCGCGTGGCCGTCGAGCAGTCCGTTACGCACGGCGTTCCGTACGACGTCGAATTCCGCACCGTTTCCGCATCCGGCGAGCTCCGGTGGATTCGCGCCAAGGGCGGCACGCACGTGGACGAGCAAGGCGAGCCGCTGCGATTCGACGGCATCACCATCGACGTCTCGCGCCACAAGACGCTGGAGTTCGAGCGTGACCGGCTGCTCGCGAACGAGCGTCTTTTGCGCCTCGAAGCGCAACACACGAACCAACTGAAGGACACGTTCCTCGCGACCGTGTCGCATGAACTGCGCACGCCGCTCAACGCCATGCAATCGTGGCTCTTTCTGCTCAAGCAGGAGAAGGCGAATCCCGGCCTGATGGCACGCGGCATCGAAGCGATCGCGCGCAACGTGCAGTTGCAGTCGCGGCTCGTCGACGATTTGCTGGACTTAAGCCGCATCGCGGCGGGCAAGATGCTCATCAGCGCGGAGCCGTTCGATCTCGTGCCGCTGCTCAAGTCCGAGATCGGCGACATCGAACTGGCAGCAGGCGCGAAGCGCGTCACGGTGACGGCCGATCTGCCCGATGCGCTCATCATCGAAGGCGATCAGATGCGGCTGCGTCAGGTCTTCTCGAACCTTCTCAGCAACGCGCTCAAGTACAACGGACAGAACGGGCGCATCTGCGTGCTTGCGACGAGCAGAAGCAACCGCATCGAAGTGCAGATCGCGGACAACGGCGCGGGCATTGCGGCTTCGTTCATCGACCGGGTGTTCGAGCCGTTCGCGCAAGCGTCGCAGGCGACGACGCGCACCTTCGGCGGACTCGGCATCGGGCTCGCGATTGCGCGCAGCATCGTCACGTTGCACGGCGGTTCGATCACGGCGCATAGCGACGGCGAAGGACGTGGCAGCACGTTCACGGTTCAGCTTCCGCTGGCGTCGGCACAGTGGTCGCTGCAAGGCGGATCGGGCGCGGCGGACGTTGCGTCGTCTTCCGACGAGGCGCTCGCGGGCCTTTCGATCCTGCTCGTCGAAGACGAAGCCGACGCGCGCGAGGCGATGCGCGCCGTGCTCGAATCGGCGGGCGCGACCGTGTGCGATGCGGAGTCGGCTGCCGAAGCGCGCCGTTGCATAGCGGCGCAGGCGTTCGATGTCGTGCTGTCCGACATCGGCATGCCTCGCGAAGACGGCTATGTCTTGATGCGGTCGTTGCGCGAGGCAGGCTGGACGTTCCCGGCCATCGCCGTGACGGCGTTCGGCAGGCCCGAAGACAAGGCCCGCGCAATGCAGGCGGGGTTCGACCTGCATCTGGCGAAGCCCGTCGATCCGGAGACGCTTTTCAGCGCGATCGGACAAATGACGGCGACGCATCGCCGGGCGCGCATTTGACTGCGTGCAGGAGACGCGGCGCCTCGTAGGCTGGCGCTGTGTCGGGAAATCGAACGCCCTTGCGAGGCCAGCTTCGTCGCAAACGAAGCGCCGGATAGTCCCGAGGCGAAGACCCGATCACGCGAACTCAAGATTGTTCGAGCGGCTCCGTAAACACAACTATCAGAAGACATCGGCGCGTCGCCCATTCAGCGCGACGCGTTCTCCTCAACAAGGAAGCCCTCGCAATCATGAAGTTGTTGCTCGCTATCGCGGCAGGCGCCGTCGCGCTCTCCGCCCAGCTCGTTCACGCACGCGAAATCTATGGCCAGATCGGCACCGAAGGCGCAGGCATTGGTTTTTCACAGCCGCTCGGCAGCCGCGACAACGTGCGCGCCGAATTCAACGGCGTGCAGTTCTCGCGCAGCTTCAATTCGGGCGATCTGCACTACGACGGCACCGCGCATATCTATCACGGCGGGCTTTACCTCGACTTCTTTCCCGCGCCGGACACCGTGAGCTTCCGGTTCACGGCGGGCGCGCTGATCGGCAACGATAACGTCGATGCCACGGCCACCAGCCCGAGCGGCACCTACACGATCAACGGCACGCCGTATTCGACGCTCGGCGAAAGCATTCACGCGCGAGCGCGCTTTCCGACCGTGCGGCCGTATGTCGGCATCGGCTTCGGTCATACGCCGGTGGCGCAGAAGGGCTTCTCCGCTTTCTTCGATGCAGGCGTCGCGTACGGCCGTCCGCATGTGGACCTCGACGTGCCGGCCGATATCGTTGCCGAAGCCGGCGAGGCGAATATCGAAGCCGAGAAGCGCGAATTGCAGGACAAGGCGGACAAGCTGCGGTTCTATCCGATCGTCAAGGTCGGCGTGACGTATCGCTTCTGATAAGTTCGGCCGCCGCGAGACGTCGCGCGTACGATCTAGCCCTGCGTGCCGGGGCCTGGCGGCGTCGGCGTGGCTGCGTCGATGGTGCGGCCACCGGCCTGCTGAAGCGCGGCCTCGACGTCACGTGCGCGAGCTTCATCGACGCGCGCAGTCAATATGTAGCGCGACACCTCGCCCTGATGTCTGAAGCGTCTGTCGTACTCTTCTTCCGTACCGAGCGATGTGACGCTGTCGCCCGCCAGAAAATTGCCGCGCACGGGGCCCGCTTCGTCCGCTTGGAACGCAATATCTACCGCGTCCGCGTCGACGCCGGCCTTTGCAAGCGCTTCTCGCGCCTGCTCGGTTTCCTCAAGAGACCGAAATACCCTTGCAATCGTCGTTTCCATGCTTCCCCCTGTCGGCTTCAGGGTGATGCAATCGTCGTGCCGCGGGGGCGTTCATCGCTCGCGAAGGCCACAGCCGCAACCTCAGCCAAGCCAATCGAACGTCAGTCGAGTTCCGCCGCCGTCGCCACACCCGAGCGCCCCAGCGCCGTCACGCGTTGCAACGTCAGGAGACCAAGCACCGCCAGTACCGCGCCGAGCATGAAGTCGGTTTCCACGCCCGCATGGTCGACGATCGCGCCGCCCACGGCCGATCCCGTCGCAATCGCCACTTGGATGATGCTGACGAACATCGCGGAGCCGGCTTCCGGATAATCCGCCGTCCCGCTTTGAATCCACACGCTGAAGCACAGCGGCAGCGCGCCGAACGCAACGCCCCAGATCAGCATCGCGGCCGTCTCGCCGATGTGCGAATGCCCGAGAAGCAGCATCGACATGATCGCGGCGAGAAGCAGCACGATCATGGCCCCGACGGATTTGACGAGATGTTTCGCCACGATCATCGACATGAGCGCGTTAGAGAAGAAGCCGATGATGCCGAAGCCCAGCAACAGCAAGGTAATGGCGTTCAGCGAAAAGTCCTGCTCCAGCAACGGCGCGATATACGTGTAGGTCGAAAAATGCGCGCCGAAAGCGAACGCGACCATCGCCAGGCTGAGCCGCGCGTGCGGCCGCGCGAGCAGCGCGCGGAAGTCTTGAAGACGCAGCGCGGACGCGGACGGCAGCCGCGGCACGAGCAGCGCCTGAGCGATCAGCGCGACCGCGACGAGGCCCGCCGTCGCTGCGAACGAAAGGCGCCACGACGCGAACGATGCGATGAAGATGCCGAGCGGCACGCCGATCACGGTGGCGAACGTCACGCCCGTCAAGATGATCGCGGTGGCTTTCGCCGCGTCGTTGCCTTGCACGAGCCGCGGGGCCGCAGCCGTCGCGAGCGTCCAGAATCCGCCGAGCGCCGCGCCGAGCAGCGCGCGGCCCACGAGCATCGTGACGAGGCCGGGCGCCATCGCGCAGACGACGTTGGAGACGAAGAGCACCGCGGTGAGCAGCAGAAAGACGTATCGACGGTCCATGCGGCCCGCGCCGACGAGCAGCGTCGGGGCGAAGATGGCGGCCATCACGCCGGGCGTCGTCACCATCAGGCCCGCGACGCCCGGACTCACGCCCAGGTCGCGCGCGATCTGCGGCAGCAGGCCGACCGGCAGAAATTCCGCCGTCACGAATGCAAATGCGCTGACTGCGACCGCAAGCACGGAAAGCCATTGACGCAGCGTGGTTGCGAGGCCGTCCGATGTTCCGGAGTTCGTAGTGGTGTCTAGGTGCATGAGGATCGAGACGAATCCAGACGAATGGGAAGCAACGCTTCGGCATAGCGTTCGACATCGAACGGCCGGCGCGACGAATGCCACACTGTAGGGGTATACGCGAGCGCGAAAAAGGCCGGAGCCTCGAATTGACAATCCGGGGCAGGCGAACAATCACGCGTGGGAAATCAGGCAGGGGCTAGGCGTGCGGCTCGTCGTATCGCGCATCTGGCGATTTGACCGAATATGGAGGTTCCGTCCGTCACGTTCTTACTGACGTCTCGCATTGTGAACGAAGCCATGTCTCTTCGTGAAGAGCGGCGCGAGGCCGTTGTCGAGCCACAAGCCCGAGATCGCATCGTGATGATCGGGCAGGAAGAGCGGCAAGCTGAAGCCCGCTCACGATCTCGGCCGCCTGCCCGAGCGCGCCGAGCTTCCATCCGCGCCCTCGTCAGCATGTGCAAGGGTCATGAACCGCTTTCGGTACTCCGAAGGCGTCACGCCCACATGCTTGACGAAGGTGCGCCGCAACACGTCCGCATTCGCGAAGCCACATTTCGCAGCGAGCTGTTTCGGCGCATCGCCGCGCGTCTCGATGAGATTGCGCGCCGCTGCCACACGCGCCGATTCCACCCACACCGCCGGGGTCACGCCCACTTCTGCCTGAAAGAGTCGGGCGAAATGGCGCGGGCTCAAACGGGCATGCGCGGCCATGCTAGCCACGCTATGGTCGAGCTCGGGCCGCGCCGCGACGAGCCGCTGCACTTCCTGCAAGACCGAGCGCCCCGCTGGCTGCGCCTGACCGTTGCGGCTGAACTGTAACTGTCCGCCGGGGCGCTTGAAGAACATGACGAGCTGACTGGCGACGCGCATCGCGATCTCGCGCCCGAGATCTTCCTCGACGAGCGCGAGCGCCAGGTCGAGGCCGGCCGTCACGCCTGCGGCCGTGCGCAGCTTGCCGTCGCGCACATAGAGCGCGTCCGGCTCGGCGGTCACTGTCGGATAGCGGCGCGACAACTCGTCGATGCAGGACCAGTGAGTCGTGATGCGCTTCCTCTCCAGCAAGCCCGCTTCGGCAAGAATGAACGCGCCGGTGCATACGGAGCCGAAGCGTTTCGATCGCTTCGCAACGGTCCTCAGCCACTCGCGCAACGTGTTCGAGATCGTCATGGCCGATGCGTGAGGCGCGCCCGCGACGAGCAGCGTATGCACTGCGACAAAGTGGTCACCGACTACCTCGTCCGGCAGCAGCCGCGCGCCCGACGAGCTTCTCAACTGCCCGGCGCGCATGCCGACTATCTTCAGGTCGTACTCGTCGCGCCCCGTCTCGACATTGGCTTGCGCGAATACGTCGAGCGGTCCGCATACGTCGAGCATCTGCACGCCGGGCACCGCAAGAATGGCGATTGTCTTGGCCATGACAGCATGATTCTCCAGGTCCGAATGTCGCGCGAAATGGCAGGATTCGGCGTTTCACGCGCGGTAGAGCCAACGATACCACGGCTGACAATAGTGCTCATCAACCTCAGGAGAACACCATGAGCACTAGCGCGAATACCGTTGCCATTCCGGATAGCCAGCTTGCCCGGGCGATCACGGAGTTCGTCCGCGATACCGAAACGGAGCTTCTTTTCAATCATTCGAGCCGCGTGTATTGCTTCGGCGCGCTTGCCGGCGAGCGGCGCGGCGTGAAGTTCGACCCGGAACTGCTCTATGCCGGAGCCATGTTTCACGACATGGGCCTCATGCCTTCGCACAGCAGTCAGACGGAGCGTTTCGAAGTGGACGGCGCGAACGCCGCGCGCGACTTTTTGAGGCAGCATGGCATCGCCCCCGCCGACATCGACCTCGTGTGGACTGCCATCGCGCTTCATACGACGCCGGGCGTACCGCAGCATATGCATCCGGTGATCGCGCTCGTGACTGCGGGAGTCGAGATGGACGTGCTCGGCCTCGCTTATCCGGAGTACAGCGACGCGGAAAGAACCGCTGTCGTGAATGCGTATCCGCGGAGCGAGCACTTCAAGGAGGACATCATTCAGGCGTTCTACGACGGCATCAAACACAAACCTCACACGACGTTCGGAAACGTCAAGGCCGACGTCATCGCGGACAAGGAACCGCGCTTCCGGCCGGGCAACTTCTGCTCCGTTATCCGCAATTCGGCGTGGCGCGGGTAGGCGTCGAGGCTGCGAGCGTCAGAGCACCGCGAGCCAGCCGCCGTCGACATAGATGATCTGGCCGTTCACATAGCTCGATGCTGACGACCCGAGATAGACCGCCGTGCCGACGAGTTCTTCCGGCTTGCCCCAGCGCCCCGACGGGTTGCTGCTCTTGACCCACCGGTCGAAGTCGGGGTTGTCGAGAAGCGCCTGATTCATGTCGGTCAGGATATAGCCGGGGCCGATCGCGTTCGCCTGGATATCGAACGGCGCCCACTCGGCGCTCATGGCGCGCGTGAGCATCTTGATGCCGCCCTTGGCAGCCGTATAGGGCGCCACCGTGGCGCGCGCCCCTTCGCTCGTCAACGAGCCGATATTGATGATCTTGCCGCCGCGCTTGCGCTCGATCATGCGCCGCGCCGCCTCTTTCGCGACGATGAACGCGCTCGTCAGATTGGTGTCGATCACGCGTTGCCAGTCGGCGAGCGCGAGCTCGATCATCGGCTTGCGAAACTGAATGCCGGCGTTGTTCACGACGATGTCCACTTCGATCCCTTGCGCGTCCCACGCTGCGAATGCGGCCGCAACGGACGCTTCGTCGGTGACGTCGAAGGCTTGTCCGCGTGCATCGAAGCCTTCGGCGAGCAGCCGGCTTACGGCGGCATCGACGGTCTCGGCTTTCGTTCCGTTGACGATGACGCGCGCCCCAGCCATAGCGAAGCCCTCCGCGAGCGCATAGCCGATGCCGCGCGCCGACCCCGTGACGAGCGCCGTGCGGCCGCTCAGATCGAACAACTTGTTCATGCTGTTTCCTTGTGTGATGCGCCCGATGAGCGCGAGCGCCTTCCTTTATGGCAATGCACAAGCCTTCGTGCATCGGCAGTGAGCGCGGTGATCGGCGTCCCATCCAATCGAGCACGTGCCGTTGCCAACGTCGGCAACGAATAAGAGCCGTTCCAGATCATACGCAAATGATGCGGAAGCCAGCAGAGCGCCTTACTGGGGATCTATCAGCGTTGATCGAATATCGCCGGGCGCGCAGAGGTGGCACGCGCGCTGCTAGCAGACGCCGATTGGCGCATTGCGCCGCGCATCCACGTGGGCTTCGGAGGACGCTGACACATGAACATCGACCGCGACTTGCCAGCCGACGCGTACCGGATCGTCTTCCGGCTGCTGCCGAGCCCTTGCCTGCTGCTCTCGGTCGACGAGGGCTACACGATCCTGGATGCGAACGAGGCGTACCTGCGCGAGACCGTCAGCGATCGCGAGCATCTGGTCGGCCGTCCGGTATTCGACGCATTCCCCGACAATCCCGACGATCAGAAGACGCAGGCGACGAAGATTCTCGGCGAGTCCCTGCAGCGTGTCATTCGGCTGCGCCGGACCGACGCGATGGCGTTGCAGCGTTACGACGTGCCGGACCGATCGAGCGATACCGGCGCGTTCATCGTGCGCTACTGGAGTCCGATCAACATCCCGCTTCTGAATCCGGATGGCTCCGTGGGCTCCATCATTCATCGTGTCGAGAACGTCACGGACTTCGTGATGGACGTTCACAGCCGCACCACGGCGCCGCAAATCGCGGCAAGCAATGGCGGAAGCAATCGCGGAAGCAAACACGTCGAAAGCGAATCGGAGCTGATCCGCCGAAGCCGGCAACTGTCGAATTCGAATCAGGAACTGCGCAGGCTGAGCGAGGAGGCGTTCGCGCTCGCTGCCCGGCTGAAGGACGAGAGCATCAGGAAGGACGAGTTTCTCGCGATGCTCGGTCATGAACTGCGGAATCCGCTGGCGGGACTGGCATCGGCGTTTCAGCTGATAGACATGAGCGATTCGGCGGAAGGCGTGCCGCAGGAAATCGGCTCGCTGATCAATCGCCAGATCGGCACGCTCACGCGGCTGGTGGACGATCTGCTGGATGCGTCGCGTGTCTCGCGTGGCACCATCCAGCTGCACCGCGAGCCAATCGATCTGCGCATGGTCATCGAAACGGCCGCCTATTCGGTGCGAAAAGAGTTCGAGGCAAAGGGACATTCTCTCGTCATCGACCTCGCGCCGGGCGATTACGCGATGAACGGCGACGCGACGCGCCTTCAGCAAGTGGTCGCGAACCTGCTTTCGAACGCCGTGAAGTTCACGGACCGCGGCGGAAACATTCGCATGCGTCTTTCGTCGAACCACGCGAACGAAGAACGCCGCGCCGTGCTGATCGTCGAGGACAACGGTCGCGGCATTCCCGCGCGTCATCTCGAGTCCATCTTCGAGCTGTTCGCGCAGGTCAACACCACGCTCGACCGCGCCGAAGGCGGCCTCGGCATCGGACTGAATCTCGCGCGCCGGCTCGTGGAATTGCACGACGGCACGCTCGTCGCGCGGTCCGAGGGCGAAGGCAAAGGCAGCCGGTTCATCGTCGATCTTCCGCTCTTGATGGAAGCGCAGCGGCTCGTTCCGGCGCCCGAGCAGTTGGTCTTTCACGGCGATCAGGACGTCTCCATTCTGCTCGTGGAAGACAACGACGACGTGCGGGCGGCGACTGCCGCAATGCTGGAGTCGCTCGGCTACACGGTCGCGACTGCGTCCGACGGCACGCGCGGCGTGGACGCGATGGTGGCGCACACACCGATGGTGGCCATCGTCGATATCGGCTTGCCCGGCATCGACGGGTTCGAGGTGGCGCGGCGCGCGAAGGACATGCTCGGAATCAAGCGTCCGCATCTGATCGCGCTCAGCGGCTACAGCGGCCCTGAAGTGAGCGAGCGCGCCATCGAAAGCGGCTTCGACGATGTTTTCGTCAAGCCGATCGACCTCGGATTGCTGCAGCGATCCATTCACAGTGTCATGGCGAAGCGCCACGCGGCGAAGTTAGGGTTAGGGGAAGCGAGCACGTGACTCGCTTGCCTTGATTCGAAGGATACCTAACGACCGCTATCGAGGCAAGCCGATGACCCTGCCCGCATAGACCGCGTCCGTCGCGGCGATCGTCGCCTGTGCCGCAATGTTCGCCGCAATGTCTTCATCGAACGAAGCGGCCTTCGGCGCGCCGCTCGTGTCGATATGCATCAGCATCTGTTCGCAAGCGGACGCAGGCTCGACGCTCTCGCCCTCGAACATCTGCAAATACAGATGAATGCGCTTCCTGTCGTGCGCGATGACGCGAGCATCGACGCGCACGGCCGCGCCTTCCTTCAGTTCGCGCAGATAGCTGACATGCGCCTCCAGCGTGTAGAGCGTGCGATGCCGCGCGCGCCGCTCGGTGTCTCCAAGGCCGATGTCGTCCATGAAAGCGTCCGTGGCGAGACTGTAGATCAGCATGTAGAAGGCATCGCGCAGATGCCCGTTGTAATCGACCCACTCGGGCCTCACCGTGTCGCGATAAATCATCTGTCAGTCCTCGATGCCGTGACGCGCCTTGGCCTCTGCAATCGCCCCGATCACGCTCGTGATGCAGTCGTCGCGATACCGCTCCAGATCCTTGATGCTGCGTCCCTTCGTCTGCTTCGCGGTGCCATCCACTACACGGTCGATGAGTTCATCGGTCAACTCGGGCGCGACGAGCTTCGTCCACGGCAGTTCCAGCGCCGGCCCGAACTGCTGCATGAAATGCCGCATGCCCGCTTCGCCGCCCGCGAGCGTGTAGGTCAGAAACGTTCCCATGAACGACCAGCGAATGCCCGCGCCGTAGCGGATGGCGTCGTCGATCTCGCCTGTCGTCGCCACGCCTTCATTCACGAGATGCAGCGCCTCGCGCCACAACGCTTCGAGCAGTCTGTCGGCGATAAAACCGGGCACCTCGGCACGCACGCGTAACGGCCGCATGCCGATGGAAGCATAGAACGTCATGGCGGCGTCGATCGATTCTTCCGATGTGCTACCGCCGCCCAGCACTTCGACGAGCGGCAGCAGATACACCGGGTTGAACGGATGGCCGACGACGCATCGCTCCGGGCGAACCGCACTCGCATAGAAGTCGCTCGGCAAGAGTCCCGATGTCGACGACGCGATGATCGCCTCGGGTTTCGCCGCGCGGCTCACGCGTTCATGCAGCGCGAGCTTCAGGTCTTCGCGCTCGGGCGCGCTCTCCTGTATGAAGTCCGCATTGGCGACGCACTCTTCCACGCTCGACACCACGCGCAGCCGTTGCTGCGAGGCGCCCGCCGCCAGCCCGACGCGCTCCAGCGCGGGCCATGCGTTCGCGACGTTCGCGCGCACCACCGCTTCCGCGTTCGGCGCGGGGTCCCACACGGTGACATCGAGACCATGCGCGAGGGCGCGCGAAACCCATCCACTACCGATGACACCCACGCCCAGCGCGGCAAATTGCTTGACTTGCATGTGCTCGCTCCTCTTGCTCACGCGAATTGTTCGGCTGCGCGCTTTTCCAGCGGACGCTCGCCGCGCGCCGGCAGGCCGAGTTTTCTGCGCCCCTCGGCGGGCGTGAGCGCGCGGCCCCCCAGGCGTTCGATGATCTCGACGGCTCGCTGCACCAGCGTGCCGTTGCTCGCCGGCACGCCGCGATCCAGCCACAGATTGTCTTCGAGACCGACGCGGACATGGCCGCCGAGCAGCATCGCCTGCGCGACCATTGGCATCTGCATCCGGCCGATGCCGAAGCCAGCCCAATGCGCGCCGGGCGGCAAGTTGTCGACCATCGCCTTCATCGTGCCCGTGTCGGGCGGCGCGCCCCACGGAATGCCCATGCACAGTTGAAAGAGCGGCGGCGCATCGAGCAGACCCTCTTTGAGCAGTTGATTGGCGAACCACAAGTGCCCCGTATCGAATATTTCGAGTTCGGGCTTCACGCCCAACTCCTGTATCCGCTTCGCGCCCGCTCGCAACTGGGCGGGCGTGGAGACGTAGATGTAGTCGCCATCGCCGAAGTTCAGCGTGCCGCAATCGAGCGTGCAGATCTCCGGCAGCAACTCCTCGACATGCGCAAGACGCGTGAGGCCGCCGACCAGATCCGTGCCTTTGCCGAAGCGCATCGGCTCTTCGCCCGGACCGATCTCCAGATCACCGCCCATGCCCGCCGTCAGGTTGATGATGACATCCACGTCCGAAGAACGGATGCGGTCCACCACCTCGCGGTAGAGCGCGGGATCGCGGCTGCCTCGTCCGGTGTGAGGATCGCGCACATGACAATGGGCGACGGTCGCGCCGGCGCGCGCGGCTTCGATGGCTGCGTCGGCAATCTGCTTGGGCGTCACCGGAATCGCGGGATGCCTGTTGGTCGTGTCGCCCGCACCGGTGACCGCGCAAGTGACGATGACTTCGTAGTTCATGTTTATCTGGATACCTAAGTACTTCGAAAGACCGGTGAACGCGTCACCGGGGCGAAAATCAGAGACCGAGATACTGTTTGACGGCGGGCAGACCGTCTTTTCCATCGACAGTCTTTACGCCCGCGAGCCATGAATCGAGCACTTGCGGGTTCTGCTTGAGATACGCCTTGGCTGCATCGGCGGGGCGTTCCTTGTTCATCACCGGCTGCATGAGGCGGTTCTCGAGGTCGGTAGTGAAGCGCAGATTTTTCACGAGCTGGCCCGCGTTCGGGCAGCGCGTGAGGAAATCCGGGTTGGTCAGCGTATAGACGCGCGCCTCGCCATAGTTCGGGCCGAACACGTCGTCTCCGCCGGAGAGATAGTTGATCTTCATCTGAATGTTCATGGGATGCGGCTCCCACGCGAGGAACACCACCGGCTTCTTCTCGCGCATTGCGCGCTCCACGGTCAAGAGCATTCCTGCTTCGCTCGATTGAACCAGCTTGAAACCGCCGAGACCGAACTGGTTCGTGTCGATCATCTTCTGAATCTTGGCGTTCGCGCTGCTGCCGGGCTCGATGCCGTAGATCGTGCCATCGAGTTCGTCCTTGTGCTTTGCGATATCGGCGAAGCTCTTGATGCCCGCGTCGTACGCATAGCTCGGCACCGCGAGCGTCGCCTTGGCGCCCGAGAGATTGGGCGGCTCGATCTTGTCGATGCTCTTGGCATCCAGAAACGGCTGCACCGCCTTTTCCTGCACCGGCCACCAGTAGCCGAGCGACACGTCGATCTGTTTGTTCTTCAGGCCCGCGAGCGAGATAGGCACCGATGCGACCGTGGTGCGCGGCGTATAGCCGAGCCCTTCGAACAGAACGGACGCGAGCGCCGTCGTCGAGGTGATGTCGGTCCAGCCGATGTCGACGAAGCGCACGGTGCGGCAGGTCGCATCGTCGTTCGCGTAGGCGACGTGCGCGGCACATGCGGATGCTACGAGAAGCGAGAGCAGGCGAAGTTTCATGGTGGCGTGACCGTCGAAAGAACGTGTGTAGAAAGTACCGCTGCATTAAACCACCGGAACGCCTCATTGCGACCACGAATTGACCGCGAGCGACGTGCGGGTTTACAGGGACACGCCCGATTGCGCGCGCTTTTTGCACTTGATAGCGTGACGGATCGCTGACTGGTGGCCCTTCATTCGATGCCCGTCCCTCAAGACTTCCACTTCCTGCTGCTGCCGCAGTTCTCGTCGATCGGCTTCATGTCGGCCATCGAGCCGCTGCGCGTCGCGAACCGCTTCAGGGGCGAGCTGTACCGCTGGCACATTGTTTCGGTCGATGGCGGGCCGGTCGTCGCGAGCAACGGCATCTCGCTCAATGCGGAGCATTCCATCGACGAAGCCGCCGATGCGCGCACGCTCATCGTCGTATCGGGATTCGAGCCGCTGGCCGCGTACACGCGCGGCATCGGCGAGTGGTTGCGCAAGCTGGATCGCGCTGGCGCGACGCTCGGCGGCATCGATACGGGGAGTTTCATTCTTGCCGAGGCGGGGCTGCTCGCGGGCAAGCGCGCGACCTTGCATTGGGAAGCGCTGGCGGCATTCGCGGAACAGTATCCGTCCATCGAAACGAGCCAGGAGATCTTCGAGATCGACGCGCGACGCATCACGTGTGCGGGCGGCACCGCATCCATTGATCTGATGCTCGACCTCATCGCCCGCGATCACGGCGCGGAACTCGCCGCGCAAGTCTCCGAGCAGTTCGTGCTCGGGCGCATCCGGCAGCGCAGCGATCATCAGCGCATGAAGATCGCCGCGCGTTACGGCATTCATAACCGCAAGCTGATTCAGGTGATCGGCGTGATGGAGCAGCACATGGAAGAGCCGCTTTCGCCCGATGCGCTGGCCGATTCCATCGGCGTCACGCGGCGACAGCTCGAACGGCTATTCTGCTCCGCGCTGAAGGACACGCCGACGCATTTCTATCTCGGCCTGCGCCTCGCGCGCGCCCGCGAACTGCTTCAGCAAACCGACATGTCGATACTCGCGGTCTGTGTCGCGTGCGGCTTCGAATCGCCTTCGCATTTTTCGCGGACGTACCGGGCGCGCTTCAATGCGAGCCCGAGACAGGACCGCAGCGCCGTGCGCGCCGCGATCACCGCCCGGGCCGCCTGACGTCAGAACGAGTGCCGCATGCCGACGCGCACATCGGCCTGCGTGTTCGACGTCGACGGCGTGAAGCTGTAGCCGATGACCGCATCGACCGGGCCGGACGAACGCAGATAATCGCCGGAGATATAGACGTCGGTGCGCTTGGACAAGAGATAGTGCAGCCCGAGCGATCCCTGATTCCAGTGATTGCCCTCGAAGCGCGTGTGCTGGTAGCCGCCGTAGAGCGCGATATCCGGCCTGAAGTTATACGAAGCGCCCGCCTCGTAGACTCGCATGTACGACGTCACGCCCAAGCCCTTGATGCTCGTCCACGTGAAATTGCCCGACACCATGAGATTGCCGATCGTCCACGCGGCGCCCATCGCGAGCGCGCCTTGCTTGTCGACGGGAAACGCGTTCGTGCTGTAGAGGTCCGTGCGCGCGCCCGTCACGGGATCGATGCTGACGACAGGCTGCCCGAGGAACGTATGCGCGCCGATCATCGCATACGGATCGAACGCATAGATGCCATTGGGGTTATTCAACTGCGTATAGGCGACGCCGAGGTTAAACGTATTCGCAGCATAGTGCCCGCCCACGCTCCATGCGCTATTGCGATGGAAGTTGCCCGCGACGTTGCCGAACGAATACATGCCGCCGAACGTGAAACCGCCATAGTTGTTGGACAGGAACTTGACCGAGTTCGGCAGCCGGTCGCCGTTCATGCGGTCGAAGTCGCCCTGGTGGATCGCATAGCCGCTCGCCCACGCGGAGATGTTGTACAGATAGACGAACTCTTCGGTCATATCGAGTTGATTACCGAACGACACCTGGCCCCACTCTTTGCTCGCGAGACCCACGTACGCCTGACGGCCGAACTCCGCGCCGCCGAATGCGTAGCTTCCGTTGCCGAGATGGAAGCCCGATTCCAGCACGAAGACCGCTTGCAGTCCTCCGCCGAGATCCTCCGTTCCGCGAAAGCCGATACGGTTGCCGTAGGAGATGCCGTCGTCGAACTTGACGACATGCGAACCGCCGGTGTTGTTCACATAGGTAATGCCTGCGTCGAGAATGCCGTAGAGCGTCACGCTGCTTTGTGCTTGTGCTTGAAGAGGCGCGATGGACGCGCTTGCTGCGAGGACGAAACCGGTGATGCACGACGCGCGTCGTGCGTGGCGTTGTACGGCATTCGGTGTGTTCATCAGCGTGTCCTTTTTATTGTGGATCGACACGTAAAGTAAATTGCCATATACGTGGCGGCTCGACTAATTGCGACGCAAATGTGTTCAGTTGCGACGCGATCGCGCTGCACGCGTCGGCGCAGTGAGTCTGTTACTTCACGCCAAGCGCGCTTTGAACGGCTTCCAGTCCGTTGCCGCCGTTAGCCGTGGTCACGCCTTCGAGCCATGTCTTGAGAAGCGCGGGATTGCGCTTGAGCGCATCGGTTGCAGCCGAATCGATCTTCCGCTTCTTGTCCAGCACGTCGGAAATGACGCCGTTCTCCAGATCGACATTGAATGCCATCTGCCGGAACAGACGCCCGACGTTCGGGCATTGCTGTTCGTAGCCGCTGCGCGAGACCGTGTTGACCGTCGCGCCGCCGAAGTTGGGACCGAGATACTTGTCGCCGCCGTCGAGATAGACGAGCTTGAACTTCGTGTTCATCAAATGCGGCTCCCACGCGAGGAACACGATGAACTTCTTGTCGCGTATGGCGCGCTCGACTTGCGTCAGCATGCCGGTTTCGCTCGATTCCACGACCTTCCACTCCCCGAGACCGAAGGCTTTGTCGTCCACCATCTTCTTGAGGTTCTGGTTGGCCGGCGCGCCCGGCTCGATGCCGTAGATGCGCTTGTCGAACTTGTCCGCGTTCTTCTCCAGGTCCGCGAATGAATGCACGCCCGCCGCCGCCACATAGTCCGGCACGGCGAGCGTGAACTTGGCGTTGGTCAGGTTCGGCCGCACCACGTCGATGGATTTCTCGTCGACGAACGGCTTCACGAGCGGCGCTTGCGCCGGCATCCAGTTGCCGAGAAACACGTCGATCTGCCCTTTCTTCAAGCCCTGATACGTGATCGGCACCGAGAGATTCGCGACGTCCTGCCGGTAGCCGAGCGCCTTCAGCACGATGCCGCTCATCGCGTTGGTCGCGTCGATGTCGGTCCAGCCGGGATCGGCCATGCGCACCTGCGTGCAGGACGGCGGATCGGCGGCGAAGGCGGCCGACGCCGCGCAGCCGAGCGCGCTATATAAAACTGCCTGAAATAGGACTGTTTTCATCTGCGTTCCTGTCGGTGAGTGCGGTTGATGGTCAAGCGGCTTCAATGCTCGACGGCGGGAAAGCGCGCCATCGCTTCGAGATCGTCGAGGTCGAGATGATTGCGCATGTAACGCTGGCTCGCATCGACGCGAGGCTGCCAGTCCCACGACTGGATCACCCCGCGCGTGGTCGACGCAAAGTGGAAGTGACGGCGGCGCTGGCTCGCCAGCACGTCGCGATGCAACGCGTCGAGGTCCCAGCGGCGCGCCACTTCCTCGCGAAACGCGGCAACCAGCGCGCGGTGCCGTTCGTCCTCCGCGAGATTGCGGCGCTCGAACGGATCGGCTTCGAGGTCATAAAGCTGGTCGGGGTCCACCTTCGTATGAATGAACTTGTACGCCCCGCGCCGGATCATGACGATCGGCGCGATCGCGCCTTCGGCCAGATACTCGCCGATTGCTTCGTCATGGCCGCCCGTTCCCGTCAGATGCGGCATGAGGCTGCGTCCGTCGATGGCATCGGGCCAGTCGCGCGGCGACGCATTAGCCGCGAGATCGACGAGCGTAGGCAGCACATCCAGATGCGAGACCGAGTCGGCTACGCGATGCGCGTCGAAGCGCCCCGGCCGATGCACGATGAGCGGCACGCGGCAGCCGCCTTCGAAGAACGTCATCTTGTACCAGAGGTTGCGCTCTCCGAGCATCTCGCCGTGGTCGGACGTGACGATGATCGTGGTGTCGTCCGCGAGTCCGGCCTGTTCCAGCGCTTCGAGAATGGCGCCGAACTGGTCATCGACATACGACACCGCGCCGTAATAAGCACGCCGCGCGTTGCGGATCTGCTGGTCGGTCGGCGGCGTGCGATCGGCTTCGTAGACGTGACGCAGACGCCGCGAATGGGGATCGCTCGCTTCGAGCGAGTCGCGATGAAGCGGCATGTCCACGTCCTCATCGCGGTACATGTCCCAGTATTTGCGCGGTATCGCATACGGATCGTGCGGATGCGTCAGCGACGCGACCATCAGGAAAGGCCGCGCGTCCTTGCCCGCTTGCCGCTCGCGGGCCATGTCGAAGAGCTTCTGGCGCACGGTAAACGTCACTTCGTCGTCGAAGTCGAGTTGATTGGTGCGCACGCACGGACCCGCATCGATGACGGAACTCATGTTGTGATACCACGATGGGCGCGTTTCGAAGTCGCGCCAATCGGGCGTCCAGCCGAAATCGGCGGGATAGATGTCGGTGGTGAGACGTTCCTCGAAGCCGTGCAATTGATCCGCGCCGCAGAAGTGCATCTTGCCCGACAGGATCGTGCGATAACCCTCGGCGCGCAGATAATGCGCGAAGGTCAGCGTCTCGGACGGAAACTCGGCGGCGTTGTCATAAGCGCCGATCTTGGAGGGCAGCTTTCCCGCCAGCAAGGAGAAACGCGACGGCGCGCACAGCGGACTCGCGCAGTACGCCGATTCGAACACCACGCCGCGACGCGCGAGCGCGTCGATGTGCGGCGTCTTCGTCACGCGATTGCCGTACGCGGCGAGCGCGAACGGCGTCAGTTGATCGGCCATCAAAACAAGGATATTTTGTTTCGCTTCAAGCATGGAGCACGCCTCGAATAGAATCGGATGCCGGAATCCGCGCGCCCGGTTGTTCGCGCAACGCCACTATTGCCGTCCGATTTTCGTCTGTGAAGACGACATTTCGTTATGCGCTCATAAGGAGCCGTTATGCCGCGACAAGACCGCCTGCCGCCCATGCAGGCGCTGCTGATGTTCGAATCCGCCGCGCGGCTCGCGAGCTTCACGGCCGCTGCGCGCGAACTCGGCTCGACGCAACCCGCAGTGAGTCAGCGCGTTGTGCAGCTGGAAGAAGCGCTCGGAACGGCGCTTTTCGAGCGCGGCCATCGCGGCGTGACGCTCACTGAAGACGGCGCGCGCCTCTTCGACGCGGTGCGTCAGGGCCTCGACGTCATCCGCCAGGCGACGAGCGATATCCGCTCGCGCACCACCCAGCGCGCGCTCACCTTGTCGACGGACTTCGGCTTCGCCACCTACTGGCTCATGCCGCGCCTGTCGCAATTCAAGGCGCTGATGCCCGATGTCGACGTGAAGATCATCACGTCGCAGCAGATGCCGAGTGCGTCCGGCGATGCCGCGGACGTGGCCATCGTGTTCGGCGACATGCACGGCGACTGGGGCGCGCGCCGGGCCGTGAAGCTCTTTCCCGAGCGCGTCACGCCGGTATGCAGCCCCACGTTCGCGGCAACGCACGACACGTCCGATCTCTCGAAGCTGCCGCTGCTGCACGTCGCGCGCACGCAACCCGAGCGATGGCTCTCGTGGCACGCGTGGTTCGACGCGCACGGACAGGCCGCGCCGCCGATGCACGGCGGGCTGACCTTCAACAGCTACGCCCTAGTTGCGCATGCGGCTGTCATGGGCCAGGGCGTCGCGCTCGGCTGGTCGCCGCTGATCGACGAACTGGTCGCTACGGGCCAGCTCGTCGCGTTGAGTGAGACCTCGCTCGTCACCGATCGCGGCTACATGCTGCTCACGCGACGCGAAGAACCGCCCGCCGTGCGCGCCTTTCAGGACTGGCTGCTGGACGAGTGCGATGCAATCGTCTGACGCAAAGGTATGACGCAAACGGCTCGCGTTTTTCTTGCCGTTTTTGTTGATTGACCGTTCAATATAAAAAAAGTAGCATGTGCCGACGCTCTGGTAAAGCCAAGGGCGGCCGTGCTCTCACAGGTCGATCAACCATGCCCAAGCTTGGAATGCGCGAGCTTCGTCGCGCGCAACTTATCGATGCCACGTTGCTGACCATCGACGAAGTAGGACTCACGGGCGCCACGCTCGCGACCGTGGCGCAGCGCGCGTCGATCTCGACGGGCATCGTGAGCCATTACTTCGGCGATAAGGACGGGCTGCTGGAGGCGACCATGCGCCATGTGTTGCGATCCCTGTGGCAAGGCACCTCGCGCCGGCGCAAGGCCGCGAAGCCCGATGCACGTTCGAAGCTGCGCGCGGTCGTCGCCGCGAACTTCGACGTCGAGCAGGTCAACGGACCGGTCATGAAAACGTGGCTCGCGTTCTGGTCCGAAAGCATGCACAAGGAACAACTGCGGCGCTTGCAATACGTGAATACGCGCCGTCTTTACTCGAACCTCTGCACCGACTTCTCGCGCGTATTGAGCCGCGCTGCCGCGCGCCGCGCGGCGACTGGACTCGCGGCGCTCATCGACGGGCTGTGGTTGCGTGGCGCGCTCGCGGGCGAACCGTTCGATACGAAGAGCGCGCTGCGCGTCTCGTACGACTACATCGATCTCATGATCCAGCCACGCGACTGATCCCCTCAACGCACTCAGGAGACGCACGCGATGCCCCTTTTCGACGAGCAACGGCTTTACATCGGCGGCGAATATGTCGATGCAACGAGCGGCGAAACCTTCGAGACGTTCGATCCCGCCACGGGTGAAACCCTCGCGCGCGTGCAACAGGCATCGCAGGCCGACATCGACCGGGCGGTTCGGTCAGCGCAGGCCGCGCAGCAGGAGTGGGCCGCATTGACGGCGATGCAACGCTCGCGCATTCTGCGTCGCGCGGTGGACTTGCTACGCGCGCGCAACGACGAACTCGCCGCGCTCGAAACGCGCGATACGGGCAAGCCGATCGCCGAGACGCGCGCCGTGGATATCGTCACGGGCGCGGATGTCATCGAGTATTACGCGGGGCTCGCGACGGCCATAGAAGGCGAACAGATACCGCTGCGCGAAGCGTCCTTCGTTTATACGCGGCGCGAGCCTATCGGCGTGTGCGCGGGCATCGGCGCGTGGAACTATCCCATACAGATCGCATGCTGGAAGTCGGGGCCCGCTCTCGCGGCAGGCAACGCGATGATCTTCAAGCCGAGCGAAGTCACGCCCTTGAGCGCGCTCAAGCTCGCGGAAATCTACACGGAAGCGGGCGCGCCGCCGGGCTTGTTCAACGTGGTGCAGGGCGATGCCCGCGTCGGCGCGATGCTCGCGGAGCACGCCGGCATCGACAAGATATCGTTCACTGGCGGCATCGAGACCGGCAAGAAGGTGATGGCGCGCGCGGGCGGCTCCACGCTCAAGGACGTGACGATGGAACTCGGCGGCAAGTCGCCGCTGATCGTCTTCGCCGATTCGAACCTCGAACGCGCCGCCGATATCGCGATGAGCGCGAACTTCTTCAGCTCGGGCCAGGTATGCACCAACGGCACGCGCGTGTTCGTCGAGCGCGATGTCGCCGAGCAGTACGAACGCCTTGTGTTGGAACGCGTGAAGCGCATTCGTATCGGCGCGCCGGAGAATTCGGATACGAACTTCGGGCCGCTTGTCAGCGCCGCGCAGATGCAAAAGGTGCTCGGCTACATCGAAGATGGCAAGCGCGAAGGTGCGCGGCTCGTTGCAGGCGGCGCGCGTCTGACCGATGGCGCATTCGCTCGCGGCAACTACGTAGCGCCGACCGTCTTCGCGGATTGCCGCGACGATATGCGCATCGTGCAGGAAGAGATATTCGGACCGGTCATGTGCATTCTTCCCTTCGACGACGAGGCCGAAGTCATCGCGCGCGCAAACGACACGGTCTATGGGCTCGCGGCGGGTGTCGTGACCGAGAACCTGTCGCGTGCGCACCGCGTGGTGCATCGGCTGCATGCGGGCATCTGCTGGATCAATACGTGGGGCGAGTCGCCTGCGGAGATGCCCGTCGGCGGATACAAGCAGTCCGGCATCGGCCGCGAGAATGGCATCGTCACCTTGCACGCCTATACGCGCATCAAGTCGGTTCAAGTGGAACTCGGACCGTATCAACCCGTGTTTTGAGGAGCATGCCGATGAGCGCGAGAGAGTTCGACTACATCATCGTCGGGGCGGGTTCGGCGGGCAACGTGCTCGCGTCCCGTCTGACCGAGGACGAAGACGTGACGGTGCTGCTGCTGGAAGCAGGCGGTCCCGATTACCGCTTCGATTTCCGCACGCAGATGCCGGCCGCGCTCGCGTATCCGCTGCAAGGTCGCCGTTATAACTGGGCGTATGAAACGGAGCCTGAGCCGCATATGAACAACCGCCGCATGGAATGCGGACGCGGCAAGGGGCTCGGCGGATCGTCGCTCATCAACGGCATGTGCTATATCCGCGGCAATGCGCTCGACTACGACAACTGGGCGTCGATGCCGGGGCTCGAAAACTGGAGCTATCTCGATTGCCTGCCGTATTTCCGCAAGGCCGAGACGCGAGATATCGGCCCGAACGAATACCACGGTGGCGACGGCCCGGTGCACGTGACGACGAGCAAGCCCGGCAACAATCCGCTCTTCGCCGCGATGGTGGAGGCGGGCGTACAGGCGGGCTATCCGCGCACGGACGATCTCAACGGCTATCAGCAAGAAGGCTTCGGGCCGATGGATCGCACGGTCACTGCCAACGGCCGGCGCGCGAGCACGGCGCGAGGCTATCTCGACCGCGCGAGGCATCGCGCCAATCTCACCATCGTGACGCATGCCGCAACGGACCGCGTGCTGTTTTCGGGCAAGCGCGCAATCGGCGTCGCTTATCTGCATGGCGGGCAGCGCGAGACGGCGCATGTGCGCCGCGAAGTGCTCGTATGCTGCGGAGCGATTGCGTCGCCTCAGTTGTTGCAGCGTTCCGGCGTGGGGCCGTCTTCGTGGCTGAAGGAGCTGGAGATTCCGTTGGTGCATGACTTGCCGGGCGTCGGCGAGAACCTTCAGGATCATCTGGAGATGTACATGCAGTACGCCTGCAAGGAACCCGTGACGCTCTACCCTGCGCTGAAGTGGTGGAACCAGCCGGCCATCGGACTGGAATGGATGGTCAAGGGAACCGGCATCGGCGCGACGAATCATTTCGAAGCGGGTGGTTTCATCCGCACGCGCGACGACGATCTCTGGCCGAACATCCAGTATCACTTCCTGCCCGTTGCGATCAATTACAACGGCTCGAATCCCATCGAAATGCACGGCTTTCAGGCGCACGTCGGCTCGATGCGCTCGCCGAGCCGGGGCCGCGTGAAGCTCAAGTCGCGCGATCCGAACGCGCATCCGAGCATCCTGTTCAACTATATGGCCGATCCGCTCGACTGGCGCGAGTTCCGCGACGGCATCCGCATCACGCGGGACATCATGCGGCAGCCGGCGCTCGCGCGCTATCGCGGAGAAGAGCTGCATCCCGGCGCCGATGCAATGAGCGATAGCGAACTCGATGCCTTCGTGCGCGCGAAGGCGGAAACGGCATATCACCCTTCATGCTCGTGCAAGATGGGCTATGACGACATGGCAGTCGTCGACGGCGAGGGACGCGTGCATGGCATGAGCGGCCTGCGCGTGGTGGATGCATCGATCATGCCGCAAATCACCACGGGCAACCTGAACGCGCCGACCATCATGCTCGCGGAGAAGATCGCGGACCGCATTCGGGGCATCCCGCCGCTTTCTAAAGTCAATACTCCTTATTTTATTGCTGACAGCGCCAAGAAACGGCAATTCCACGATCAACCCATCCAACTGGAGCAGCGATGAGACACTTCGTAGCCGGACTGACAAGTACCTTCGCACTTGTTTTCGCCAGCAGCTTCGCCGTCAATGCGCAGGCGGCGGACCCGGCAAGCTGCCGCACTGTTCGCATGGCCGACATCGGCTGGACCGACATCGCCGCGACGACCGGGCTCACGACCAACGTCTTGCAGGGCCTGGGCTATGCGCCGTCGAAGATGATCGCCTCGGTTCCCATCACGTTTGCCGGCGTGAAGTCTAAACAGATCGATGCCTTTCTCGGCTATTGGTCGCCTTCGATGGACCCGGTCATCGAGCCGTTCGTCAAGTCCGGGTCTGTCAAGGTCGTGAACCCGCCCAATCTGACCGGCGCGAAATATACGCTCGCCGTTCCCGACTATGTTTATCAAGCGGGGATCAAGAGCTTCTCCGATATCGCGAAGAACGCGGACAAGCTGCAGTACAAAATCTATGGCATCGAGCCGGGCAACGACGCGAATATCCTGATCGACAAGATGATCAAGGCTAATCAGTTCGGTCTCGGCAAGTTCAAGCTCGTGGAATCCAGCGAGGCGGGCATGCTCGTGCAGGTCAACCGGGCGATTCAAAACAAGGAGTGGATCGTTTTTCTCGGCTGGGAGCCGCATCCCATGAACGTGCGAATGAAGATCAACTATCTATCGGGCGGCGACGACGTGTTCGGCCCGAATTACGGTGAAGCGAAGGTGTACACGGTGCAGCCGACCGACTACGCGACGCGTTGCCCGAACGCGGCGAAGCTCTTCTCGAACCTTCGCTTCAGTACCGCGATGGAGAATCAGATCATGACTCACATCATGGACAAGGAAGACCCGAACAAGGCAACGCTCGATTGGCTGAAGGCCAACCCTTCCATTCTCGACGGCTGGCTCGCGGGCGTGACGACGATCGACGGAAAGCCGGGACTGCCCGCGGTCAAGGCTTATCTGGCGAATCACTGAGACAGTGCTGCTGGCGACTCGATTCGCCAGCAGCTTGCATTCGACGACGAAGCCCTGAGCAACTCATGACCCACGAAAAGACGTCGGCCTATGGCGCATTATTGGTCGCGATACTGCTCGAGATCGGCGCAACGACTTGCCTGCAGAGGTCCGAACAGTTCACGAAGCTCGCCCCGACGCTCGCGATGGCTTGCCTTTATCTCGGCGCGTTCTATTTTCTTTCTATCGTGCTGAAGACGATTCCCGTCGGACTGGCTTACGCCATCTGGAGCGGGCTAGGCATCGTTCTGATCTCGTGCGTCAGCATCTTCGTGTTCCATCACAAGCTGGATGCGCCCGCCTTTCTCGGTCTTGCGCTGATCGTAGTGGGCGTCGTCATCATCAATGTCTTTTCGAAGGCGAGCGTGCATTGACAGCTCAAAGGTCACGTCGCTTAAGCCCCGGCAGCATGCGCGTCAAGACCGCATCGCGCACGAACCAGTGATGGAACAACGCAGCAGCCGCATGCGCCGCCGCAAGCACGATGATCGCCCAGCCGATGAACTCGTGCGCTTCACCGATGTTGTGATGCGCCGCCTTGCTGAACGGCGCGAACGGCGGCGGAATCAGCAGGCCGAAGAAGCTCATCGACTCGTCTCCCGACCATCTCAGCACGAAGCCCAGCACGGCTTCGGAAACGAGTAACGCATACAGCAGATAGTGCATGCCCTTGGCCGCGAGCTCCGCCCATCCGGACGAGGCGACCGGCGCCTGATGTCCGGGCGACACGCGCCACAGAATGCGCGCGATGATCACCGCCGACAACGTGATGCCGAAGGACATATGCGCGACGATCAAAAGATGGCGTGTCGGCCGGGGCGTGAAACCCCACACCTGAGAGAGAATGAATTGCGCCAGCACGAGAACGGCGGTCAGCCAGTGCAGGGTGATGGACACGCGGTCGTACGAAGTTCTGTCGTCGCCGGCCGCGATTCGCGTCGCCGTCATGGCGGCATTCGAAGGTTGCTTGCGTTGCATAGTGCAATGTCCGTAAAGGGAGCCGCTCAGCTTGTTCGACGTTCATGAACAAGTTGCGACTGGGGAGTTCGAGAGGCAGTCAAGCGCTCGACATCGGAAGATAGCAGAATAGCCGGAAGACCTTCGCGATTCTTTGACGAGCCCCAAAGTCTGTTACGCCGCGCCTTAAGGCTCGCTTAACGGCGCGGCATGCATGCACGAATGCAAACCATTGGCATTCTTGGTCAGCGCGCGTTCGAGGGCTTTTCGCGCCCGCGTCGCGCGCCGGCGATAGACTTGAGCTTCTGATCCGCAGGCACACCGTCATGGCATCAAAACAAGAATTGAAGCGGTATCGCGCCAATCTTGCCGATGAACTGCACAGCGCGGCACTCTACGAGACGCTCTCGCGCGTCGAAGTGCGAGCCGACCGCAAGCGCATTTTCGCGGAACTCGCGGCATCCGAGAAACAGCACGCGCAAGTCTGGGCGGACAAGCTCAAAGCCAACCACGAACGCGCTCGCACGGGACCGGCTCTCAAAACCGCCTTGATGCAGGGACTGGTTCATGTGTTCGGCGCGCGCTTCGTGCTGCCGACGCTTGCTGCGTCCGAGTTCGCCGACCGAAACAAATATGCAGGCAATCCCGATACGGCAACGATGTCGGCCGACGAGCACCGTCACGCGAACGTCGTGCAGTCGCTAGCGAATGAAGGCAAACAAGCCGCGACGAAAGGCGCTGAAATAGCCGATGCCGAGTCGTGGCACCGGGGCGTCTCATCGGGCAACGATCTGCGCGCAGCAGTGCTCGGCGCCAACGACGGTCTCGTGTCCAACTTCTGCCTCATCATGGGCGTGGCCGGCGCGGGCGCGCCCAACCGAGCGATTCTGTTGACTGCGCTGGCGGGAATCATCGCGGGCGCGTGTTCGATGGCGCTCGGCGAGTGGCTGTCGGTCACGAACGCGCGTGAACTCGCTCGCACACAGATTCAACGGGAAGCCGACGAACTCGAACATACGCCGGAAGCCGAAGAGCACGAGCTTCGCATGATCTATCGGGCGAAGGGTCTGGATGGCGAGGAAGCAAGCCGCGTTGCGTCACAGATCATGCGCGACAAGGACAAGGCGCTCGATGCGCTCACACGCGAAGAACTCGGCCTAGACCCGGCCGAACTCGGCGGCAACCCGTGGTCCGCGGCTGCCGTATCGTTCTGCCTGTTCTCGGCGGGAGCCGTGTTTCCCGCGATGCCGTTCCTGTGGTCGTCTGGACGGCCCGCGATCGTTCAATGCATCGCACTGAGCATACTGGCGCTCGCGGCCATCGGCATGTTCACGTCTCTCTTCAATGGCCGCAGCACGGTCTTCTCCGCCGCGCGTCAGATTGTGATCGGACTTGCCGCCGCTGCGTTCACATTCGGCGTCGGGCATCTGCTCGGGGTCTCCGTCTCCTGAGACCTGTCCTCACTGCGCCCTGAGCAACGCCGACACATGCACCGAACGCGTCTCTTCCGCGATATCGAGCGCCGTCTTGCCGCGATCATCACGCAGATCGCGATCCGCGCCGCGCGCGAGCAGCATCGATGCGGTCTGCGCCTGATCGTAGCCCGCCGCCCACATGAGCGCGGTCAGATGGTTGTGGTACGCGGCGTTGACATCGACACCCGCATCGAGCAGACGTTGCACGATCGCCGTGTGTCCGCGCCCCGCGGCATATTCCATTGCGGTCTTGCCGACGCGATCGGTCGCTGCCGTATCGGCGTGATGCGCGATGAGCAGCGCCGCGATTTCATCGTTGCCGTCGAACGCGACGGCCATCATCGGCGTAATGCCTTGCACGTCGGCCTGATTCACGTTCGCGCCGCGCTCGATCAGCATGCGCGCAAGCGGCGTCATGCCGCGCTTGCACGCGCTGATAAGCGGCGTGTCGCCGATGCGGTTGCGTGAATCGATCTTCGCGCCCTGATCGAGCATCTGCGCGACGGCTTGCGCATCGCCATTGCGCGTCGCGATCAGCAGCCGTTCGTTTAGCGCGTATGCGTCGGTATCGGCGCGAGCTTGCGGCATGGACGCGACGGCCGCGCACGCCAGAAGAAAGGTGCGTGTGAATCGCAGCATCATTGCAGATTGGCGACGTAGTTCGCGAGATTCTCGATATCCGCGTCGGTCAGGTTCTTGGTCACGCTCGTCATATTGCCTGCATCGTTCGTGCGCTTCTTCGCGCGAAAGTCCTGCAACTGCTTCACGATATACGCATACTGCTGACCGGCCACGCGCGGTATCTCGTTCTGCCCTTTGAAGCCGCCGAGATGACACATGGTGCAGAGCACTTCGTCGGACTTCTTCTTGCCTGCTTCCACTTTCACCGGGTCCGCCTTGAAGTCGGTCGGCGCGAGCGTCTGCGCGGCGAAGTAGTCGGCGAGATCATGCATGTCTTCCGATGAAAGATTCGCCGCCATCGGCGACATGCGCGGGTCGCTGCGGCGGCCCGCCTTGAAGTCACGCAGTTGCAGGAAGATATAGCGCGACGACTGCCCCGCGAGCGACGGATAATCGCCGCTCGTCGAATTGCCGTTCTGACCATGACACGCCGCGCATACGGCGGCTTTCGCTGCGCCCGCTTGTGCATCGGCATGCGCGAGACAGGGCAGCGAAAGCGCCACGCACGCGACGATCGCGGCCGTCTTGCGTATCCGCGGAAGCATCATCATCGGCAACATGCTCAAGGCAACGCAAACACGAGCAGGCTGTTGCCGCGCTTGAAGTCGAGTTGCGTATTGCCGCCCGCCGCGACCGCGATGTATTGCTTGCCGTTCACCATGTACGACACGGCCGGCGCGTTGACGCCCGCGCCGCACTGGAACTCCCACAGCTTGCGGCCCGTCGAGGCGTCGAACGCGCGGAAAAGACCGTTGCCCTCGCCGTTGAACACGAGCCCGCCCGCGGTCGCGAGCACGCCGCCGATCAATGGCTGATCCGTCTTGTATCCCCACGCGATCTTGCCTGTATCGACATTCACCGCGACGAGCCTGCCCCATTGCTGCTCGCCTGGAATGGTCTTGAACGCGCCGCCGAGCCACAGCTTGCCGCCGGGATACGCTGCGTCTTCCACCTGATACGTCATCGGCTGATGCAGGTTCGCCGCGTAAGCCATGCGCGTCTGCGGGTTGAACGCCATGGGCGACCATTCGACGCCGCCGTTTGCGCCGGGCAACATGCGCGCGCCTGTGGGAGTCGGCAGCGTCCATACGCCCTCTTGCGGAATCATCGCTTCCGAAATGCGGATGATGTGTCCGTCGCGGCGATCATGCACGTACACGAAGCCTGTCTTGCCGCCATGAATGATGGCGGGAACCATCTGCCCGTTCTTGTCCTTCACGTCGATGAGAATGGGCGGACTGACCGCATCGAGATCCCATACGTCATGCGCGATGTACTGGTAGTGCCACTTGTACTTGCCCGTATCGAGATCGATGGCGACGAGCGAATCGGTATAGAGATTGTCGCCAGGACGAATCGCGCCGTAGAGGTCCGGCGAGGGATTGCCCACGACGAAATATACGGTGCGCGTCGCGCGATCCACCGCCGGCGCCATCCATACGCCGCCGCCGAGCGTCTTCTCGAAGTCGCGGCCCTTGTCCGCGAGCGTCTTCTTCTCCGCTTCGATATCGCGCTTCATGTTGCGGCCAACCGCGTCGTTCTCGGCCCAGACGCCTTCGCTGCCGGAATCGGGAATCGTGTAGAACGTCCAGAGCAATTGACCGGAATTCGCGTCGAACGCTTTCACGAAACCGCGTATGCCGTATTCGCCGCCGTTCGTGCCGATCAGCACTTTGCCGTCCACCACGACGGGCGCCATCGTTTCCGAGTAGCCGTCCTCGGGGTCAGCGATCTGCGATGACCAGACGAGATTGCCCGTCTTCGCGTCGAGCGCGACGAGCTTGGCGTCGAGCGTGCCCATGTACAGCCGGTCGCCCGATATCGCAACGCCGCGATTATTCGGCCCGCAGCAGAAGGTCGTCACCGGCCCCATCTTGTGCTTGTAATGCCAGAACTCCTTGCCGCTGACAGCGTCGATGGCATAGACGTGGTTATACGAAGTCGTCAGGAACATGACGCCATTGGACACGATCGGCGCGGTTTCCATCGACTCCATGACGGCAGTCTGGAAGATGAAAGCGGGTCTCAGCTTCGCCACGTTGGAGCGATTGATCTGACTGGCCGGCGCATAACGTGTTTCGGAATACGATCCGTTGGAATGCAACCACGACGCGCTGTCGTTCGCGGCGGCATCGAGCTGTGCTTGCGATATGGGCCGCAACGAAGCGGGAACGGGCGCGGATTCCGTCGTGTTGGTGTTCTGGATCTCGTCGGCCGCGCGGGCGGGAAGCGCTGTCGATGTCCCCCAAGCGCCGATACAGACTGCTATCGAACCAAGCAAAACGCGGGAATAGCCTGTCATGACGTCTCCCTATTCGTTTTCGTTCTTCGCGTATGAGTCGGGTGTGTCGGCTGTGAGCGGCCGCATGAATAGTCCGGAACCCGGAGAAAGCATAGGCAATTTAACGAGCCACTTCCAGAACGCGATGATGCGCAAAGCGCGGTGGCGCTCTTTGTGGAGATCGCTCTAAAGAGTTGCTATTCGGTTCCCGCTTTGGCTTTTCCGTCACCGGTGCCTTGACTGGTGCCCGGCGTCACCGGCTGCATGCCGCCTGCCGAGCCTTGTGCGGCCGGTCGTGCGTTCCCTGCTGAAGTGTCGGCGGTGCCGCCGGGCGTAGCGGGCTGCATGCCGCCTGCCGATCCTTGCCCGCTGACGCGACCGCTCGCCTTGCCCGTATCGACGGAGGACGCTGCATCGCTGGTTCCTGCCGCGTACGCGAACCCGAAAGAGCCCAGCGTAAGCGCGCATAGACACGCCTTCAACAAGAGCGGTTTCATCGCAGTCTCCTAGAGTGAGTCGGGGCACGCTTTCACTTGCCGATGCGGTCCATAACGGTCGCAGCGTCGCCGTCGGCCGAGTCAAGTATGCATCATCGGCGGCGGGGGAAGCATGGTGTTTCCCCGACTCGCGGCATGACGCTCGGCGTGCGCCTGTGTCTGACGAAATGGCATCGCGGCTCGTCGTTCCTGTGATGCCCGAGCGCATCACGTCGTACACTGGTCGAACACCGTACACCGCGAGGACATCATGAGCAAAACACAGGATGCAAAGAAGGCGCAGAAGAAAGCCGCCACCAAGACACCGAAAGAAAAGAAGGAAGCGAAGAAGCTCAAGAAGGAGGCAGCGAAGCGGCAGTGAGTATGATGCCGCTCCACCGCCGGGCGACGGCAATGCGGATCGGGCGTTTTCGAACGCTCGTTCTAGAAATGCGCATACCGAAGGCCTGGCGATTCTCATCACACACATCGCTCACGCCATTGTCTCAGGCGTCGAGTGAATAGCTGCAAGCATCAAATTACGTTTGGATGCGCTCGTTCCCGTCAAATGCCTTTCATTGCAATTCGGTCGGGACGCCCCACACCGTTCGCGCTGCCCTGCCGAATATGTCACGCTGTGACGAACTTTCAACGTTTTGAAAATGCGTGCAACGGCATGCACTCATTACCGCGACTGTGTGAATCAAGTCTTCGATTGCGACGCTCGTGGGTGCGTCCCTTCGGCAGCCGCAATCGAAACGAAACGGCCCTCCAGACGCCTCGCGCGCCAACGGCACGTTCGTTGCGACGTGCCAGACACCAACGCTGTCACCGCGTCTTCGCACCAGCGAATCACGACGTAAGGTGACACCGATCGCATCCCTTTCCCGGAGAATCAAATGACGAGCCCGACGGTGGGTGACTTCCTTGTCGACCGCCTCTATGCCTGGGGCGTGCGCCGCATCTACGGCTATCCCGGCGACGGCATCAACGGCGTGTTCGGCGCGCTGAACCGCGCCAACGGAAAGATCGAATTCATTCAGGCGCGCCACGAGGAAATGGCCGCCTTCATGGCCTCCGCGCACGCGAAGTTCAC